>JBAQNC010000061.1:0-16146 GCA_049303435.1 Parvibaculum sp. | reverse complement strand
CGTCAGCCCCGCAGAGGTCGGTATCTATTTCGCCGCAACGCGTATCGTCAATCTCGTGACCTTCATCTATTTCGCGGTCGCCGCACTTGCCGTGCCGAAATTCTCGGAACTCCACGCCAAGGGCAATCGCGCCGACCTGCAGGACTTCGTGCACAACATCATCCAATGGATTTTCTGGCCGACGCTTGCCGCCGCTCTTTTCATCCTTCTTTTCGGTAAATTTGCTCTGGGATTTTTCGGCGCCGATTTTGCCAGTGGCTCGGCTCTGCTTGCGATCCTCATAATCGGTTTTCTGGCGCGCGCTTCGACCGGGCCGATCGAATATCTGCTTAACATGACGGGAAACCAGAACGCAACGGCCGCTGCCTATGGCGCGGCGGCCGCGCTCAACATCATCCTGAACCTGGTGCTGGTGCCGCGCTTCGGACTTGAAGGCGCGGCGGCGGCGACGGCCATTTCGCTCGTCACGGCCAGCATCTGGCTTTTCATCTCTGTGCGCTTGCGCCTGAACATCACCGCCTTCGTCTTCCGGTTTTCTCGCGCCGCGCCTGACGCACACGCGCCAACAGAAATTTTGTGATTTAAGAACATGACCGATCTGAAAAGACAGCCTTTCGACTTCTCCATGCCTCGTCGAAACGAGGCAAAGGGACGGGCGGCGCTCAAGGTCGAACGGATATCGCATGCCGCACGGTTTTTGATGGACCGGGCGATGGACGTAGATGTTGTTGTCCTTGAAAGCGCCGATGCGGTGACGCCTTTCATTCCGGCCATCAACGAGTTGTGCGCGCAGAGCAGCGATGGCAATCCACTTTTTGAGCCGACAACATTGATTGCGGCCATGACGCATTTGCAGGGCAAGTCACCTGTCCAAATCGCCCTGATCTGGCGAAAGGTCGAAGGCGATGCCCGGCGCGAATTGATCGGGCTCTTTCCTTATTTCACGCCGCGCCTCTATCTGGGGTTGCCTGTTCCCGTATGGTCGATCTGGACGCATATCCACAGCTTTCTTGCGACGCCGGTTGTACGCGCCGGATATGAGCTTGACGCCATCAGGCAGTTTATGGATTTCGCGGACCAGTCCGGGGCGACGATGGTGCGTTTCCCTATCTTTCAGGCAGATGGCGCTTTCGGACCGGCGCTCGCCGAAATCATCCTCGAACGCCAATTGCCGACAGTCGAAACCGGCAAGCACGAACGCGCCTTCCTCAAAGCAGACATGGATGGCGACACCTATCTTGCCACCCATATGCGCAAGAAGAAGCGCAAGGAATATAATCGCCTATGGAACCGCCTTTCCGAGACGGGCGCATTGGCCTTCGAAACGCCCGATGCCAATCTCGATCTGACGCGATGGTTGCAGGATTTTCTACAGCTTGAACGCAGCGGCTGGAAAGGCAAGCGCGGCACGGCGCTGGCCGAGCGCAAGAATGAACGCGCATTCTTTGAAAGCATGTGCCGGAGCGCACAGGCCTCCGACAAGTTCCATGCAGCGCAGATGACGCTAGATGGCAAGCCCATCGCCATGCTGGCGAGTTTTATCTCGGGCCGTGGAGCCTACAGTTTCAAGATTGCGTTCAATGAAGATTATGCGCGTTTCTCGCCGGGCGCGCTTTTGATGATGAAGGTCATCGACGCCTTCCATCGAGACACGCGCATCGACTGGGTGGACAGTTGCGCCATCCCGAACCATCCCATGATCGATCACATCTGGGCGGAACGTCGCCAGATACGCGAAGTCAATTTAGCAACATCAAATCGCTTGAGCCCCTGGCTTGTCGCTTACTCAGGCAAAATGACCCGGATTGCCGACCGCGTCTGGGCCTTTCTTCGTCAAATCTATCATCGTGTCCGCAAGGAGGTTGAACGTGGCTGATCTCATCAAGGTAGAACCCGGTTCGGTTGGCGTCGAAATGCCAACAGAGACTTTTCGTCTGACGCATCAACTGGCGGATCATCCGTTATTCAAGCTGGACCGCCTTGCAAGGCTCGCTGCGAGCCTTCCGGCTGACCAGGTCGAATTCAACGGGCCGGTGCAACCCAATCAGGACCCGAAGCTGACACCGCAGAACGGGTTGAGCGCAGAGGAAACCGTGCGCCGCATCGAGGAATGTCAGTCCTGGATGGTCATCAAAAATTGCGAGACAGACCCTGAATACAAGGCGCTGCTCGATGCCTGTCTCGATCAGGTGGCGGATCAGACCAAGGGCGTGATGGGCGGCGCGAAGAAGCGTCAGGCCTTTATCTTCGTCACATCGCCAAGCAATGTAGTGCCGTTGCACATGGATCCAGAATATAATTTTCTGATGCAGATCCGCGGCAGCAAGCGCATGTCATTGTTTAATCACAAAGACGAAAAGATCGTCAGCGAGGAGCAGTTGGAGCTTTATCCCGGCAAGCATCGCAATCTGGCATATCGGGAGGAGTTCGAACCGACCGGTACGCAGCAACATTTAGAACCGGGCGAGAGCATTTTTGTGCCGCTGTTTGACCCTCATTGGGTGCAGAATGGGCCTGATGTTTCGGTCTCTTTTTCAATCACATGGCATACAGATTATTCGCTGCGCATGGTCAAGCTCTCCTACGTCAACGCCGGTCTCCGCCGTCTGGGCATCCCGCAGGCAAGCGTAGGCGTTCATCCCGCGCTCGACACAATCAAGGTCGCAGCCTATGACGTGGCTCGCTTTGGCTATAATATCGTGAAGCGGGTGCTGGGAGGGCGCGAAAAGGCTGTTGCTCTGGTCTTCGGCAAGAACGCCGCCGCAGTCAGCTAAACACCAAAATAAATCGGAAAGTCTGTTACACCGCTCGGCCTGGTCGGGCGGTGTACTCTTCTATGACGCTGTCGGTATAGCGACGATAGCGACGCAGATTCACCCGCGTCAGCAGGATGCCGACACGACGGCCACTGGCGCCGGAGAGCATCTTCAGGACACGACCGACGACGCGACGGCTTGTTACCGACCAGCGTGTGACGAGAACCGTCACATCGGTCATCTTCGTCAGCACTTTGGCGTCGGCGGCCGACATGACCGGCGGGCTGTCGATGATGACAAAATCATAGGTCTCTTCAAGCGCGCGCAACACCCATTGCATCTGCGAGGACGCGAGCGCCGCGGTCGGGTTTGGCAGAGCGCCGCCTGCCTGCATCACATGAGCATAGCTGCCGAAATCCTGACGGATGACCTGAGCGAAATTGGCGCGGCCTGTCAGCAATTCGGCAAGGCCCGCCTGTTCGGGCATGCCGAGGGTAAGATGAGCCGATGGCGCACGCATATCCGCATCAAGCAGAAGCGTGCGATAGCCACCCATCGCGAGAATACGGGCAAGACTGGCGGCTGTAGCGGTCTTGCCTTCATCTTTCTGCGCGGAAGTGATGAGCACAGTGCGCGCGCGACGATTGCCGATGCGCGCCATCATGACGCTGCCCTGAAGGCCTCGGATAGCCTCGGCGTAAAGGCCAAGCGGTTCGCGCAAGACATCGGCGGCGGGGCCACCGGCGGGAAGCCGGCCAAGTTCGGGAACAAGCCCGAGGAAGGGCATGCCCGTCACGCGCTCGACCTGCTCGGCGGTGCGGAAACCGCGCGTGAAGACTTCAGCGAAGACGCTGATGATCAGCGAGAGGAAGAGGCCCGCGAAGATGGCGAGTGTCATTACTTCGCTCGTTTTGGGAAATGTCGGTACTGTCAATTCCTGAGCGCGCGAAACAATGCTGGCATTGGCTGTGCGCGCATCGGCGGCGGCGCGAGCGTTCGCTTCTTCATAGCGCTTGAGGAAGCTTTCAAGCAGAGAGCGATTGGTTGCCGCGTCGCGTTCAAGGGCGCGCAGCTGGACTTCGTCCTGATTGAGCGTGCTCATCCGCGCCTTGAGACGGCGAAGACTTGAGCGTAGCGAATTTACACGAGCCGCAGAGACGCGCGCGTCATTGGCAAGGCCTTGAATGACCTTGTCGACTTCCTTGTTGATCTGGCTATCAAGGTCGGCAAGATTGGCGCGGGCGGCGACCATCTTGGGATGTGATGGTAAATAGGTCTCGCCCATCTGGGCGATGTCGGCGCGAAGCGCGACTTCCTGACCGCGCAAGTTCTGGATCAGGGGAGATTGCAGAACGGCAGCGGCGGAATTGACGGCCTGACCGGAGGCGACCAGATGGCGCGCGTTTTCGAGCTTGGCTTCGGTTTCGGCCTGTTCGGCTTCAGCCTGTGACAATTGCGAGTTGAGATCGGTCAACTGTTGCTGAGGCAGCGTCGATCCGTTGGTGAGGAACAGGCCGGATTCGCTGCGGAAAGTTTCAACTGCGGCTTCGGATGTGTGAACCTTGGCACGCAATTCGTCAATCTGGCCTGCCAGCCACTTTGTTGCCTCACTGTTTACCTGATTTTTCTGTTCGATCTGCCGGGCGATGTAAAGTTCCGCGAGGCGATTAGCGACCCTGGCCGCCATCGCCGAATTGATCGAGGTAAAGGAAATGGCGACGACGCGCGACGTTCCCTTTTGATAGACGGAGAGCCTGGAGAGCACGCGATCAATCACACGGTCGCTATTCGTGGCGCCAGGCCGACTTTCCAGATCGCCCATCGTGCGACCGAAAAAGCCTCGACGTAGAGCCGGATTGAATTCCGGGGCCTGATCGAGCTTTAGATCGGCAATCAAACGGGCAATGAGCGGGCGCGACGTCAGAAGCTGAATTTCGCTTTGTAGCGTTTCGGCGTCCGGCTGGCTTGGCTGGCTATTGGCATCGAAGTTCGAGATTTCGCCGGTTCGCGTCGACATCAGGACGCGGCTCTCGACCGTATAGGTTGGCGTCACCGTTGCCAGCCAGATGAGCGCAAGGGTCACGAAGCAGGTAAAGGAAACGAGGATCAGTTCCTTGCGGGCCCATATGCCGCGCAACAGTTCCCAAGGCGAAATATCGCTCGCACCGTTCGCATCAGGGGCTGAACGACGGCGATCACCAAAGGACACAATTGGGGTGGTTTCTATATTGGTCATGCGCTCCGCCCGCAATTGCGGGAATGTGAATGAACAATTTGACCTATCTTCGGTAACGAAACCCTTAACGGGCGCAATGACCTGTTTGAAAAGTGTGAACCGGCCCAAACGGTTGCGGCAATAAATCACCCAAATGGAGTGAAATCCTTTCCAAAAAATTTACCACTGACGCCTACCGTCTCAGGTAGAGCGACTGGACAAGGATCAATCACTGATGGCTCGCCAGAACAAAGCGGGATGGCTGCTCCTTTTGGGAGCTACGTTGGGCATCATCTTTGGTGGCCTGAGCGGCTGTGCGTCGAACGGGTCCCGTCAAACCTTCGCCAAGCCCCAGAGCAACGAACCCTATACGCTGGATAGCGGCGACAAGCTGCGCGTCACGGTGTTCGGCCAACCCGATCTCAGCGGCGAATTTGCTGTCGATGGAAGCGGCATGATCGCCATTCCCCTGATCCCGCCCGTTATCGCCGGTGGCCTGACCACAACGGAATTACAGTCAAGTATCGCCGAGGCGCTGAGCCGCACCTTGTTGCGGAATCCGAATGTGAGCGTACAGGTGATCGAGTTCCGGCCCTTCTACATTCTGGGCGAAGTGACCAAGGCAGGACAATATCCCTTCGTCAACGGCATGACAGTGCAGAGCGCAATCGCCATTGCGGGTGGCTTTACCTATCGAGCCTATCAGGATTCAGTGCATATCACGCGTCGGGTCGGCGGGCGTCTGGCCGAGATTGATTTACCCACGAATGCGCCGGTGCGGCCCGGCGACACGATCCTTGTGAAGGAACGGTATTTCTGATGGCAGGTCGATCAACGACTACAAGCGAGCCGACGAGGATTCTGCACGTCTTCAGGGCGCCGCTCGGCGGCCTGTTTCGTCATGTCTGCGACCTGGCGGCCGGACAAAAGCGGGCCGGTTATCAGGTGGGCATTGTCTGTGGCGAAGTTCCTTGCGATGAAGTCGCGGCGCGGAAGCTCGATGAACTGTCGCAATATTGCGAGCTGGGCATCCACACGCTGCCGATGAACCGCCTGCCGGGCATTGGCGATGCCGTCAATATTCTGCAAATCTCTGCGCTTGTACGCCGCCTGAAAATCGATGTGGTGCATGGACATGGCGCGAAGGGCGGCGCTTATGCCCGCCTGTTGCCTCGTATGGTCGGCAGCACCCGCATCTACACCCCGCATGGCGGCTCGTTGCATTTTGACGCACGAAACATTGCGGGCTTCGCCTTTCTGAATGCCGAGAAGATGATGCGCCGACGCACGGACGCTTTCATCTTCGAGTCCGAATTTGGCCTGCAGACTTTCACAAGAAAAATAGGCTACCCGTCAGGACTTTTCAGCGTCATTCATAATGGCGTGAATGAAAGTGAGTTCAAGCCTGTAGCCGACGAGCAGGACCTTGCCGATTTCGTTTTTGTCGGTGAACTGCGTGAGTTGAAGGGCCTCGGCACATTGATCGACGCGGCCACTTTGGCGGGCCATCCCATTCATTTGCGGATTGTCGGTTCCGGCGCCGAACGGGAACGCTTCGAAGCCCAGGCGGCTGATGTACCCGCCTGCGTCAAGATCGAGTTCCTGGGTTCTATGCCTGCGCGTCAAGCCTTCGGGCTGGGTCGGAATGTGGTCGTTCCCTCATACCACGAGTCCTTGCCCTACATCGTTCTGGAAGCCGCCGCCGCCGGAAAGCCCGTCATCGCCACACGCGTCGGCGGCATGACGGAAATCTTCGGTGCGGATTCGACATCGCTTGTCGACGCCCGCGACGTAGGTGGTCTTGCCGACCGCCTGCGATATGCGATCAATCACCCAGATGAAATGGCCGCGCTCGCGACGCGACTACAATCACGCGTCCAATCCGAGTTTTCGGTCGGGCAAATGGTTGAAAGCATCGACAAACTGTATCATCGAATGCTTGCGAACCGGCGAACGACGCAGAGTGAATATAACGACCCGGCATCTCGGAAAATCGAAGAGGTGCCGTTGTGAGCGATGACCAGGAAAATCGGCGCGGCTACCTCGCTTCCTCCGCCGACATTGCCATCGGTCCGCGCGGCAATCCGCTTGAAAGACGCGAAGGGCACATCCGCGAAAAAGTACCGACAGATGAACGCCGGGCGTCAATCGTCCCGATGATCTCGCCTTCGGTGCTCCGTGGATCGGTGCGCATGATCGACGCCTTCATCACGGTCGTGTTGGGCATTGTCCTTTATCATGGCTATGTCGGTGACGACGCGCTGGTGCAGCGGCTTCTCTACTATCCGATAATCGGATCGACGGCCCTTCTGGTGCTCCTTTATTTTCAGCTTTGGGGCCTCTATCGCGTTCCCGTTCTTCAGCGGGCCTTTCATCAGATGGGCCGCTTGTTCGTTGCCTGGAGTTCGGTATTTCTCACCCTCGTGGTGGCAGGGTTTCTGCTAAAGATTACGGATGACATTTCCCGTGTCTGGATCGTCAGCTGGTATGCAGGAGGATTCGGCGCTCTGCTGGCGATGAGGGCAGGGGCCGGTGTCGCTGTGCGCCATTGGATGAAAGTTGGACGCCTTGAGCGCCGCGTCGTCATCGTGGGCGGAGGCGAACGTGGTCTGCGCCTTATCGAAGCCTTGCGGGCCTCCTCTGCAAGCGACATCAAGATTTGCGGCGTGTTCGACGACCGGGGCGATCAGCGCGTGCCTGAAGATATCGCGGGCTACCCCAAGCTCGGTACTGTCGACGAACTGGTGCGCTTTGCCCGCTCGAACCGCATCGACCTGCTGATCATGGCCCTGCCTCTGACGGCGGAACGTCGCGTGCTGGAAATGATGCGCAAGGTCTGGGTGTTGCCGGTAGATATCCGACTTTCGGCCCTTGACGCTCCACTGCGCATGACGCCGGGAACCTATTCCTATGTCGGCAATGTGCCCTTCTTCAATCTCTACGACAAACCCTTGTCCGACTGGGACTATGTGCTGAAGCTGATTGAGGATCGGGTGCTGGCGACGATTTTTCTTGTCTTGCTGTCGCCGCTGTTCCTTCTGATTGCTATCGCCATCAAACTTGAAAGCAAGGGGCCGGTCTTTTTCAAGCAGCGGCGCTATGGCTTCAACAACGAGTTGGTCGAAGTCTACAAGTTCCGTACGCTCAAGCACGAGAGTGCTGACAAGGACGCCGACAAGCTCGTCACCGCCAATGACGATCGCGTGACGCGGATCGGTCGCTTTCTGCGTCGGTCGAGCCTCGATGAATTGCCTCAGTTCATTACTGTCCTCAAAGGCGGCATGTCGATCGTCGGGCCTCGTCCACACGCCATTCTCGCCAAGGCGGGCGACGAGCTTTATGGCGATGTCGTCGACGGATATTTTGCTCGCCATCGCGTGAAGCCGGGCATTACCGGCTGGGCGCAGATCAATGGTTGGCGCGGCGAAACCGACACGCGGGAAAAAATCCAGCATAGGACCGAGCACGATCTCTACTACATCGAAAACTGGTCCCTCCTTTTCGACCTCTACATCATCGCGCGAACGCCCCTGTCGATGTTGGCGGGCGAGAACGCATTCTGAGGGGCGCGGCGATGGACGGCTGGACATTTGAAGGGAATTCGAGGGCAACGGCCCGGCGCGCGTCATTCAACTGGGGCGAGACGCTTGGCGATATTTTTGTTTTCCTCGTCATATTCTCCAGCTTCTATCAGAAGAGTACGCCCGGCGAGAGCCAGCCGGTCCTGTTCGATCTCCTGCTCATTGCCTGCATGGGAGCCTATTTCGCCTTTGGATTGAAAATCCCGCGCGGGCTTGTCTGGCCAGTTTCCATGTGGGGGCTTGTTCTGACAGGCTACGGCATCGGCGGCATGTCGGCGCAATATGGCGAAAAAGTCCGGGCCTATTTGGAAGTCGCCACCTATCTCACTTGCGCCTTCATATTTTTCACCAGCTATATCTTCGCATCGCCGGAACGGCGCATGCGCGTGATCTTCAACGCTTATGCGGCGGCAGGTATTGTGGCCGCTTGCTTTGGCGTCGTCGGCTATTTTGGTGTCGATCAGACCGGTCTAAGCGTGACCGTTTTCGGTCGCGCCACCGGCACGTTCAACGATCCTAACGTCTATGGTCCTTACCTCATCGCCCCGACACTCTATCTCGGCTTGCGTCTCAGCAAGGCGAAAGGTCCGGCGGGACTCTTGCTCGTGCCGCTTGTGGGAATTCTGGTACTGGGACTATTGCTCAGCTTCTCACGCGGAGCATGGGGAAGTTTTCTTTTGTCGGGCGCGATCTTTGTCGGGTTGACGCTCGCCACATCACACTCTGCCGCACAATCGGCCCGCCTTGTTGCCTTTGCCGGCTTCATGGGATTGATGGTGGTCGGTGTTGTCGGCGCGGCTCTCTCGACGCCAAAGGTGCAGCAATTGTTCGAGCAGCGCGCTACGTTGGTTCAGAGCTATGACGAGGGGCAGGGTGGGCGCTTCGAAAGTCAGCGTATGGCGTTCGTCATGGGCGTCAAAAATCCCCTGGGTATCGGTCCGGAGCAATGGGCGATGATCAACAAGCTCGACACTCATAATGTCTATCTAAATATTTTCGTCGCTGGCGGGTTTCTATCAGCTTTCGGATTTCTGAGTTTTCTGGCCATGACATTTGTCAAAGGAAAGCGAGCTATATTCGCTCTGGATGAAGGACAGGATTATCTCATTGTCGCTTATGCATGCATCGTCGGAACGATGGCCGAAGCATTCATCATCGACGTGGACAATTGGCGTCACTTGTTCCTGTTGTTAGGCGTGACCTGGGGTGGCATTCTGGCGGTGCAGACACAGATAAAGACATCGTCGCGACCGATCGCAAACAATCATGCCGATCTGATCTCCGGCTTCACAGCTTGATATCGAACAATCGCACCAGGGGAATTGGATCCATGTGGGGCACCATCCGCCACGCTGAACGTTCGCAGCTCTTGTTTGCGTTAGCCTTTGGTCTCGCTGTCATCCTGCTGGGCGGGCTTGTCGTGCATCTTCTGCAGGAGGCACCGGGGCGAAACAGCTACGCGCTGCTGGCCGACGCTTTTCTTCATGGTCGTCTCAATGTCTATCACTGCTTTGACGGCGATTGCGTGACATTTCAGGGCAAGAACTATGTTATTTTCCCGCCAGCGCCCGTGCTGGTCGCCATGCCGTTTGTCGCCATTTTTGGACCCGGCTTCAGTAGCTTTGCGACGATTGGATTTGTGTCTTTTATCGCTGCCTTGTGGCTCTGGTGGCGGATATTCGCACACCTGGAAATTGAACGCGAAACTATCGTATGGGTATTGCTGGCGCTTGCCTTCGGCTCACCGCTTTATCACATTTCCATACGCGCAGATCGTGTCTGGTTCTATGCGCAGAGCATCAACTTCCTGCTGCTGACACTGGCGCTGCATGAGGTGATCCGGGGAGGTCGACTGGTTCTGGCCGGGATTTTTCTGGGCCTTGCATTTTTATCCCGCCAAATGACCATATTGCTGGCGCCCTTTCTTTTCGTGCTGGCGCTGAGGCCGGACGAGAAACTCATTTCTTTCAACGTTGAATACATCAAGAAGGCGCTGAAATTCGGCATGCCAATTCTGATTTCGATAGGCGCCTATCTCGCCTACAACGAGGTCCGCTTTGGTGACCCGCTTGAAACCGGTTACAAATTCATTGCCAACCCGAATGTCCTCCACATTTCCGTGATCAATGAGCGGTTGCTTCATCACGGCCTTTTCTCGAAAGACTATTTTGTCTTCAACGCACTCTACATGTTCGTTCAGGGGTTTCATCTGGAATGGGGCGGGGACGCCATGCTCACCCCGATCGCGCTCGATCAATGGGGAACTTCGCTTTTGGCCGCAAGCCCGTTTGTGCTGCTAATGGTGTTCATGCCGCTCGACCGGAGAACAATTGTTGGCGTCATTTGCGCGGTTGTCATTCTGACTGTGACATTATTTTACCACGGCAACGGATACTCCCAATACAATGTCCAGCGGTTCGTTCTCGATTGGGCAATCGTCCCGTTCTTCGTGCTGGGCCTTACGATCGACAAGACACTGCGGCCGGCTTTCGCCATCCTGACGGTCTATGCCATCGGGTTGAATGTCGTGACCACGGCGGCGCTGACGCTATTGCATCAGGCGTGAGTCGTCGCTTTGACGCGACGCAGATCGGGAAATGCTGGAATAACTTGGAGGCCACGCCCGGAATCGAACCGGGGTAAACGGATTTGCAGTCCGGCGCGTAACCACTCCGCCACGTGGCCGACCAAGGCGCGTCATATACCAAGTCCATACCAAGCGCACAATCCATATTGACGGTATCCGCGAATATTGGGTGCAAATAGAGCAAAGAGCCCCAAGTTGATCAATTGAGTTTGGGGAACTGGCGCATTATAAACGCTGACATGGACAGAAGAGGCTGGATCGGTCGCGCCGGACCAATTTCGTTCTGTTTCGCTCGTCAGGCCAAATATTCAGGACATCCCCTCCCATGACCGACTTTGCCGCCGCTCGTATCAACATGGTCGAAAATCAGGTCCGGTGTAATGCTGTGACCGACTTTGGCGTGATTACAGCAATGTCGGAGGTTGCCCGCGAAAAGTTCGCGCCAGCGCAGACCAAGGCTGTCGCCTATATGGATCAGGACCTAAATGTCGGCCACGGTCGCTACCTGATGCAGCCCCGCGCCTTCGCTAAACTCTGTCAGGCCGCCGCTATTTCAGGCAATGACACGGTTCTCGATGTCGGCTGCGCCACGGGATACTCCTCGGCGGTTTTGGCAAGGATCGCGGCAAAAGTCGTAGCGCTCGAAGAAAATCCGGAATTGGCGGAAGCCGCGAAAGCCAATCTGGCAGGAATTGCCGTGGTCGTGACAGGCCCGCTGAACAAGGGCGTGCCCGATCAGGGGCCCTATGATGTGATCTTGCTGAACGGCTCAATCCCGGCCAAGCCAGATACTCTTTGCGAGCAGCTCGCAGAAGGTGGGCGTCTGATGGTGATTATCGGTGACGGCGCGGTAGGCCATGCAACCATCTTCGTCAGAGCCAATGAAACGGTGACTGCCCGCGTGATTTTTGATTCTCCCGCACAGCCACTTCCCGGCTTTGAGGTCGCCAAGAGCTTCGTTTTCTGACGAATTGTGCGTTTTTTGGCATAAATGCTGGCAAATTGCGACTTCTCAGCGCGCGACAACGCTAGGACTTGGCCGCCTCCGTCCATATATATAAGTTGCCGGGGACGACCGGTTATACGTCGCGGAAGCGTTGAGGGGCGATGCCGCGTTTTTTGCGGAGAAAAAAGATGAAACGACCCGTTGGGACGTATGTGAAAAGTTTTGCTTTGAACACGGCCAGTGCTGCTGCCCTGAGCACTCTGTTTTTGGCTGGTCTTGGGCTCTCGACCAATCCGGCCTCGGCGGAAAATCTGACTGACGCTCTGGTCGCGGCCTACCAATCCAACCCAGATCTGATGTCCGCCCGTGCGCAACAACGCGCGACCGACGAGCAGGTGCCCCAGGCACTTTCCGGCTGGTTGCCAAGTGTGACGGCGCAGGGTTCCTATGGCGCTGCGCGTGATCGCTACAAGGTGACATCCGGCGCTGCTGCGATAACGCAACATACCCGACCGCTTACCGGCGCCGTGACGCTTGATCAGAATGTCTTTGCCGGCGGTCGAACTGTCGCTTCGACCAATGCCGCTGAATATACGGTGATGGCAGGGCGCAATGTGCTGATGAATACGGAGCAGCAGACGTTGCTGAATGTCGTGGCCGCCTATATGGACGTGATCGCAGGCCAGAGCGTCGTCGAACTCACGAAGAACAACGTGGACGTGCTGTCTCGCCAGTTGGCGGCGACCAAGGACCGCTTTCGCGTTGGTGAACTGACGCGCACGGACGTCGCCCAGTCCGAAGCCCGCCTCAGCGGGTCGCGCACAGCGCTGACGCAGGCCGAGGCCCAGCTCACGGCCGCCCGTTCAGCCTATGCGAAAGTTGTTGGCCATGCCCCTGACAAGCTCGACAAACCTGCATCGAGCAGCATGATCCCGCAGAGCGAGGAACAGGCCCGCGAGGCGGCATTGAATGCAAACCCCGTCATTCAGGCTGCCCGTAATTCCGAAAAAGCGCGCCGCTCCGCAATCTCCGTGGCAAAGAGCGCGTTGCTGCCCAGCGTCGACGTTCAGGCTCAATATAGCTACGGTCGTGAAGCGGCCAGCGGCATCCATGTCGGGGAGGAAACCTCTGTCGTGGGCGTTCTGACGATTCCGCTTTTCCAGGGCGGCGCTGCCTATTCGCGCGTTCGCGAAGCCAAGGAATTGCATAATCAATCCATGATCGACATTGCGGTTGCCGAAAGGGCGGTGAATGAAAGCGTGGCCAATGCCTGGGAGGCCGTGCGGTCGGCGCGCGCCAGCATCATCTCCAGCGAGGAGCAGGTGAAGGCCAACGAAATCGCACTCGAAGGTGTCAAGCAGGAGGAAGAGGTCGGTTCGCAGACCACGCTTGATGTGTTGAACGCCGAACAGGAACTCCTGAACGCCCGGGTCACACTGGTTTCCGCCCAACGTAATCTCGCGGTGGCTGATTATGGCCTGCTGGCCGCGACGGGGCAGCTCACGGCAAAATCACTTAATTTGCCTGTGAAATATTACGATCCCCAGGAGAATTACGACGACGTTCACTACAAATTCATTGGATTTGGAACGTCGAGCGACGAATAAATATCAAATTGTGGTCAAAATCTTGTGGTTGTTGGCTTGGCAGTCAACTTCTCCTAAGGTTTTGTCTGCTATCAATGGCTTAATAGGGTACCGCTGACTGTCAGGATGAGGGCATGACCAACCAGAGCGCCGCGCAAGAACCGACAATGGAGGAAATTCTCGCCTCCATTCGACGGATCATCTCCGAGGATAGCGGATCCAAGGATGAAGCCGAGGCCGAAGCGGCCCCGCCGCCGGTTGCCGAACCTGAACCCGTGCCCGAACCTGAGCCAATGCCGGAGCCGGAACCTGAATTTCACGCTGAACTCGAACGCTATGAGGAATCTGCGCCCGCTCTGGACCCGGAACCGGAATATGCCCCCGAACCCGCGCCAGAGCCCTTAGCCGCCGCGCCGGTCGAGGCCGAGGTCGAGGATGATGACATTATTTTCAGCGAAGATGATGTCCTCGAACTCACCGAACCCCTCGCAATGGAGCCTGAGCCGGAACCCGAAATGGAACCGGAATCCGAACCGGAACTCATCGATGAACAGCCAGAGGTGGAAGCCTATGAAGCCCACCAGGATTTTGAACCCGAAGAAGACATTGCTTTTGAGGAGCCTGCGATGACGGCACCTGCCAGCTATCAAACCGACGATTCAGCACCCTTGCTCTCCAGCGACGCTGAGAAAGCGGCCTCGGCCGCTTTTGGCGCATTGGCAAGCTCGATGCTGACCTCCTCAGGCAGCAGCCGAACGCTCGAGGACATCGTGTCCGACATGCTTCGTCCCATGCTCAAGGAATGGCTCGACCAGAACCTCCCCAGCGTGGTTGAGGAACTTGTACGCGAGGAAATCGAACGCGTAGCGCGTCGGGCTCGCTAATTCCGCCTATTTTCACGATTTAGCGACGGCGGTGCCCCAAAGCACCGCCGTTTTGCTATGTAAGGCCGCTTGCCCCAAACCCCTGCCTCGTGGTGTAAGACGGTACTTCTTCAAGACAGGCCAGATTCATGCTCGAAAAGACATTCAGCCCGCAGGACGTCGAAGAACGTCTCTACCGCCAATGGGAAGAAAGCGGCGCTTTCAAGCCGGACCCCAGGCGCGTCGCCGCGGGCGCGGAAACCTACAGCATCGTCATTCCGCCGCCGAATGTAACCGGCAGCCTGCATATGGGCCATGCGCTCAACAACACGCTTCAGGACGTGCTGATTCGCTTTGAGCGTATGCGTGGCAAGGATGTGCTCTGGCAGCCGGGCCTCGACCATGCCGGCATCGCGACCCAGATGATCGTCGAACGCCAGCTTGAAGCCGAGGGCAATGTCCGTCGCCGGGATATGGGCCGCGAAGCCTTCGTCGAGCGCGTCTGGAAGTGGAAGGCCGAAAGCGGCGGCACGATCATCGACCAGTTGCGTCGTCTCGGCGCCTCCTGCGACTGGAGCCGTGAGCGCTTCACGCTGGACGAAGGCCTGTCGAAAGCCGTGCTCAAGGTCTTCGTCGAACTGCATCGCGACGGGCTCATCTACCGCGACAAGCGTCTCGTCAACTGGGACCCGCAACTTCAGACCGCTGTCTCCGACCTCGAAGTCGAGAACATCGAGGTCAAGGGGCACTTCTGGCATTTCCGCTATCCGCTTGCCGACGGCAAGACGGTGAAATACGCCAGCGAGTTCGACGAGGAGGGCAATCCGACCGCATGGGAAGATCGTCCCTATATCATCGTCGCGACGACCCGGCCTGAAACCATGCTCGGCGACAGCGCTGTAGCGGTAAATGCCGAGGACGAACGCTACAAGCACCTGGAGGGAGCATTCGTCGAGCTGCCGCTTGTTGGTCGTCGTATTCCGATCGTGTTCGATGAACATGCAGACCCCGAACAGGGGTCAGGCGCGGTGAAGATTACGCCGGCGCATGACTTCAATGACTTTGAAGTCGGTAAGCGCCATAACCTGAAGCAAATCAATGTTTTTGACCGAGAAGCACGTCTGACCCTTGTTGACAATCTTGAGTTTCAGGAGGGACTGCCTCCTCTTGAAGAATTCTACAAGAAATATGATGGGCTTGATCGGTTTGCTGCTCGCAAACAAATTGTTGCTGATATCGAAGCATTAGGCCTGTTGGACCACATTGAAGACAAGAAGATTATGGTCCCGCATGATGAGAAGACGAAACTCACAGTCATCGAACCATTTCTTACCGACCAATGGTATGTGGATGCCGCGACGCTCTCCAAACCTGCCATCGAAGCGGTGGAGAAAGGCGATACAAAATTCATTCCTAAGAATTGGGAAAGAACTTATTTCGAATGGATGCGCAACATCCAGCCCTGGTGCATCTCGCGCCAGCTCTGGTGGGGCCATCGCATTCCGGCGTGGTATGGGCCGGATGGTCATGTCTTTGTTGCTTATACCGAGGAAGAAGCTATTGCCCAAGCAAAAGAGACTTACAAATAGCGCGGGAAAACTGTGGTTGTTAC
>JBAQNC010000060.1:0-2821 GCA_049303435.1 Parvibaculum sp. | reverse complement strand
GTTACACCCAGACTCAGAGTTTCTCGAAGAATGCTTGCAGCATTATTTGGGTGTGCAGGCGCTAAAGGCCGTGCAAAAGCACAGAGAGGAAATCTTCGAAGACTATCTGGAAGATGTTTCTGATCGGCAGCATGATCGCTTTGTGGCTATTTTGGATGAAATTGAGCACATGAAAAAAAGGCTCGACAGTGAGGCGATGGGGCTTGTCGAACGAGCTTCGCGATTGCGAGTGATGCGTGATACGCAATTCCAAGCAACCTTTCAAAGCACCGCAAGTGCCTTAAAATCTACTGCCGCTTGAGTTGCGTTATGTTGAATAATGTAAGCCGATCTGACAGACCCCGGCCCTTGACAAATTACGCAATGAAATCATAGATATAGCGGCTCTGAATGCGCCTCTTGAAAGGGAGGCGCTGATGAACCATTTAACTGATAGGGATTTGGCGGAGCCTGCACAGCATCTTGCGAGCGGGGCCGCAGTCCAGAGTGACCGGTTCGCGCTGGCGGAAGCGTCTTCGCAAAAGGCCGAAGCGGGCTTGCTGGAAATGCTCGACCGTCATCGCCGGACGATATCGCTGGAAGCGGAATTTCGCGCGGCGGAACGGGCGCTGGCTGAGGAGATGAGCGAAGAGAACTGGGCGCGGATGCAGGACCTGCAAAAGGAATTGCATAGCGAGCGACCGGTATCGGGCTCTGAAGTTGGGGAAGATATAATAGATGGTTCGGGGCACGGCGGCGCTGTCGGGTGACAGCCGGATCGGGGACTGGACGGGACAAGAAGATGTAAGCCGTGGGGCAGCGTTCGTGGAGATGCGAGCGCTGGCGCGGCGTTGTTTGTCTGGTAGTAACGCTTTTCAGCGTATCACCGGGCTTTGAAATTTCAGACGGGCGCGCATCATGCGCGGCCAGTCGGTAATCAGACGGAGTGCCTCTCTATGGCGACCAAGACGGCAGAACAGACAGAAGCACCGGAAGCGGCAACCGAATCCTCGCAGGACAGCCCGCTTCTCGACATGTCGGATGCTGCGGTCAAGAAGATGATCAAGGTCGCCAAGGCGCGCGGCTTTGTCACCTATGACGAGTTGAACAAGGTTCTTCCGTCGGAAGAGTTTTCCTCCGAACAGATCGAAGACACGCTCTCCATGCTTTCCGAGCTTGGCATCAATGTCGTCGAGAACGACGAGGCCGAGGACGCCAGCGAAGGCGAGGGCGAGGAGAAGGAAGCCGATAGCGACGACGAGGACGAGGATGCGCCGCGTTCCAAGGCCGTCGCCATTACCGGCCAGTCCTCCACCGCGCTCGATCGCACGGACGATCCCGTGCGCATGTATCTGCGCGAAATGGGTTCGGTCGAGCTTCTGTCGCGCGAAGGCGAAATCGCCATCGCCAAGCGCATCGAGGCCGGTCGCGAAGCCATGATCGCGGGTCTCTGCGAAAGCCCGCTGACCTTTCAGGCCATCATCATCTGGCGCGACGAATTGCTCGAAGGCAAGATTCTGCTTCGCGACATCATCGATCTGGACGCCACCTTCGCCGGTCCCGACGCCAAGAAGATCGACCATTCCCAGGCAGCGCTCAACGGCGAGGCGCCGCCGCGCGTCGAGCCTGAGGAAGAAGAAGTCGATGACGATGGCGAGGAGAGCGAAAGCAATATGTCGCTTGCCACCATGGAAGCGGAATTGAAGCCCAAGGTTCTCGAAACCTTCGACAAGATCGCCGCCGACTACAAGAAGCTGCGCAAGCTGCAGGACAGCCGCGTTGAAGCCGCCTTGAAGGGCGAAGAGGGCGCCGACGCCAACGAAAAGAAATACGCCAAGCTCACCGCCGACCTCGTCGAGGAAGTGAAGAGCCTTTCGCTCAACAACAATCGTATCGAAAGCCTTGTCGAGCAGCTCTATGCCATTTCCAAGCGCCTCATGGGTCTGGAAGGTCGTCTGCTGCGTATCGGCGAAAGCCACGGCATTCCGCGCGAAGAGTTCCTCAAGCAATATTACGGCGAGGAGCTTGACCCCAATTGGGTGCGCCGCGTCAGCCGCCTCAAGGGCAAGGGCTGGGCGGGCTTCGCCAAGGACGCGCGCGATCAGGTGAAAGACCTGCGTATCCAGATCCAGACGCTGTCGGCCGAAACCGGTCTCGACATCGCCGAATATCGCCGCATCGTTTCCAGCGTGCAGAAGGGTGAGCGCGAAGCGCGTATCGCCAAGAAGGAAATGGTCGAAGCCAACCTCCGCCTCGTCATCTCCATCGCCAAGAAATATACCAACCGCGGTCTGCAATTCCTCGATCTCATCCAGGAAGGCAACATCGGTCTGATGAAGGCGGTCGACAAGTTCGAATACCGCCGCGGCTACAAGTTCAGCACTTACGCGACATGGTGGATCCGTCAGGCGATCACGCGCTCGATCGCCGACCAGGCGCGCACCATCCGCATCCCCGTGCATATGATCGAAACCATCAACAAGCTGGTGCGCACCTCGCGCCAGATGCTGCATGAAATCGGTCGCGAGCCGACGCCGGAAGAACTGTCCGAAAAGCTCGGCATGCCTTTGGAAAAGGTTCGCTAGGTCATGAAGATCTCCAAAGAGCCCATCTCCCTCGAAACGCCCATCGGCGACGAGGAAGACAGCCATCTCGGCGATTTCATCGAAGACAAGAACGCCATCCTGCCCATCGACGCGGCGATCCAGTCGAACCTGCGCGAAACCACGACCCGCGTGCTCGCCTCGCTCACGCCGCGCGAAGAACGCGTGCTGCGCATGCGCTTCGGCATCGGCATGAACACCGACCACACGCTCGAAGAAGTCGGCCAGCAGTTCTCGGT
>JBAQNC010000059.1:0-9077 GCA_049303435.1 Parvibaculum sp. | reverse complement strand
CATCTATTTCGGCAAGCCCTATGGGCCGATCTATGACGTGGCGAGGGCAAAGCTGGCAGGCCTTCGCGGTCGGGCGGTGGATGACTGGCGCATTCTGGCGGTGGGCGACGGCATCGCCACCGATATCAAGGGCGCGGCGGGCACGGGGATCGACGCGCTTTTCATCACCGGCGGCATCGCGGCGGCCCATGTGGGCGACCACGCAGAAGCGCCCGATCAGGCCCGTGTCATCCGGTATTGCGAGGAAGCCGGGCTCAGACCCATTGGCGCGGCGGCCCGGCTGACATGGTGACATGGTGACATGGTAAGGTTTCGGTGAACTTTGCTTCATCTCTTGTGATTTCAGCCTCCCTCGCGATAGAGTGCGCGCGCTATTTTCCCTCCCCGGACACATTTTCCAGAGTTCCCCATGACCCAGACGGCTGGCTACACCATCGAAGACCTCACTGTCGGCATGGAAGCGACATTCGCCAAGGTGATCTCGGATGAGGATATCGAGAATTTCGCGCAGGTCTCCGGCGACAATAATCCGGTGCATCTGGACGACGCCTATGCAAGCCAGACGCGGTTTGGCGGGCGCATCGCCCACGGCATGTTGAGCGCCAGTCTGATCTCCGCCGTCATCGGCACCCGCCTGCCGGGACCTGGCGCCATCTATATGTCGCAGAGCTTGCGGTTTCGCGCGCCGGTGAAGCCGGGCGATCTTGCGTCAGCTCATGTGAAGATCGCCACCATCGACACCGTGAAGAAGCGCGTCACGCTCACCTGCTCGGTGACAGTTGGCGACACTGTGGTCGTCGATGGCGAAGCGATGGTCATGGTTCCGTCGAAAGGCGCGGCCAACTGATGCAGATCCTCCGTCATCATGCGCCGGTTCCGCGCCCGCTTCAGGGCGGCGTATTTGCGCTTGGCAATTTCGATGGCGTGCATCTGGGTCATCAGATGGTCCTTACGGAAGCTGCGCGCGTGGCGAAAGAACTCGGGGCGCCGCTGGGCGTGCTCGTCTTCGAACCGCATCCCCAGCAGTTCTTTTTTCCCGACAAGCCCTTCTTCCGCCTGACGCCTTTCCGCGCGAAAGCCCGCCTGCTGGAAAAGCTCGGCGTCGACATTCTCACCGCCCTGCCCTTCGACGCCGAAATGGCCCAGCGCGAAGGACCGGAGTTCATTCTCGATGTACTGGTCAAGGGACTCAATGTCGTCCATGTGGTCGCCGGATATGATTTCCGCTTCGGCAAGGGGCGCGGCGGCGACGCCACCATGCTTTCCTATATGGGCGAGCAGGAAGGCTTTGGCGTTTCGATCGTCAAGGAAGTGATCCACGAGGGCGAGGCCTATTCATCGACACGCATCCGCGAACGTCTCGCCGCCGGCGATCCGCGCGGGGCGGCTGAACTGCTTGGCCATAGCTGGACGGTCGAGACGCATGTCATCACGGGCGACCGACGCGGGCGCACCATCGGCTTTCCGACCGCCAATCTGGCGCTGGAAGATCATGTGCAACCGGCGCTTGGCGTCTATGCGGTGAAAGTCGAAATCGAGGACGGACCACACAAGGGCTACTACGACGGCGTCGCCAATCTGGGGCGTCGCCCGACCTTCAACAAATCCGACATTCTGCTCGAAGTACATCTCTTCGATTTCGAGGGCGACATTTATGGCCATCACATGTCGGTCTCCTTCATCGACTATCTGCGGCCCGAACAGAAATTCGACGGGCTTGATGCGCTGAAGGCGCAGATCGCGGCGGACAGTGCCAGGGCGCGCGAAATCCTCGCGGCCGAGCCGCGCAAGGGCGGCGAAATCACCTCTCTGAAATAGGCCGATTCAAATTCCGCAGACTGGCACTTCGCTTGCGGGGGGATTCCCTCTGAAAGAGGTAGAGCATGGCCAATCTGGATCAATTCGGCACATTTTCCGCGCGCAAGACACGCAAAACGGTCGTCCTGTCCTATGACGTTACAAGTCGTGTGCTGGTCGCGACGACCTTGCTTGTGCTCTCACTGGGCATTTTCCGGGAATGGTTCATCGCTCACTACGGCGTGGAAACCATCTTTCAGGACATGCGCCACATCGCGCTCGACGAAGAGATGTGTCTGGGTGCGTGGTACAGCTCTATGCTCATGCTGACAGGCGCGGGCCTGCTCTTCCTCATATCGAGACTGGCGGCACGTTTCGAGCATCGCGATGTCGGCTACTGGACCCTGCTGGCGTTCACATTCGTTGGCCTGTCGCTCGATGAGGCAACCAGCGTTCATGAAGTCTTTCTGGAGCCCATTCGGGCGGCGCTCGATATTTCGGGCCCGCTCTATTTTGCCTGGGTCGTGCCGGCGCTCATCATGGTGCCGCTCTTCGGCCTTGCCTATCTCGGCTTCCTGCGTCGGCTACCCCGGCTCTATGGCCTGTGGTTCACGATTTCCGGCGCGGTCTTTATCGCGGGCGCGCTCGGGATGGAAATGGTCGGCGGCGTAACCTTTCTTGCCTATGGCGAACATGGCCTGCCCTATGTTCTGAGCTTCATCACCGAAGAAAGTCTCGAGACACTTGGCATGACCTCTTTTGTTATCGCGCTGGTGAGCTATTTGCGGCACATCTATGACCTCGATTTGAGCTATCACACGTAGGCCGGACGGCGCTTTCGTCCCGGCCGGAACGGGCCAGGCATGACGCAAGCGACGCACTTCAAGACTTCCGATCCCGCCGCCTTCATCCGCGCCAATACGCTGCTGCATGAACCGCCGTTGATCCCGGAGGTGAAGCTCTGGCTTGCTTCCGAGATCGTGCCGATCTGGCAGATGACGGAAGAGGAATTGCAGGAGAGCGGATTGCCGCCGCCCTTCTGGGCCTTCGCCTGGGCAGGCGGTCAGGCGCTGTCGCGATACATCCTCGACCACCCGGAGGTCGTACGCGGCAAGCGGGTGCTGGATTTCGGCTCAGGCTCTGGGCTCATCGCGATTGCCGCCATGAAGGCGGGAGCGGCGAGCGTGCTGGCCGCCGATATCGATCCATTTGCAGCGGCGGCGATCCGGCTCAATGCGGAGATGAACCATGTTTCAGTTCTTGAGACGACCGACAATCTGGTCGGTTCCGCCAATCAAGGATGGGATGTGATCCTGATCGGCGACATGTGCTATGAGCGCCCGCTGGCGGAAAGTATTGAAATATGGGTTCGCAGCTTGGTGGCCGAAGGCGCAGTGGCTTTCATCGGTGATCCGGGCCGCACCTACCTCCCCAAGACGGGTCTGGAGAAGATCATCTCCTATGCCGTGATGACGACGCGCGAGCTGGAAGACACGGATGTACGAAATACGAGTGTTTGGAAGATAATGTAATGAACCTTAGTTCATTCTAATTAGTTCCTTTTTGAAACCCCGATTTGCAAAATTGCACTTTGCGCCCGACCTCGCCTTGAGGCGAGGATGCGCAGCGAAATTCACACTCCCTCACATCGAAGCGAGCCAGCCCCATGACCGAACTTGTGACCGTGACAGTTGAAGACGGCGTTCAGATCGTCACCATGAACCGCCCCGACAAGAAGAACGCGCTGACGGCCGACATGTACAAGGTGCTGGCCGACGCCATCGAGCTGGCCGATGCGAGCCCCGAAATCCGCGTGACGCTTTGCACCGGTTCTGGCGGCTCCTTCACGGCGGGCAATGATCTGGGCGATTTTGCCAAGGCGGGGACAACGCCGGTCGATCAGCAGCCGAAAGAAAAACCGCATGTGACGCGCTTCCTTGAAAACCTTGCCGAAGGCAAGAAGCCGATCATCGCGGCGGTCAACGGTCTGGCCGTCGGCGTAGGCGTGACCATGTTGCTGCATTGCGACCTCGTCTATGCGGGCGCGAGCGCGACCTTCCAGATGCCTTTCGTCAATCTGGGTCTCGTGCCGGAAGCGGGATCGACCTTCCTGCTGCAACGCCAGATCGGCATCCAGAAGGCCGCCGACCTTTTCCTCACGGGCAAGAAGCTCGGCGCGGAAAAGGCGGAAGCCATCGGACTTGTCGCCGACGTCTTCCCCGACAATGAATTGCCTGGCGCGGCGCTCGCCGCCGCCAAGGCGCTGGCCGCCAAGGCTCCCAATGCGGTGCGCGCGACCAAGGCTTTGCTGAAGGACAACGACCGTCCGCGCGTCGCCGAGGCTCGCGAAGCGGAAGCTCGCGTCTTCGGCGCGCAGCTGCGTTCGGACGAAGTGAAAGAGGCGATCAGCGCCTTCTTTGAAAAGCGCAGCCCCGACTTCTCGAAATTTGCTTGAACGGCGAGAGGCGCATCCCGACATAGGCGATACCCAGAAACCAGATCGCCCCTCGCAATGAAGGGGCATAAGGAAACTTGCCCATGTCGCTTTCCATGTATCAGGCCTCCGTGCCTGTCATCCTGCAAATGCTCAAGAGCCTTGATGGCATTCTCGACAAGGCTGTGGAGCAGGCAGAGGCCCGCAAGATCAAACTTGATGTGCTTGCCAATTATCGGCTCGCGCCTGACATGAACTCGCTGATCCAGCAGATCCAGACGGTATCAGATCAGGCCAAGGGCGTGGTCGCTCGTCTCTCAGGCGTCGAAGTGCCTTCCTTTGCCGATGACGAAAAGACATTCGCGGACATGAAGGAGCGCATTGCCAAGACGGTCGCCTTTGTCAAAGGCGTGTCGGCGGACAAGATCGACGGCAGCGAAGACAAGGAAATCGTTCTGAAGCTTGGACCGGTTGGCCCCAATCAGATGGTGCTGAACTTCACGGGCGCGCAGTATCTTCTGCATTTCTTCATGCCGAACTTCTTTTTCCACGTCACCACCGCCTATGACATTCTGCGTCATGCGGGGATCAATATCGGCAAGCGGGATTTCATGGGCTCGCTCTGATTCAAATAGGCGGCAAATAACTGCGTCATGGCCGGGCTTGACCCGGCCATGACCTCTTAGGACATCCGACGCGACAAGACGTGGATACGCGGCCTCCTTTGACTAAAGGTGGGCCAGCGCATGACGACGAAAATAAATTGAAAAATTATCAGTAAGCCGCAGGCCGCGTGCCAGTCATCAGGCGTGTCTGCCAGAGGCGCGGGCGGCCTGTCATGCCGAAGGTCATGGGGCGGCGGGCCGAAAGAGGGTTTGCGCCCGCATGCGGCTGGGGCGTGTCGATCTTCAATGAGCCCAGACGGCGTTCGGCCATCTGCAATTCGCCCTCGCGGTCTTCGAGCAGCAGCGGCAGGTTGAGGACGCGCGCCCATGAACGCCAGCGGGCGGCGACGTCGGCGCCATCGAAAGACACATGCAGCGCGATCGAGCGGCGCTCGTCTTCGCGGTGGACAAGCTGCACGAGAATGGCCGGCTGGCCACCACGATGGTCGCGCCAGGCGACGCGCAGCGCAACGCCGCGGAAGGCCGTCATGGGTTCGTCCCAGATGAAGGGGCCGAGGATGGGTGAGGAATCCGTCACCTTGACGCCGTCGCTGTGAACGACCGCATAGCGAATGAAGCCAAACAGGCGATACATGATTTCATTGGCGGGGATGGTGATGCGCTGAGGCAGCATGAAGGGATCAGCGTCCATTTCGCCACTGATCCAGCGCTTGCGCGGCATGTGTTGTTTGATGGCCTGAACCATTCTTATCCTCAGCTTTTACTCGTTACCGCTTGAGAATAGAGAGACAAGGTTTGCAGGCGATTAACGAAATCTCGCCAAAAGGTTAATGCCCCCTTATCTGGACCAGGTTGCTGTGCCGATTTGGCAAGGGGCGAGCTTTGCGGCATTCTCCGCCCCACGATCCGAATGTTCCGGCCAAACGAGGTTTCATTGTCCTATTCATCGCTGCGCGACTTTCTCGACAAGCTTGAAGGCGAAGGTGAATTGCTGCGTGTGAGCGAGCCTGTCTCCTCGGTGCTGGAACTGACCGAAATCCAGACGCGGCTGCTGGCCGAAAAAGGCCCGGCGGTGATCTTCGAGAATGTCATCATGGCGGACGGGAGGCCCTCGCCCATGCCGGTGCTGGTCAATCTCTTCGGCACGGTGGAGCGCGTGGCGCTGGGCGTGACGATGGATGGAAAAGAACGGCGCAATGCGCGCGACATGCGCGAAGTGGGCGAGATGCTCGCCTTCCTGCGTCAGCCCGAACCGCCGGGCGGGTTCCGCGAAGCCTTTTCCATGCTGCCGCTGCTGAAGACCGTGATGGCAATGAAGCCGAAGACGGTGTCGTCCGCGCCGTGTCAGGAAGTGGTGCTGACGGGCGACGACATCGATCTCAACAATCTGCCGATCCAGACCTGCTGGCCGGACGAGCCCGCGCCGCTCATCACCTGGCCGCTGGTGGTGACCAAAGGTCCGTCGGACGCGCGGGAAGACGATTTCAATCTCGGCATCTACCGCATGCAGGTGTTGGGCAAAAACAAAACGATCATGCGCTGGCTGGCGCATCGTGGCGGGGCGCAGCATCACGCGCGCTGGAAGGGCGAAAAGGCAGAACCCCTGCCCGTCGCTTGCGTGCTGGGCGCCGACCCCGGCACGATCCTCGCCGCCGTGACGCCGGTGCCCGATACGCTCAGCGAATATCAGTTCGCGGGCCTTCTGCGCGGCGAAAAGGTCGAGCTTGTCGATTGCAGGACCGTGCCGCTGAAAGTCCCCGCTCAAGCTGAAATCGTCATCGAGGGGTTCGTCTCGCTCGACGATTATGCCGATGAAGGCCCCTATGGCGATCACACGGGCTATTACAATTCGGTGGAAAAATTCCCGGTCTTCACGGTCACCGCCATCACCATGCGCAAAGACCCGATCTATCTTTCGACCTTCACGGGCCGTCCGCCGGACGAGCCCTCGGTGCTCGGCGAAGCCTTGAACGAGGTTTTCATTCCGCTGTTACAGCAGCAGTTCCCCGAGATCACGGATTTCTGGCTGCCGCCGGAAGGCTGTTCCTATCGCATTGCCGTCATCTCGATGAAGAAGGCCTATCCCGGTCATGCCAAGCGCGTGATGATGGGGGCGTGGTCGTACCTCCGCCAGTTCATGTACACGAAATGGGTGATCGTCGTGGATGACGACATCGACGCGCGCGACTGGAAAGAGGTCATGTGGGCCATCTCGACCCGTATGGACCCGGTGCGCGACGTGACGCTGATCGAGAACACGCCCATCGACTATCTCGACTTCGCTTCACCTGAAAGCGGGCTCGGCGGCAAGATCGGGCTGGACGCCACCAGCAAATGGGCGCCCGAGACCAAGCGCGAATGGGGCCGCGAAATCCGCATGGACCAGAACGTCATCGACGAGGTGACGAAGAAATGGTCGAAGCTCGGATTGCCGGGCACAGGCAAGCCGATCTGGAAATGACGTAAGTTAGATGCCCACTTTTTCCAAAAGCGTCGGCACATCTTCCGACTTGATCAAGACTTCATCTAGCTGGTCAATCGGATCGTTGAGAAATTTATACTGCATCATTTTCTCGATGACGGTTCGGTTGTCGCGATAGCATTTGAGGAGGCTATTCTTGTCGCTCACATCACTATCGAAGTGATCTTCAAGCGCTTCCCGGGAAATCGAACAACGAAATTTTTCACCGTCAATCTGGCCAAGCACAGTCACAATGTCACGATCGAAATCATAGCGCGCCTGGGGTGCAAAGAACTGAAGGTCGACGCCCATGACAATACCGCGCGTCTCTTCTACCGCCTGCAACACCCTGTCGCGCGCTTCCAGACTCATTTCCCAAAGACCCTCAGCAAGATGCCGTCGCCATTTAGGCCCTCTGTTCCACGCCTCCGTCCAAATCTCCTTCAATTCCCGCTGGTGATGCCTCACGAGAACATTCAACAAGGCTTCAGCTTGAACAATGTCTTTTGTCTTCTTAGCTTCGCCAGTTCTCCGACGTTGCGCCACAATCAACTTGTGAACCGCAAATCGATTAGGATTTGGAACGCTGACATAGACTCCACTTCCATGAAGGACAACCGCCGGTACTGGGTCATGAATCAGAAAATCCAGAAACCTCAGCGGATCACCATCCGTGTTCAAGGCAGGAAGCTTTTGCGGACCGTCAGCGGTCGGACCTTGCTCGGGTGTAAGAAAGTCCACAAGCACGCCATCCGCTGCGCGATATCGCGTACTTCTTCGGCCATCTCTGCTGTCCATTACCGCATCAAAACTTGGATCGACTGATTTCAGCACCTCAATCATTGGTGCAGTGGAATCTTCGACAGCTACGGATACCGTTAGATACTGCGCGATATCGACATCGCCTGTCTGCATCGATGCCAAAGGAAGCCTGTAGCCGAGCATGGCGGAATAAGTCTGATAGGCCGATGTTCCGATCATCACGCCGCGAAGTCTGAACACACCTGCTGCGGCTAGCGCTTGTATTATGTCTCCGAGTTTTTTTCGAGGGGCGGGCAGGTGGGCAGACCGAACAAGCATTGCGACAGTGCTGCGCCGGTCCTTTTCACTACTTTTCGCTTCGCGATGATGCGCAATCTGATCAAGAAGTTCCGGGGTTTCGGGACCTACATATTTCTGTTGCTGTGTTCGCCCTCCCGCAGTCGACGACTGGAAATACCAATAGGTTCGCTCTCCTATCTTTTTGGCGACAAAGGAGCCTCGATCGGGAAAAGCCTCGTCAAAGGCCGCTGTGGAGCAACGATCCAGAAGATCGGCATAGGCCGTTTGCATCGTCAAAGTGATTTCATGCACAGAAGGCATCGATATACCTATTTTTATATTCTATCAGAGTTTTACGTATAACAATATGAAAACCAGAACTCAATATAATTTTATACTTTTATTGCATATTACGTATAAATTAATAATCCATTGTATTTATTCAATAATCACCCAATCTGGACATATCCATACAAAACTTAAGATTACCCTCACCCCCTAGCAACGACCCCCTGACAATGGGCGCTTTGTGAGGCGAGGTACATGTTGGTTGCTCAATATGTTTTACGATTTGGTGTTTTGTTGGGATTGGCTTTCGCGGCGAGCGGTTGCGCAGGGAACGATTTTTCGGCGCTGAAAAGCCTGCCGCCGTTCGGCTATATCGGCTTTTGCGTCCACCATCCGCGCGACTGCGAGGACGGGAGCGATCATCCGGCGC
>JBAQNC010000058.1:0-7011 GCA_049303435.1 Parvibaculum sp. | reverse complement strand
ATGATTTCAAGCTGACGATCTATCTGTTGGCTCACCCCGACTCCCTCAAGGTTCCGGATGTCGAGGAACTCAAGGCCTTCCTTCGCGATGTGACGAGTGCGATCCATGTTGAGGATATTGCGGCCTGCGAAGGCGTTCAGCGTGGGCTGATGAGCAAGACGGCGGGTCCCGCCCGGCTCAGCCATCTGGAAGCCGCCATTCATCAGCATCAGATATGGCTTCTCGACCAACTGGGTCAGAATTGAACTGAAGCCGGGCCCCGATCTTCGGTCGTTTTCGTAGCGTATCGGTAGCGCAAGGCCAATGGCGCGTTTTCATCTTGTCTCCGCCTTCATCCCTTGTGCTACTCTCGCGCCCAACAGAAAACCGTATGGAAGGGGAGAAGCGCGCATCCGGCTTCTCGAACAAAATTGAACAAGAGCACTTCATCGATGAACGAGGGCACTGCCGAAGATGCCATCGTTTCCATTCAGCAGAATTTCGAGCGTGGCGGTTATATTTGTAACGCTGGCATTGCGACGTCCATCTTCCTCGCAGAGCGGTTGCAGAAGCCGCTGTTGGTTGAAGGCCCGCCAGGTGTGGGCAAGACAGAGCTTGCCAAGGCGACAGCGGAGCTGCTTGGCAAGCCGCTTATCCGTCTCCAGTGCTATGAGGGGCTGGACGAGTCCAAGGCGCTTTATGAATGGAAATACGGCAAGCAGCTTCTTTACACTCAGGTGTTGAAGGAAAAGCTCGGCGATCTGATGGCGGGTGCGCAGGGACTGAAAGAGTCCATTGCGCGGCTGCATGATTTCGACGATACGTTTTTCAATGAGGAGTTTCTTGAGCCGCGTCCATTGCTCAAGGCGCTTTGGCAACCCGGTGGCGCGGTCCTGTTGATCGACGAACTCGACAAGTCCGACGACGAATTCGAGGCCTTTCTTCTTGAAATCTTGTCGGACTATCAGATTTCCATTCCCGAGCTCGGCACGATCAAAGCGCGCACGACGCCGATCGTTTTCCTGACCTCCAACAATACGCGCGAGATTGGCGATGCGTTGAAGCGTCGTTGCCTCCATCTCTATATCCCGTTCCCCGATAGCGCACTTGAGCAGCGGATCATCCGTTCGCGCGTGCCGGAGCTCGAGGAGCGTCTGCGTCAGCAGCTTGTGGCCTTTGTTCAGGGGCTACGGGAGCTTGACCTCAAGAAGCAGCCGGCCGTCAGCGAAACGATTGACTGGGCGCGCACGATGGTTCTCCTGCATGCGCGTGAACTCGATACCGATCTGGTGCGTCGTACGCTTAATGTGTTGCTGAAGTTTCAGGATGACATCGACAATGTTGATGCGGAACTCAATGCGCTTACAAGCAAGGCATTGCAGGCGGCAGGCTAGGGTTTGCCATGGCTATCGATCCCGAATTGGTCAATGCCATAAATCGCTACTTGTTGGTTCGCACGGAAATTGAGCCCGCAGACCTATGTTTTGTATTTGGAACACGGCATGGGGCTCTTGAATTTGCCGATGAGACAGCGCGGCTCTGGCATGAGCGGTATTTTCCGCATGTGCTGATTTCCGGTGGGGTGACTCCAGGCGATACGCGGTCGGAGGCTTCTGTTATGCGCGATCTTTTGATCGAGAGAGGAGTGAGTGTCGGGGCGATCCTTGTTGAAGAGTGCGCGACAAATACAGGAGAGAATGTCGAGTTCTCTCTGCCTGTCATTGATCATGCTCTTGGTCTGCCAAATGTCAGGAGTCTGATTGCCGTCGGGAAATTTAGAACCTCGCGGCGTTATCTCATGACGCTGCAAAAGCATTGGCCGGAAGTGAAAAAAATGCTGGTGCCTGTTCACTATCACGATGTGGAGCCAAGCCGTTGGATGGATCATCCGGAATTGTGCGACGCCGTTATTGCGGAGTGGGAGAGACTTGTCCCCTATTTTAAAAAGGGCTTCATCCATGAGGTTGACTTGCCCGGTGTGGAATTTCGTCCCAAGGGTTTGTCATGACTGAAGTTCTCGGCGATTTCATACGCGCCTTGCGGGCGGCGGATGTACGGGTCTCGACATCGGAGTCGATCGATGCGGGTGCGGTGCTTGATCTCGTCGGATTCGACAATCGTCAGGCCTTGCGCGATGGCTTGTCGCAGGTGCTCGCCAAGAGCGAATATGAGAAGGAAGCCTTTCTCGACACTTTCGATCGTTTTTTTGTCTTTGATCAGTTCAGGGCGAATGCGCCGCGCGAACGTTCTGGCGATCAGGCCGATGAGGACAGTGAACCTTCCGAGAGCGAGGAAGGTCAGGGCGACGCTCCGCAGCAGGGTTCATCCGGAGGCATGCCGGGGCCGGGCGGTGGCGGTGGTAATGAGGGAGAGCCCGGCGGCGAAGCACCTGCCGTTCAGGACCTCGTTGCCATCCTTGAGCGCGGCGATCAGGCAGCGTTGCAAATGGCGCTGGCCGAGGCGGCGCGCGAAGCACAACTCAATCATATCAGGCTTTTTACCCAGCGCGGCATGTATGTGCGCCGGATGATGGAAGTCATGGGGCTCGACGGGCTTCAGGACGAGATCGAGCGGCGAGAGGATGGTGGTCAGCAGGCGCGGGCCGACGATCTGCGCGAGTTGCGAGACCAGCTGCGTGGCGACGTGCGTGACTATGTCGAAAAGCAGTTGGAAATCTTCACCGCCAATTCCGGTCGGCAATTGCGCGAAGAAGTGCTGAGTCAGGTTCGACTTGGAAATGTCGATATGCGTGACATGAAGGTCATGCGCGGGCTTGTTGCCAAAATGGCGAAGCGGCTTGTGGCGCTGCATTCGCGCCGCAAGAAGATCGACAAGAGGGGCCAGCTTGATGTGCGCCGGACGATCCGCGCCAATGTCGAATTTGATGGTCTGATGTTCCACACGATCTGGAAACAGAAAAAGGTGGATCGGCCGAAGGTCATGGCGATCTGCGACGTATCGGGTTCGGTTGCGCAGGTCGCGCGTTTCCTGCTTATGTTTCTCTATAGCGTCCAGGAAGTCCTGCCTCGAGTTCGCTCGTTTGCCTTCTCAGGTCAGCTTGGCGAAGTGACGGAGCTCTTTGATACGACGCGCAAGATCGAGGACGCCATCGCCTATGCCTTGCGCGATCACGGGGGCGGTTCGACGGATTACGGTCAGGCCTTTGTCGATTTTGAGCGGCTCGCGATGGATGACATCGACCACCGTACGACTGTGTTGATCCTTGGCGATGCACGTTCCAATTACTCCGATCCGCGTGGCGATATTCTGAAGAAAATTCATGCGCGCGCGCGCCGGGTGATCTGGCTCAACCCGGAAGCCAAGAGCATGTGGAATTCAGGCGACAGCGAAATGAAACGTTTGCAGCCTTATTGCGACAAGGCCGTGACCTGCGCTTCGCTCAAGGATCTGGAGCGGGTGGTGTCCGAATTGCTGAGGCATGCCAATTAAGCCTGTTTCCTGCTTGTTGTTGCTTTGATGTCCTTGTTTGTCCCATTTTGATGCGGCTATCCTGCGTCTGAATTCGGCATGTCACCTGCAGAGTCACTGTAGGTAGACCCGTTTTCGGGACATTTGTGCTATTTGTTTGGTGGGAGTATGTGAGTAGTGATCAGAGGCTGGGGGCATGGATTTGCGCTGGCAAGCGGCATGATGATCGCCCTTGTGCTGGGTGTCGCGGGCGTTTCGGTTGCCGCCGCGCCGCTGCCGCTCATTCCTCCGCAATTTGCAGCACCGGCCCCTGCGCAGGTGGATGCATCGCTCAAAACCACAATGCCTTCCCAGACGTCACCGCATGCCGCCGCAAGCGAAGAGCCTGCTGGTGTCGCACGTCCGACACTTGCCGCAAAGACGAGTTACAACGTCGTGGTGCTGGGGGATTCACTTGGCGATGGCATCTGGGCGGGTCTCTATCACGTCTTGCGCAAGGACAAGCGGTTTCATGTCATTCGTAAATCCAAAGTTGCGACCGGCCTGGTGCGGCATGACTATTACAACTGGAATGACATCGTTACCGAAGTGGCGGCAGATACGAAGATCGATATCGCCGTTGTCATCATGGGCACGAATGATCGCCAGCCGATCGTCAAGGATGGCGTGCGTTATGCTCTTTTCGATCCCGAGTGGCGTAAAATCTACAATACGCGGATTGATGCCTTCACGGATGTATTGAAGGCGACGGGCGCGCGCATCTATTGGGTTGGTTTGCCGGTCATGCGGAGTGCCTATTTCGAGCGTGATATGGAGACCTTTTCGGCAATTTTCAAAGCTCGGGCCGCAGCGAATGGCGTTGTCTATATTCCGACGCGCGAGTTGATGACGGATGAAGGCGGCAATTATGTCGCCTATGGTCTCGACAAGTCGGGTCGCAAACGCTTGCTTCGCGCCGAGGACGGCATTCACTTTACGATGGCAGGTTATGAGCATCTGGTTGATCCTATCGCGCAACTTATAAGGCGGGACGTAGACGGAGGTGTGGTTACGGTCGACGCTTCTGCGGGCGCCGTTTCGGCGGCGGTAGCCGATGGTGGAGACGCCAGCCATATGCATGCGGCGGAATCGATTGGATTGAAGGCGCAGGTTTATGACGTGGCGGAAAGTCGTCCAGGTCGCAGCGATGATTGGCGATGGACCGGCGCTGCGCACTGATTTCAACTATCGGGTCTTGTGCACCAGCGGCCTTTTTGCCGGTGTTCTTTTCTGCTTGTCTTCGCTGCCGGGTCTGGCATCCGAGGTGATGAAACCGCCTCAGGGTTTGTCACATTTTTATCAGGCGCTTGACGTTCTCAAGAGTGGCCAACGCAAGACAAGTGTCGTCGTTCTTCACCTCGGTGATAGCCACATCGCACTTGATCACATGACGGGCGAGATGCGACAGCGCTGGCGGGCCATGTTCGGCGACGGGGGCAGGGCGCTGCCGCCCGGCGTGCCCTATCGCTATTACGCGCCGCAAGGCTATGACGTTACGATGACGCCTGACTGGACTGTCACCTCGAGCCTTAAAGGTGATGCTGATGGGCCGTTTGGCATCAGCGGCTTCCGCGTTGAGGCGAGCGATCCGCATGCACGCATGAGCCTTGCCACTGCGCATGACATCGAAACAGTTGAATTGGAGGTCTATGGCGGACCGGCCAGTGGATCGTTGCTACTGAAGCTCGATAGCGCCGCTTCGCTCAGGCTCCCGACGCGACGTTCGAAGCCGGGTGTGGTTTTCCTGCGGGTTCCTGCGGCCAAGGCTCATAAGGTTGCATTGTCGCCCGTCGGGGATGGTCCTGTAACGCTGCTTGGCTGGGCGATGCTTCCGTCACCTCTTCATCTGGGGTTGCGCTATGACAGCTACGGCATTTCCGGTGCGACGCTTGATGTGGTGAGCCACTGGACACCTGCGATCGTGGATGAGGAGATCGAGCGGCTTGCGCCTGATCTGATCCTGCTCGGTTATGGCACCAACGAGGGCTTCAACGATCATATCGACGTGGAAGCCTATAGCCTGCGCTACGCTGCATTCATCAGACATCTGCAGGCGTTGGCACCGCAGGCCTCGATCGTCACTCTGGGGGCGTTTGACGGCGCGCGGCAGGCCAGGGCCGGGGACAAGCATCTGTGTGAGGCGGGCTGGGTGATGCCCCCGAGCCTTGGCAAGTTGCGCGACGTGCAGCGGGAGATTGCCCGTAAGACGGGACATGGCTTTATCGATGGTTCGTTCATCATGGAGGGACCTTGCGGCATATCTCGCTGGGTCAATCAGACGCCTCCGCTCGCCTGGCCGGATCATGTCCATTTGCGACCGGAAGGCGCGCGCCGCGCCGGGGCTGTCTTCTGGGATGAGATCATGCGTGGTCACATGTTGAGCCATCCTGTGCCACCTGTCCCCTGATTGGCTGAGTTAACCATAAGTTCAGGCATTGATTGAGCTTTTTTGGGACTTGTCCAATATTGGGACAATCCGCCAAGGGGGATTTGGCGGTGAGATCGGGCGCGGACATTGCATAGGCAATGCTTGATCCAGAAGTGGTCTCTCAGCCTTGAAACGGGACTTGGTCGCGCATGCTCTTTCCGACACTCACGTTCGGAATTTTCTTCCTGATCGTTTTCTCGGTCAGTTGGTCCATGCGTTGGATTCCAGAGCCGCGCAAATGGTTTCTGGTTGGTGCGAGTTATTTTTTTTACGGCTGGTGGGACTGGCGATTTACCGTCCTGCTGTTTGGGACAACGCTCTTCAATTATCTGGGCGGGCTGGCGTTGGGGCGCACGCAACGCAGCGCTACGCGTAAGGTTATTGTCGCCGTCACGGTTGGTGTTGATCTGGGCGTTCTCGCCTTTTTCAAATATTACGATTTTTTCCTGACCTCACTCGATACGGCTCTGACCACGCTTGGGTTGCATCGAGATTTGCCATTCATGGAAGTCATTCTTCCCATCGGCATTTCCTTTTTTACCTTTCAGGGTATCTCCTATGTTGTCGATGTCTATCGGGGGCATGTTGATGCGGAGCATTCGCTCCTCGATGTGATGCTCTTCAAGTCTTTCTTCCCTCAGCTTGTCGCCGGCCCCATCGTGCGCGCTGCCGACTTCATGCCGCAGCTTCATGAGCCGCCGCGTCTGACGCGCGATCATGTCGCGATTGGCGTCGTGCTCGTGCTGAGCGGGTTGTTCAAGAAAATGGTGATCGCCAACTATCTTGCGACCGATCTGGTTGACCCGATCTTTTTTGATCCGACGGCGGTCGGCGCACTGGATTTGCTGGTAGGCATCTACGGCTATGCGATCCAGATTTATTGCGACTTTTCGGGCTATAGCGATATTGCCATCGGAATCGCGGCGTTACTTGGCTATCGCTTTTTGCCGAATTTCGATCAACCTTATCGGGCGGCGAGTCTTCAGGATTTCTGGCGACGCTGGCATATCTCGTTGTCCACATGGCTTCGCGACTATCTCTACATCCCGCTGGGTGGCAATCGGCATGGTGAGGCGGCGCGTTATCGCAATCTCTTCCTGACGATGTTCCTGGGCGGGCTCTGGCATGGCGCGGCA
>JBAQNC010000057.1:0-6058 GCA_049303435.1 Parvibaculum sp. | reverse complement strand
CGGGCGACGTGACCAGTCGGTGAAGCGGGATGATTTGTCGACGCTGCCCTTGGTCAGTCGATTGACGAGCGTCTCGTAGCCCACGCTGTCGCCGAAGCCGCAGACCATCGCCGCGATCTGCGTGTCGAACAGCGGGTCCGGGATCGCCTTGGCGTCATGCCAGAAGATTTCGATATCCTGTCGCGCGGCATGAAAAACTTTCACGACCTTCTTGTTGCGCATCAGGTCATAGAAAGACGTGAGGTCGATGCCGGGGGCCAGCGGATCGATGATGATCTCGTCATTCGGTCCGGCCATCTGGATCAGGCAGAGTTTTGACCAGAAGGTCGAATCCCGCATGAACTCGGTATCGACCGTGACAAATCCCGCGCCGGAAAGACGCGCGCAAACGGTTTCAAGTTCGGAAGTGGTCGTTACGATGTTCATACTTTGCCTCTATAGCCGATCCTTTTGAGTCTGTCTCGACCAGAAAGACCGTTGGAATATGGAAAATATTAGTCTCGAGATCGTGAAACAGGAAAACCTCGATTAGACCTCGAAACTTTGCAGGAATGGCTCAACGAACAAGCTTTGACAAGTGACGGGCTTCCATGCACTTTCCCTCCGGTTTCGCGCGCAGCATGAGGTTGCGTTGCGGAGATTCTTCCTTGCTACTCAAGGCCTTGCAGTATGAACCTCTATCGCAGTCACACCTGTGGCGCCCTGAACAAGTCACAAATCGGCCAAACCGTCCGCCTCTCCGGCTGGGTTCACCGTAAACGCGACCATGGGGGATTACTTTTTATCGACTTGCGCGATAACGAAGGTCTGACCCAGCTGGTCTTCGACCCCGACCGCGCCGAGGCTTTCGCCCAGGCCGAGCGTGTCCGCGCCGAATATGTGATCAAGGTCGAAGGAAAAGTCGTTGCCCGCAGCGACGAAACCATAAATCCGAACCTGGCGACCGGCGAAATCGAAATCGCCGTTGAAAGCCTTGAGGTTCTTTCCGAAGCAATGGATCTGCCGCTTCCGGTCTTTGGCGAGCCCGATTATCCCGAAGAAACGCGCCTGACCTACCGCTTTCTCGACCTGCGCCGCGAGACCTTGCACAAGAACATTATTCTGCGTTCCAAAATCATCGCCGCCGCGCGCCGCCGCATGACGGAAGCAGGCTTCAACGAATTCCAGACCCCGATCCTGACGGCTTCGAGCCCCGAAGGAGCGCGAGATTTCCTCGTGCCCTCGCGCGTTCATCCCGGCAAATTCTATGCATTGCCGCAGGCGCCGCAGCAGTTCAAGCAGCTCATCATGGTCGCGGGCTTCGACAAATATTTCCAGATCGCGCCTTGCTTCCGTGACGAAGACGCGCGCGCCGACCGCAGCCCCGGCGAATTCTATCAGCTCGACGTCGAGATGAGCTTTGTCGATCAAGACGATGTTTTTGCTGCCATTGAACCCGTTCTTCATGGGTTGTTTGAAGAGTTCGCCGATGGCCGCAAGGTCGAAGGTTATCCGTTCCCGCGCATCCCTTACGCCGAATCCATGCGCAAATACGGCAACGACAAGCCCGACCTGCGCAACCCGATCGAGATGTCCAGCGCCACGCATATTTTCGCGGGCTCCGGCTTCAAGGTCTTTGCGGGCATGATCGAAAAAGACCCGACAGTCGAAGTCTGGGCGATCCCGGCTCCCGGCGGCGGCAGCCGCACCTTCTGCGATCGTATGAATTCATGGGCGCAAGGCGAAGGTCAGCCGGGCCTTGGCTACATCTTCTGGCGTTCTGAAAATGGCGTCATGGAAGGCGCTGGTCCGCTCGCCAAGAATATCGGCCCGGAACGCACCGAACAGATACGCACTGAACTGAACCTCAAGGACGGCGATGCCGTTTTCTTCGTGGCAGGACAGCCCAAGAAATTTGCCGCCTTCGCCGGGCTTGCCCGAACGCGCGTCGGTCAGGAACTGAAGCTCATCGAGGACGGTGTCTTCAAGTTCTGCTGGATCGTCGACTTCCCGATGTTTGAGTGGAACGAAGACGAGAAGCGCGTTGATTTCTCGCATAATCCTTTCTCCATGCCGCAGGGCGGTCTCGATGCGCTGGAAAATCAGGACCCGCTGACGATCAACGCCTGGCAGTACGATATCGTCTGCAACGGCATCGAACTGTCGTCCGGCGCCATCCGTAATCACAAACCCGAGATCATGTACAAGGCCTTCGCGATTGCGGGTTATGAGGCGTCGGTTGTCGAAGATAAATTTGGCGGCATGCTCAACGCGTTCAAGTTCGGCGCGCCGCCGCATGGGGGTCTCGCGCCGGGCGTCGACCGCATGGTGATGTTGCTGGCGGGCGTCGAGAACCTGCGCGAAGTGACCATGTTCCCGATGAATCAGCAGGCGCAGGACCTGCTCATGCAGGCGCCTTCCGAAGTCGAGAACGCGCAACTCAAGGAACTGCATATCCGCGTTGTGCCACCGCTTGAAAAGAAGGCTTGATGCAACGGAGCGCCAGGGAACGGCTTTTTCAGGCCATACTCTACGAGGCCATAGCGCTGACCCTGTTCACGCCGATCTACAGCTTTGCTCTCGATCTGCCGATGGACAATTCTTTCGAGACGCTGGCGATGATTTCCTTTGCGGTCATCATCTGGGTCTGGATCTACAATTCGATCTTTGACCGGATGATGTATGCGCGCACGGGTCTTCTGGCGCATGAAAAAACGCCCCGTATCCGACTATTCCATGCCGTTCTCTATGAGGTCACGATCACTTTTATCGCGGTGCCGATCATTCTGTTCATGAGCGGTGAGCCGGTGTGGATCGCGCTGGTCATTGACATCGCATTCAGCTTTGTCTTTGCCGCATATACTTATGTCTTTTATCTGGTCTATGACCGCCTTAAGCCGGTTACGTCTTCTGCGAGGTGACGCTCATCTGCCGGTTTCAAGCCGGCAGATGAGGTGTCTCGGACGTCAGGAAGCGGGCGCCATACCTTCATGGGGGGCGGGCACCGGCACGTCGTTGCTCTGGGAAAATTCGGGCACGGGCAGGGTGTCAACCGGGATGATGATGCCGTTCGATGCCTTGATAGGATCGCCGGACTGATCGGCGCCATAGGCGTCGCCGAAGTGAAGTTTCTCGCCTGTGCCATCGATGGTGACATCGTCTTTCTGCAACGTCCTTATCGTGACCTTTTTACCCTTGAAGCTCTCCGGCGTGTGTTCGCCGGGCAGAATTTCATACATCAACAGGGCTTGCGTATTCACGCGATCGGTCTCGCCGAGCATGTCGTCGTAGCCGCCCTTGATCTTGTCGAAGGCCTCGTTGGTCGGGGCAAAGACGGTTCGCGTTCCCCCCACATAATTGTGGCGGGTATGGGTGGCGTCGATGATTTTCACGAGAGTCGAAAACTGGGGGTCGGCTTTCAGAGTGTCGTAAATATTGCCTGCCGCCATTGCCGGGGCAAGGCTCGCTCCATATCCCATAGTGACAAATGCGAGGACGACGAGAGCAGACTTCATCTTCATGGTAAGCCTCCTGAAATAGGAACAAGGCCGCACCCAGAGCGGCCTGAATATGGTAAAGCTTAGAACGTCATTTCGGCCAAATTGCGACAGCGAAATGGTTGAAGGTGGTTGGTCGTGCGGACCCGACGGGGAGTTGGAGAAGAGTTTGATGAACAAGACCCACAACCTGATATTCGTCAATCATCCTTCCGGTCAGGACCGGCGGGACTTTGAGGAGATCGGCGCCAGGATTGAGGCCTTGGCCCCCCAGATCGCAATATATATTGTTCCGCATGATGCCGATAAGGATGCATGTGGATTGCCGCCGGATATGTGGACTCGACCGACCTTCTGCGTCTCCTTCCAATTTCCGGAGAAATTCAATCCCGAACGCGGCGCCTATTATGTAGGCCGGCCAATCAACAAGGCCGTCCAGATCCGCAGATATATCGACGCAAGCGTTCCGACGCCGGAAACTGTCGCCTATCAGTTCGGTCGTCCGCTCGACCCATCCTTCTGGGGTGACTACGTGATTATCAAGCCAACGCGCGTCGATCTGATGTCATTCGGCGACGCCGTCTATCTGATGCGCACGGACCGGGCAGCCGAGACCGCCAACCGCATTTTTCCGCCAAATCATCCGGCGCGTTCGGAGCCGGTTCTGATCCAGAGATTTATCGATACCGGGCCTTATGCGGAAAGCTTCCGGGTTCTGACCCTGTTTGGCGAGCCTCTGTATTGCATGAAATATCGTCAGCGCGAGTTGCGCCCTTCTATCCAGGACGCCGGTGATGACTTACTGAAAATCCCGATCGCCTCGACGGCGAACAGAGCCTACGACCATCTGATGCTCAAGGATGATGAGGTGATAGAATTTGCGCGCAAGGCCGCCAAGGCCATGCCCGCCATTCCCCTGCAAGGGATTGATGTCATTCGGGAGGCGGCAACCGGCAAGCTCTTCGCTCTGGAGTGTAATCCTGGAGGAAACACGTGGCACTTCTCTTCGGAGATGTCGGCTGAAGGCCGCATGCAGCTCGGCCGGGAAGAGCGTATTGCCCAATTCGATGCATGGGACGTTGCCGCGGATGTTTTCATTAAAAGGGTTTTGGAAGAAGCCAGTTGAAAGGCTGTTGCGCGGGCTTTCGATCCCTGTCCAAATGGTTGAAATCTAGGCCAAATGGGGGAGGGGAATATGGGGTTGTCTGTCATCGGCGCTGGCTTTGGGCGCACCGGCACATTGTCGCTCAAGAGTGCGATCGAGACGCTGGGTCTTGGGCCCTGCCACCACATGATGGAAGTTTTCGGCAATCCCAAACAGGCGCCGACATGGATTGCGGCGGCGCTCGGTGAACCCATCGATTGGGACAAATTGCTTGAGGGCTACCAAGCGACGATCGACTGGCCGAGTTGTCATTTCTGGCGCGAGCTCGCTCTGCATTATCCCGACGCCAAGGTTCTGCTGACGGCGCGCGATCCGGAGAAATGGTTCGCGAGTTTCTCCGACACGATCCTCAAGGCGCTCACGGCCCCGCCGCCTGAAGGCGACATTGACCCTGATATGATGGCTGTAGGTCAGATGGCGGGCTTTGTTGTTGGAGAAAAGACCTTCGAACGTAACTTCGACAAGGCCCATATCCTGAAAGTCTATAACGATCACAACGAGACGGTGAAGCGGACGATCCCCCCTGAACGCCTGTTGGTCTATGACGTCAGTCAGGGCTGGGAACCGCTCTGCAAATTCCTGGGCGTTCCCGTGCCCGATGTTGAATTTCCGCGAACGAATTCACGTGAAGAGTTTCACGCGGTCAGGCCGAAGGAAGTCTAGCCTAGTCGCAATATTCGACACCGACATCGCGGCAGTTCTCGATCATGTCCTGCGCCGCCTGCATCTGGTCACTGGACAGGGATTTTGCGATTTCTTTGCTATATCGCGCGGCTGTCGACCTGTCTCGCCCTGTCAGTTGTATCATTGCCATCTGGAGCCACATATAGGCGCGCTCCAGATCTTTCCTGATGCCTTGCCCGTTGCGAAACAGGATGCCGAGGTCCAGCGCCGCGCCGGGATTGCCTTGGCGCGCCGAATCTTCGAACAAGGAGGCGGCCATCGCATCGTCCTTGGGCACGCCTTTGCCCTCCAGATAAAGCATGGCGAGATTATATTGCGCCGCCTGATCGCCCTGCGAGGCAAGACGTCTCAATATTTCTGCCGCTGTCTTGAAGTCGCCCGCATCGAAAGCAGCCTTGGCGTCGGCCATCGGGTTTTCGGAAGCATATGCGGGCGCCCCGCAAAGCGATACTCCGACAAGGAAGGCAGCAAGGAGATATTTCATGCGCGTATACCCTCTTGACGGAACAGTCCCTTGGTGATCCCCGGTCCATCCCGGCGGAAGGACGATGAAGTGTGCGAGAAAGAGATAGAGACAGCAAGCCATCCTGCCATCACGGGGAGTTCTCAGACTCTTTTTGGGGAATGGAAGAGGTGAATTGTCCTCTTTGGTCCCCTAAGCCATCGTCCCAAAGACCATCAAGAAAAAATCGTCATGCGCGGGCTTGACCCGCGTATCCACGTCTTACTTTAA
>JBAQNC010000056.1:0-16359 GCA_049303435.1 Parvibaculum sp. | reverse complement strand
CATGTTGGCCATGAACATGAAGGTGAGCAGCAGCCCCATATCGGCTTGAAATTGAAGGGGTGAGAATGACCAGGTCGAAACGCCGATCGCCAGCTTGACCGCGGTGAAAAAAGTCGCCATGCCGGTCTCGCGCAAGGAGATTTTCACGGCGTCGCTGACATCGCGGGCGGTTCTCAGACGGGACTGGATACGGTTGTATATATATAGAAGGTGTAGTCGACACCGATGCCGACCGCGAGGACCATGACCGAAAGCGTCGCCACCGTCAGTCCCATCCCGAAGGCCTGCATGAACCAGAAGCCCATGAAGGTGGCGAAGGTCAGCGGCAGACAGCAGGTGGCGATAGCCCGCAGATCGCGATAGACGAGGGTAACAAGCGCAATGATGACGGCATAGACCCACAGCATCATGGGCAGTTCGGATTTTACCACTTCTTCGTTGATGGCCGCCTGAATACCCATATTGCCAGCCGCGAGCCGGATGTGGACGTCCTCCATCTTGTTCTCGCTGCGGAAGGTTTTGACGGCAGTGACGGCTCTGGCAATCGTGGTCGCCCGAGCGTCTTCCAGAAAGACCATTAGCGGCAGAAGCGTGCAGTCCTTGTTCATCAGGGCCTTGCCACCCGGTATCACGGCCTGCTGCTGGGCGAGGGCCTCCCGCGCCCGCGGGATCGTGTACCACTTGGGGTTCCCCTCATTGAATGGCACGTTGAGAATCTTGGTCATGACCGGAAGGGACATGACATCGGTTACGCCGGGTACATTGCGCATGTACCATGAGAAGCGATCCAGATATTTCAGCGTGTCATAGTCCACACAGGCATCCTGCGGGGCCTCCACAACCACGGTCAGGACATTGAGCCCGAGGGCGAAATTCGATGCGATGTCGCGGGAATCGACATTGTAGCGCGAGTCCTTGCTCAATTCCGGCATGCCCGCATAAAGCGCGCCGACGTGACGGTTCTGGCTTTCATAGGCCGCAACGCCGAAAAGGACGACCGAGATACCAAGTACGATCATGGAAGTGCGCGGATGCGCCAGATGGCTGATACGGTCCATGACGCCCAAGCGAAACTCGCGCGCCTTGGCCGTGCGTTGTTTGAAGCCGGCATCGAAATGCATGTAGCTGACGAGCAGCGGCAGCATGATCAGATTGGTGATGATCTTGAAGGAAACACCGACGACCGCAATGATCGATAGCTCCTGAATCATTCCGATGGGAATGAGATAAAGCGTTGCAAAGCCGATCATGGTGGTGACGAGCGACATGGCACCCGGCGACAGAAGACCGATGAAACTCGCCCGTGCGGCTTCGTCACTTGAAGCTCCGATGCTGATGGCGGCGGTCACGCGATTGATCTGCTGTACGCCGTGGCTGACGCCGATGGCGAAGATCAGGAAGGGGACGAGGATCGCCAGCGGATCGAGGCCAAAGCCGATGAGATCGAGCACGGCAAATTGCCAGATCACGGAGACGAGCGAGGCAAGCAAGGTCGCACCGGTAAGGAGGATCGAGCGCGAATAGAGATAGAGGGACAAGGCCGTCAGCAGGAAGGCGAGTCCGAAGAACAGGAAAACCCAGCGCGCGCCATCCACCACATCGCCCATCGCCTTGGCAAAGCCGATAATGCGGACCGTGTATTTGTCGCCCTCGAATTTGCCGCGAATGTCTTTTTCGAGTTTTCCGGCCAGGTCGAAATAGTCGAGTTTTTTACCTGTGGAGGGATCGAACCCCTGAAGATCGGCCCAGACAAGGGCGCCGGTCATGTCGCTCGAAACGACCCGACCAAGAAAGCCGCCGCGGATGATCTTGTCCTTGATGCTCTCAATGTCGGCGTCGGTGATGGTATCGGCCTGGATGTCGCTCGTGATCACATCCTGAGCGTCTGCACCCTCGGGCGTTATTTCGATGTAGCGAACATTGGGCGTCCAGAGCGACTTGACGGACTCGCGCGAGACCCCGGGAAGGTAGAAAATATCATCAGTAAGCTGTTTGTAGGCCTTGAAGAAATCAACATTCCAGATAGTGCCGGATTTTTCTTCGATGACGACGATGACGCTGTTCGCGCCGAACAGCTTGTCGCGATATTGTTGGTAGGTCTCGATATATTCATGGCCGAGCGGCAGGACCTTGTCATAGTCCGTCGACAATCGGAGCTGCGCGGCAAAATAGATAGCGATAACGGTAATGACCGCGAGCACAAGCAGGATGAGCGCTCTGGCGCGGAATACGAAATTTTCGAAATCGATCAGCATGGTCGTTCTGCCCCCCCCTATTCATCGCGGCGATGAAATAGCTGTTTTCAATTCATTGTCGTGATGTTGAACTGGGCATCCAAGCCTTGACGATCCGTGCCGATCACGCCTCCCCGCAAGACTGAACGCAACTAACAGACTGATTTACTTCAGGATATTTTCCCGACCATTCGTTCAGTCTGTGTACAAATCGACCCCGCAGTTAAACAACAAATCAGCCTGGCGTCGATAGCTGCCTGCATTTTAGGCAAAGACCCTGGAGGCGTAGGGCGATGGCTTTTGTCGGTCGCAGGGACTTGTCTGTGTCTCGCATGCGTCAACTCCTCAAATTCCGCTCCCGGAAATTAACCTTTTTTTACTTTGTCAGACTCTCACCCGGATTCGTGTTTAAATTTCAAGGGCCGACGGGGGGCAATGTCTTGGGGAAATTCCATAGCGTTGCTGTGAATTGAATACTGGTGGATGGGGGGGCTGGTGCGAAATTTCGCGCTCTTGGCTGCGATGTGCGTCTTGAGTGGGTGCGGCAATCAATTTGCGGCTCTCACTGGCGGACACTTATCGTCCAGCGATCCATCGGAGGCTCGAAGATCGGACGGAAAGTCCGGGACGCTGGTGTTGACCGGCGTCATATTCGATCGGCTTTCCAAATTGCCAAATCCGTCAAAAGTCACGGATGACGAACTGCGCGCTGTTGCCGAGCCAATGGTAGGCAGGAGCATCAGCATCGAAGATCTGCGTGCGCTTGCGACGTCGATGGAAGGCAAGTTTCGCGAGGCGGGCTACCCTTACGCCCGCGTTATTCTTCCTCCACAGAAAATCAAGGGCGGGCTTGTCGTCTTTTCCGTCGTCGAAGGTTGGGTCGAAGGCGTTGGCGTGACAGGGTCGGCAAGCGTGGAAAAGGCGCAGGCCGAACTCCGGCTGAAGAAGTTGGAAAACACCGGGCCGGTCGCGGTCGATGACATCGAACGTACCGTGGCGCTCTTGCAGCGTGTTCCCGGCCTCCAGTCTCATGTGGCGATTGCACGCGGCAATCAGGGTCCCGGTTCGATGAGGCTGGTGGCTGACGCAAAACGTAAGGACCCGAAATATCTTCTCAACCTCCAGAACTTTGGCACGACAAGTCTTGGTCGTGAAGGCGCGACGATCTACGCCGAAATTCCAGGCGCCGCGCCCTATGGCGACAAGTTCGAGTTCGCCGCCTACAACACCATTCAATACAAGGAACAGTCGAGCGCGCAACTGACCTACCAGCGCGGGCTGACAGCGGACGGGTTGACCGGGCGCGTATCGGGCACCTATGCGCGGGCGGAACCGACGGGCGCTGTCGCCGTTCTCGGTCTCGCGTCCGAAAGTGAAACCTTCGACGCCTCCCTCAGCTATCCCGTCTTTTTGCGTCACAGGTCGTCGCTCGACGTGTCGGCGGGTTTTTCCTACGCCGATTTTGTCGGCGAGCTTTTCAACGGCTCAGTTCCCTTCAGCAGCGATCACACGCGTTCCCTTTATCTAGGGCTCGACGGCAAGACGAAATTTTCGGGCTGGACGGTTTCCGCCGGAACGCAGGTGCGACGCGGTGTTGACCTTTTCAACGCCAGCGAGATTCATGACTCGAATCTGGCGCGGCCGGAGGCAGATCCTCACGCGGTCATCGCGCTTGGAAATTTCGATGTGGAAGCGCCCTCCTTCTATGGCCTTCGCGCCAAGGCGAAATTTGCGGGACAGTTTTCTGCGCGTCCGCTGATGGCCGTCGATGAATTCTCCTTCGGCAATTACACGATCGTGCGCGGCTATGATCCGGGCTCCGCGGCTGGCGATAGCGCTGCGGCTATGGCGTTCGATGTGAGCGGCTTTCACCGGACCTTCTGGGAAGACAGGGTCGGCGGCGAACTGACGGCCTTTTACGATGTCGGTCGCTATTGGAACCATGATTCAACCGGGACATCGCAGCGGACGATCTCATCGGTCGGCGGCGGCGTCCGCCTGACATTTGCAGGTACGATGCGGGCCGATCTTACCTATGCCGTTCCGCTGACGGAGCCACTGGGGCAGGGCGAATCCAAGCCGGTGCCGCGTCTGCTCATCAGCCTGACGACCGACATCGCATCGCTGTGGAAAAAGGTGCGCAATGCCTGGGGGTCGTGACATGAAGATGCGGAGTATATGTGCCGCTGGCATGATGGCGGCACTGGCGTGGAGCGGTGTGGCGCAGGCGGCGCCCACGGGATCGACCGTGCAGGCGGGCACGGCGGCAATTTCCTCTGTGTCCAATGGACCCGGCACGACCGTGACCGTGAACCAGAGTACGGACCGGCTTTATGTCGACTGGTCGAGTTTCAATATCGATGCAGCCGATGTCATCGATTTCGTGCAGAACACCAGCCAGTCGATTGCCGTCAATCGTGTAACGGGCGGGAGCCTGTCGCCGACGACGATTGACGGCATCCTCAATGCCAATGGTCATGTCTGGATTCTCGATCCCTCCGGTATCGCCTTTGGTGCGACGGCGACCATTAACGTCGGCGGGCTGCTGGTGACGACGGCCAATATCGAGCCGACAGCTTTCATGAGTGTGGCGACGCTGGATGATGCGGGGGGCTTCATCTTCACCTCCGGCGGCAACGGCAACGCGGTCGTGAGCAATGCCGGTACGATCAACAGCAGTGGTCTTCTGGCGCTTGTAGCGCCCTTTGTCGATAACTCGGGTAGCCTGACATCTTCCTATGGCGACGTGCTGCTTGGCGGGGCGGAAGCCTTTCGCGTGAGCTTCAGCGAAGTTGGACGGGCCGATCCTACGCCGTTCGACGAATTGCTGGTGACCGATTTCATCATAGACACGCCGGTAACGAATGATCCGACGCCGGGCGCAGAAACGGTGCCGGTCACGAATACGGGCTCGCTGACGGGCGCCAATGTGATCGCCACAGCGGCGAGCGTCGGCGGCGGTGCCTTTATCAATATGGACGGGGTGGTCGAAGCGACGAACGTCGGCACGCAATCGGGCGACATCGTCCTGCTCGGTGGCGGCAACTTCACCAGCGGCGCGGCGGATGCCTCGAGCGGGGCGACCGAGGTTATTCGCGTCAAGAATGCCGACCTCACGGCTGCCGGCAAACTGGTGGCGCAGGGCAGCAACGTCAGCATTGAGAAAGGCACGGGCCCCGGCACGGTCACCGCAGGCGCGGCCCGCATCGAGGCGACGTCCGGCGATGTGACGAGCGATGCCGCTATAGAGACGACGACGGGCGGCATCGACATCAAGGCCTTCAATCTCGCTTCGCTGAGCGGCATTGACGCCAAGACGACAGTAGACGTGACCGCCAAGGATATTGACCTCGACGGTCTGGTCAATGGCGACACCTCGGTGACGCTGGAGGCGACGGACGCGACCAAGGATATCTCCGGCACTGACATCGACATCACCGGTGGCAGCGTCACTCTGACAGGCAAGGTTGCGGCGACAGACTCGGCGACGATCCAGGCCCTCACAAGTGACGCTACCTTGAATGACGACATCACCTCGACGGGTTCGATCCTGATCGAGGCCTTGCTCGGCAAGGCGAGCATCAAGGGGGTTGACGCCGACACGACAACCACGATCACGGCCAGGGACATCGACCTCGACGGGACAGTCAATGGCGACACCTCGGTGGCGCTGGAGGCGACCGACGCGACCAGGGATATCTCGGGCGCCGATATCGACATCACGGGTGGCAGGGTCGATCTGACGGGCAAGGTCGTGGCGACAGACTCGGCAACGATCCAGGCCCTCACAAGCGACGCTACCTTGAACGACGACATCACCTCGACGGGCTCGATCCTGATCGAAGCGCTACCGGGCAAGGCGAGCGTCAAGGGCGCCGACGCAGACACGACGACTACGATCACGGCCAAGGACATCGATCTTGATGGTCTCGTGAACGGTGATACCTCGGTGACGTTGGAAGCAACAGACGCGACCAAGGATATCTCCGGAGCGCATATTGATATCACCGGCGGCACCGTCGATCTGACGGGCAAGGTCGCGGCAGTCGACAGTGCCACCATTCAGGCTCTCACAGGCGACGCAACGCTTACTAACGATATCACCTCGACGGGCTCCGTGTTGATCGAAGCGCTACTGGGCAGGGTGAGCGTGAAGGGCGTCGACGCAGACACGACAACCACGATCACGGCCAGGGACATCGACCTTGACGGGACAGTCAATGGCGACACCTTGGTGGCGCTGGAGGCGACTGACGCGACCAAGGACATCTCGGGCACCGATATCGACATCACGGGCGGCGACATCGATTTGACCGGCGCGGTCGTGGCGACCGACACGGTGACGCTGTCGGGCGACGACATCAACCTTGCGGGCAAGGTGACGGGCGGCGGGGCCGTCGAGATGACGGCGAGTGGCGCGGGCAATGACATCTCGGGGGCGAACCTCGATATCAATGGCGGCAGCGTCACTTTGACGGGTCCCGTCGCGACGACGACCAGTGCAACGATCAAGGCAACGACGACTGACGTGACCCTGAATGACGACATCACCTCGACGGGTTCGATCCTGATCGAGGCGCTGCTGGGCAAGGCGAGCGTCAAGGGCGTCGACGCCGATACGACGACCACGATCACGGCCAGGGACATCGACCTCGACGGGACAGTCAATGGCGACACCTCGGTGGCGCTGGAGGCGACAGACGCGACCAGGGACATCTCGGGCGCCGATATCGACATCACGGGTGGCAGCGTCGCTCTGACGGGCAAGGTCGCGGCTGTCGATAGCGCCACCATTCAGGCGCTGACATCTGATGTCACGTTGAATGACGATTTGACGTCCACTGGTTCCGTGCTGATTGAAGCCTTGCTCGGCAAGGTCATCGCCGCAGGTTTGTCGGCGGTGACGACGTTGGAGGTTTACGCCAAGGAAATCCTGATTTCCGGGGATGCTGTCGCGGGCGATAATGTCACCATACGTGCGTCGAATGGCGACGCCACCTTGTCGGGAAATACAGAATCGACCAACGGCAATGTGCTTGTCGAGGCCAAGCTCGGGACTGCGAGCGTCTTTGATGTGGCGAGCCATCTGGCAACGACGATTACCGGCGGTACGGTAAAGGTTCTGGGTGATCTTGTCGCGACCGGTCCGGCGACGCTTCAGGCGCTGACGGGCAATGTGGACGTGCAAGGCTCCGTGACGGCCAATGGCGGGTTGCTGCTGCTCAATGCGGCGCAGGGTGACGCTGTGATCAACAGGATAGCGTCGACGACCAATGTTTCCATTCAGGCTCTGGACCTTGATCTGTCGGGTTCCATCAGCGCAGGCGACGAAGTGGTGCTGACGTCACTCGACAGCGGCACGACGATCGTGCTGGGCGGCGATGGCGGTGTAGGCTCGTTCACGCTCAGGATGCCTCAGGGGCTGACGATCGATGCGGGCGAGCTTGGACGCATTTCGGCAGGCAATCTCAGGATTGACGCCGCTGGCAATGACGCTCTCCTGCGCAGCGTTGATTTCAGCGATGCGACGCTCGGGGATATCTCGATTGGGGCCAACAGCAGCTCATGGATTATGACAGATGGTATTGTCAAAGGGCTTAATACGCTGACATTGGGTTATGTGGACGGTCTCGATGATCGCCGACCCGGACTTGTGCTTGTCGGTGGGTCGTTGGGCAAGGATACTGCTAGTGGCGCCGACTGGCTTGGGGAAGTCGTGATAAATTCCTCACAGGACATCATCATCGGCTCGCAGGCCTTCAGGACTTACTACGAAACGAAAAATCCGACCTTGTCGCAGTTAGGCAGCCCGGTCCTTGGCGCAATGGGTGTGGCTTCCAATCATGTCTTCATTGCAACGAACAGCCTTGAGCTCTATGCGCCAGGCGATATCGTTCAATTGAATACGGGCAGCGGAGTTGACGGCAAGGGCCTTGTCTTCAGGGTATCGGCTGTCGGCAAGGCGGTTCTCAATCCGGTGGATGGCGGACCTGAAAAAGTTGTGTTGTTCGGCACGGTCGTGCGCGACGACAATACGCGCGTCACCAGCTTCTCGGCGGGCCTTGAGCCCCGTCTGCTGTATGAGGGCGAAAAGGATGAGGGTGGTAATGTGATCGTCGAGCCGCTGGCGCAGTCGACCGATTATCATTTTAATCTCTGCATCATCGGCGATCCGGTCAGCTGTTCAAATGCCTTGTTGCGTCAGGCCGAAGGGACGAGCGCCGCAGCGGACAGTGACCCCAATCCGGCGGCTCTGCAGACAGGTCTCACCTTTGATACAGACGACAAGGATGATGACGACGACGATGATACGAGCGGCGTCGCGGCGACCGGCAATGAGAGTCTTTGGGGAGCTAGCGCGCAATGAGCCTGTTCCGCCATATGGTTGTTTCCGTGCTCCTTCTTGCCTTGTCGGGGTGCGTCACGGTTCAGCCTGAAACTTTTCCGATGGCGCTCGATCTGGGGCAAAGCGCGGACAAGGAAAGCTGCCATGCGACGCGTCGCGATGATGTGGTGATCGCCGCAGGCAAGGGCGCTCAATATGACCTCTTTTGCGGCGCATGGCGGCGCGCGGCAGCAACATTGCAGGTTGCGTCGGCGGCATCTGCCGGATCGACAAGCGATATGTTGAAAGGGTGCACCAGAACCGACGAATTCGGAAACAGTCAGGGTAACCTCATGCGCTGTCCCGGCGCCCAGTCAGGCAAATTGTTCCAGGACATCGCTGTCGAGTTGAGCGGCAAGGAATTCACCGCGCGGGCGCGAGGTCTGCCGGGCGCCTTGCCCGCCATGCAGAAAGCGGGCGCTGCCCTCACAGGTGAGGAAGCGCCCGTCGCCTTGTCCGAGGAAGAATTGTCATCCTTGCCCGGCGTGCAGGCCATGCAGGATCAGGAGGCTTTGCGTCGTCGCGGGCACGAAAGAAACATCTCCTATGAATTTGCGCTGGCCGCATCGGACTATGCCAAGGCGGTGACCATTCAGGACAGTCTTTTTGGTGGCGATGCAACACGACGGGCCGACATTGCGCTCGATCTGGCGATCAATCTCAGCAATCAGGGCCGTTTCGCCGAAGCGGAAAAGCTGTTTGATGACACGGAAGTGTCTATTGGGTCGAAGACGGCAGCCTGGGTGCAGGACAAGATCGTCAACTATCGGATCGTTCATTATCTGAACAAAGGCGACTATCCTGCTGCGCTGGCAGCCGCTAATAAACCTTTTACGCCTGAAACGGGGGCGGTTATTTCGGACGTGTCCGACAATAGCAGCGGTACAATCGATCAGATTACCGCGCGCGCAGCGGAATACGTCAATCATCGCGGATCGAAGAGTTCGCCTCCACTTTATTCCGATGCCGAACTGCGACCCGATGTACGCGCGATTGTCTTGCGCGCGCATCGCGCCTATCTGCGGGCTGTCGCACTGACCTACATGAAACAGGACGGTGCTGAAGATGCGCTGGACGAGGCGGCGTCTCTTGTCGGCTCCGCCCCGAGCGGTGCGGCTCCGTGGCTCGAGGCCATGATCGGAGAAAAGCGGGGTCTCGATCAGCTGAACGCCGGTCACGCCGCTGCGGCGGTGACGCGTCTCGAAACGGTGAAGAGCAACTGGCAGAAACGCGAACCGCGTTCGCTGTTGACGGCAAGGTTTCTGACGAGCCTTGGCCGCGCCAAGTTGGCTGCCGGTGATCAGGCCGGTGCGCTTGCCAATTATAATGAAGCCTTTGGCCTCTACCTTGGCGTGCAGGGTTCGTTCGGTGTGACGCCGGATGATGCGGGCGAGTATCTGGCTCTGCTGGATGACGTGATTTCAAAGCAGAGCGGCGATGCGCCCGAGCTCAAGGCGCGGTTCGTTCAGGCATTTGAAGCCGTCATCGAACCGCGTGCCGCCGCGGCCATGGCGCTGGCGTCCGCCCGTATCGCCTCCAACTCCGCCGCCGGTGAAATTCGCAAGCTTCAGGATGCCGAACGTAAATACTCTCTGGCACTGAGAGCGCTGGAAGCGGAAGCGGGCGTGGACGATCCTCAAAGGCTTGCGGAACTGACAGCGGATTCCGAGGCTGCCGAAAGGGAAGTGCTGGACGCGGAAGCGGCGGCCCGTCGCGCGCAGCCGCAATACATGCAGTTGGTCAATCGTGGCATGGCTTCTTCGGATGTCGCCAAGACATTGGCGCCCGATGAGGCGCTGGTCGCCTTCACGGCGACGAAATCCGGCGGTCTGGGATATGCGGTGTTTGGCGGCAAAACGCAGGTCTTCAAAACCGATCTCACGCGCGAACATGCCGAAGCGCTTGTGCGTCGCCTCCGCACATCCTTGCGGCCGCGTAGCGCCGGTTTGCCCCCATACCCGATCGATCAGGCGCATGAACTCTTTGAAGGCATATTCGGGCCGGTCTATGCGGATCTCGTAGCCGCCAAGGTGAAGACGATCATCTTTGCGCCGCGTGGAGTCGTCGGCTCGCTTCCGCCTTCAATCCTTGTTTCCGAATTGCCCGCCGACATATCTGCGGTGCGACGGAGCCGGGATTATTCGAGCCTCAAGTTTCTGGCGACCGAATTCAACTTCATGAGCGCGCCGAGCGCGGCAAGCTTTGTGGCTGCGCGCAGGGCCGGGCCCGCCAAGGCGTCCGGTACGTTGACTGTATTTGGCCCAGCCGTGCCGCCGAATAATTCGCCTGCATGGGTGGACGACTTCACGAACCGTATGGTGGCCGAAGGCAAACCAAATCGGTGCGGCGCGGTGTTTGAAGGCGAGAAGGGCATGACGCAGCCTTTGACCCCGCTGGCATCCGACGTCGCGGCGCGGTTTCAACGCAAGAATGTGAAGGGCGCAGCCTTTACCGACATCGACATTGCCAAGCAAAAAGACCTCGCGTCGCAACAGGTTCTCGTCTTTGTCACGCATGGCTTTTTTGGCGATGGCTTTTGCATCACCGAACCCTCGCTTCTGACTTCGCTGGCGCCAAAGGGCGGTGACGGCCTGCTGAGCGCGTCGAAGATTCTGGATTTGAAGCTTGACGCCGATCTGGTTTTGCTCGCCGCCTGCGATACGGCGCGCGAAGCGGAAGGCGCGCAGGGGCTTGCGGCGATCTTTGACGGGGCGCAGCTCGACGGTCTGGTGCGGAGTTTCATCTATGCAGGCGCGCGCGCCGTCATGGCGACACATTGGCTTGCGGATGACTATTCAGCCGACCGGATTGTCAGGCGCTTCTTCGATACGGCCGACGACAAGCCCATAGACGCCGCCTTGCGCGGCGCGCAGATGGCTCTGATTTCAGATCCGGCTCATAGCCACCCCTATTATTGGGGGCCTTATGTGCTGATTGGCGACGCAAGTCGGCCTTTGCTGCATGGCGCAGCGAAGTTTTCATCGGCGCAATAAGCCAATTGTAAGATCAGCCTGCCTTGCCGGGGCAGAGTGTGGCCGGATCGCCAGCGCTGATCAGCGCGAGCGCACTGTTCTGGTCGATGTTGCTTGACGGCGTCGCAGCAATTTCCTGAGCCGCTTCATAGGACCAGGTATAGGGGTCCTCGGCAGCGACGCAGAAGGCGGAGAACATAGTTGCTGAATCGGCGCCCATCCATGATGGAACGCTCACATTTTCGACCTTCGGGACTTCCGTCACTGCCTCGAAGCTCGTCCTGCGTGTGCGACCATTGCGATCCTTGACCGCGATCGTATAGCGACCCGGTGCAATATTTGTGGCGGGCAGGACGACCGTGTTCTCGTTCACCATCTGATGAGCGAGAGGCTGGCCCGAGGGATCTGTGACGGTGAGATCGAACGGGGCGAAGCCGCCGCTCCAGCCGACCCAGAGCGGGCGATTGCCCGCCTTGATGCGCGCGGATTCGCTTTCAAGATCGAGCAGGCCGAATTCGAAAGGATCAGTGCCGGAACGCGCCAAACCCTGACCGACCGTGCGGTCGCCAAGGGGAAGCAGACGATCTTCGATGACGGATGAGACGGATTGTGCGCCTGTCTGGGCTGGGCCGACCGTATATTGCGTGGGGCCGACGATCTCGTTGGGGCCGGAACCGGCAACGCCCAGAATGACGCTTTCACTGGCCGAGGCCAGTTTGACCACATCGCCCTTGCAGAGCGGCGAGAATGTCTTCAGCGGCGCCTGATCGCCGCCGCGCGTCAGTACGACATTAGCAGCTTCGCCCTTGATGCTTTTGACAAAGGCGACGGTGGCCGTCGAGCAGGGCTTGACCGATCCCGCGAAGGCGCCATTGGCGCTCAGGAGAGCGAGGGCCAGAGCGCTTGAAAATAGAAAGGGCCTATTTCCTGTGAGTACGTTTTTCACGGAGATTCTCCATCAATTCTTCAAAGTCTTCGCGCGCTTCATTGAGCGCTGCTGCATAGGCAGGGGCGGCAAACCCGATCCATAATCCGTAGTCTAACATATAGTAGGTCGCAAAGGCCCCAAGCCAGAAAACCGTAATGCCAATCAATATCTTCATTATGACGGGATTGGTCGTCAAATGAAGGGGAAGCCGAAACGGCTTTGCATACCAGGGCAAATCGTCGATCGGGATCATGAAATCACGGGCCTGACGGGAATACCAGAACGCCAGCACGATTAACGTGACAAAGCAGGATAAAATGATCGCTTCTATGTACCAGTGAAGCCGATGCACCACACCCCCGACCTCAAGTCCGCGAATAGTGTTGGCAATGATCAGACTACCGCCCATCAGGCCGTAAACCGACATATGCCGGTCTCGCGCGGTCAGGGATGCCGAGCCTATGATCACAATGCCGTTATTTGAGGCAAGTCCGCTAATCATATCCATGCTGACGGTAGCGGCGGGAATGATGAACATGTCCGCCGCGATCAGATCCGGCGTCGTGTAGTCAAATCCGCCCGGCGGCATGGAGTTGTAGTTAATTAGGCTGCCACGACCGCTGAAGTCGATCGGCGCGCGCCCCGTGAGGGGCAGTTCGAACCAGTTCTTGCCGCCATCGGCGCAATAACGTCGCGGCGCTTCCATAGCCATGTTGACTTGCTCGATAGCCTGCCGGGGGCTCGTGGCGCTTCGTCCGGCGATGGCATAGAGAGCCGTGTTGGCGACCACATCGACGCCATGCTCCGACTTGAGGCAAAGGAAGTGCTCGTAGTAACGCGCGCCGACGACCTCATCGCCGGTAAAGATGGCGCTCGCCCAGACGATATTGTGTTGAGGCGCATCGCGAATGAAGCGGTCGCGAGGCGACAAGCGAATGGACGCCGGATTGAGTCTGCTGCCGTCGCCATCCATGACCTCGCGTTGAAGGATGAGCAGGGGCGCGTCGGGGTCTTTGCCCCATTGTTCCAGAAGCGCGTCAATCTGGTCCTCGGGTCCCTTATCAGGCGTACGCCAGAAAAGATCAAAGTCGGTGATGACGACTCTGGGGCGGGGATAGCCCGGTTCGCCATAGGCCGCCTTCAGCAGATTGTAAACGACATTGCGTGGCGCATAGGCGAGAGGCGGGCTGTCGGCGTCGTCGCCGTGCCAGACGGAATCGTCAAGATTGAGAAACAGGATCGGGCCGGTTCCCTCAAGCGTCTTGTTGACCCGCATGTTGAAGGCGATCTGCAAGGCCTCCCGGTCGGCGTCGCCCAGAAAGGTGGACCAGACCGCCTCGTTCCGTAGCGCCACCCAGATACCCAGAGCCAGCACAAGACTGATCAGGAAGTTGACGTCGAAGGCGCCTCTTACCGAATTGAAAACCATCGACGAGACGGACTTCAACCACCTGATCGATTTGAGCCAGATCGATTTCAACATGTCGTCCCTGAATCCCCGAACAGCTATGGGCCACAGAATGTGGCACTGCGGTTTGATCCGCAAGGCTGGTTGATGCTTTATCGGTCAGGATCATCTGAATTCATTCACGCCATCCTCTGTCGGCTGCGACAAAGCCAGGGGCCGCACGTCCAGATCGTTGGCGCCTTCTGCATCGTTCGAGCTATTTTTTGCCTGCCGATGTGGCTGCAATCTTTGCGCCCCCGGAGCCAAGTGGCATAGCTGCTCGTCGGCGTCGGCCAAAGCTATTTGCCGACAAATTATTGAGCGATGGCGGATGCAAATATCCGCAAGCGAGCATGTGGACTTTTGTGATCGACAACAAATGACACTTGTGTACGTGAGGGCGCCCTGGCCTCGTGCTACGAAAAAAGCTGCTGCAAGGCGGGCTGCAAAAGCGCCGTGAGACAAAGGGGACGAGACGTATGAGAGAACTAAATTTGAATTTAGTCAGAATTTTACGGAGTCGAATGGTTGCTGCATCTGTTGCGGCAATTGCGCTCGTTGTGACTATCGCGCCAGCGTCGGCCAAGGAATTTAATTTTGGGCCGGTAGAGTTCAGTTTCTCAAATACGATTTCGGCGGCAGCCAGTTTCCGCACGTCTGCACAGCATTGTGATCACATTTCGGCTTTCAATGGTGGCTGTCACGCCTCCAATGGCGCGGGTTACGGTGTCAATTCCGACGACGGTAACGTGAATGTAGAGCGTGGCGAACTAGGCCGTAAACTCATAAAATGGATTGAACGAACCCGCTGACGCGGGACTGGCGTGTGTGTTGGCTTGGATGGCCTCCTGATGGGAAGGTTTGGTTGCTGAGACCAACCCCGACCAGGAGACCATCCCATGGCTGAAGCCAAAGCAGCGGTAAGCCCGCTGCGCCGTCGTATGATCGACGACATGAGTTTGCGCAACCTGTCGCCCGCGACGCAACGATCTTATTTGCATGCGGTGACGAAGTTCAGCCGCTATTTCGGCCGATCGCCGGACCGGCTGGGGCTGGAGGACGTCCGTGCGTTCCAGGTTTATCTGGTGTCGCAGGGCATTTCCTGGCCGGCGCTGAACCAGACGGTCTGTGCGTTGCGTTTCTTCTACGGCGTGACGCTGGACCGGGCGGAGATTCCGGAGCGCATCGTCTATGCGCGCACGCCGCGCAAGTTGCCGGCGATCCTGAGCGCCGACGAGGTGGTGCGCTTCCTCGAAGCGGTGCCATCGCTGAAGGCGCGCACGGCACTGACCACCGCCTATGCCGCGGGGTTGCGCGCCTCGGAGGCGGTGAGCCTCAAGGTGGCAGATATCGACAGCGCCCGGATGGTGATCCAGGTCCGCCACGGCAAGGGTGCCAAGGATCGCACGGTCATGCTGTCACCGCAGCTGCTCGGGATCTTGCGGATCTACTGGCGGTTGGCACGCCCGCAGGACTGGCTGTTCCCCGGGCGAGGCGCCAAGCCGATCGACGTGCAGGTCCTTCACGCGGCCTGCCGCTCCGCGAGCAAGGCGGCGGGCTTGGTCAAGCGGGTGAGCGTGCATACGTTGCGCCACAGTTTTGCGACTCACCTGCTCGAGAGCGGTACGGATATCCGGATTATCCAGGTGCTGCTGGGGCATAATAACCTCTCGACGACGGCGCGCTACACCCATGTGGCATCAAGCACGATCGCCAGGACGCAGAGCCCGCTCGACCGCCTGACGCTGGAGGTGGTGCCGCCCGCCTGAGCCCAGCGATGCGCTCCGAGCTGGAGGTGGCGGATATCTTCCGTCGCCATGGTCATGCCTATCGTGTTGCCCATGATAGCCATCTCGGCCGCGTCGAGCGCCGCGTCATGTCCGCGGTCGAGCTCTGCCGGACAGCAGCGCTTGGCGGTCATGTCGAGGCCTGTGCGGACTGCGCGCATGTCCGGGTCGCCTATAACTCCTGCCTTATGGGCAGATCCAGTAATGGGGAGCTGGCGGCGACCTAATTACTCTTTCACGCATTTTGCCGCCAGCCCGGCTCACCATTACGAAGCGCTCTTTAGCAGTGCCATTAGCTTGTCGGTCGGCTGGAAGGTGCCACGCCGCAGATGCGGTGGCACGATCGCTTCCATGGCTTCGAGCTTTTCGGTTGGATCGCCGCGTGTGTAGACCTCTGTGGTCGTCAACGTGGCATGTCCCAGCCACAGCGATACTTTCCGGATGTCTTGCGTCGCCTGCAGGATGATCATCGCGCAGGTGTGCCTGAGCACGTGAGGCGAGACTCGCTTCGTGGCGAGGCTTTGCTGCTGGCGAGCCGCAACTGCGGCGTGCTGCTTGAGCAAATAGGCGAAGCCCCATCGACTCAAAGCTTCACCACGCCCGCTG
>JBAQNC010000055.1:0-7326 GCA_049303435.1 Parvibaculum sp. | reverse complement strand
GGGCTCTGTGGACGAGGACGGGTTCCTCTACCTCACGGGCCGCAGCGCCGAAGTGATCCTTTCCGGCGGCGTCAAGATCTATCCTGTCGAGATCGACCAGGAAGTGCTGGAGCATCCCGCCGTCTATGACGTCGCTGTGGTTGGCGTGCCCAACGAGGAATGGGGCGAGGAGATCAAGGCCGTGGTGCAACTGGAAGTGGGCTTCGAGCCCTCAGCCGAACTTGCCGCCGAGATCGTCGCCTTCGCCGCCGCACGCCTGCCGGGCTACAAGCGCCCGCGTTCGGTCGATTTCACCGACGATCTGCCGCGCATGCCGTCGGGCAAGATCGTGCGCCGCACGGTGCGCGATCGCTACTGGGAAGGCGACAAGAAAATCTGATGGTTGAATGAGAAACGGGGCGGGGAAGCGATTGATGTTGCTTTCCCGCCCCGTTCTGATTCCGCAGCCTGATCGTTAGCCGATCTGCGGCAGCATGCGGTCCTTCTTGTGGAAATAGGCGCGCGCGTAATTGGCAAGCTCGCCGTTTGTCGGATGGTCGACCGTCTCGATGCCCACGACCTTTTCGGCAAGCTTCGGGTGCTTGGCCTGAAGGTGCTTCAGAAGGGCGAATTTGGCATTGGCCGGGCCGACGATCAGGATTTCGCCGAATTCGCCAAGCTTCTCCGCGACCTGCTCGTAATAGGCCGGGTCTTCCGGCGCGCGCCAGCCGCGCTCTGACCCGGCGACATGCCGGTGATGCTTGATGGGATTCGTGTGCTGGACCGTTTCGCTCGAAGCCTCGTCGGGGTTGAACGAGACGATATGAGCTTCGTGATGGTCGATCCAGATAGCGGCATGGTAGTGCGTCATTTGTGTCTCCATTGTTTTGTCAACTATACGACAACCGCGCAGGAATTTTGCTGAGGCAAATCGCCGTCTGCAATTATTCCGTATTCAGGCGACATCTTGCATTTTGACGAGGCGATGGCCAATTTTGGGTCCCATTCCGGGAAGCCGCCTGTTATGTGAGGCATTCCAGCCGGATATTGAAGCTTAAAGGGAAGCATTCATGTCGAGCGAAGAAGGCCTGCATCGGGGTCATTTATCCATGATCCTGATATTGGGCGCGCTGATCGCCTTCGCGCCGCTCGCCATCGACATGTATCTGCCCGCCTTCCCGGCCATTGCCGCGCATTTCGATACGAGCCCCGGCGCCGTGCAGGGAACGCTGGCGGCCTATTTCATCGGCATCGCGCTGGGTCAGAGTGTCGTCGGGCCGCTGTCGGACCGCTTTGGCCGCCTGCCGCCCCTGCTGATCGGCATTTCCGCCTTCGTACTCGCCTCCTTCGGGGCGGCCTATGCGCCGTCGATCGAATGGCTGGTCTTCGCCCGCCTCTGCCAGGCATTGGGCGGCTGCGCAGGCATCGTCATCTCACGCGCCATGGTGCGCGATCTCTTCGACGAGCGTCACTCGGCGCAGGTCTATTCGCTGCTCATGCTGGTGATGGGCGTCGCGCCGATCCTCGCGCCCCTGCTCGGCGGTTTTTTCATCGCGCATTTCGACTGGTCGTTCATCTTCCTGTTTCAGGGCGCCTTCGCGCTGCTCGTGCTGGTCGCGGTCTGGCGGGGGCTCGGCGAAACGCTGCCGCATGAGAAACGTCTGAAAAGCAGCCTCAAGTCGGTGCTTTACGCCTATCTGGCGCTGATGCAGGACCGGCAATATCTGGCCTTCACTTTCGTCAACGCCTTCATCTCGGCGAGCATGTTCGCCTATATCACGGGCGCCTCCTTCATCTTCATCAGCTTCTACAAGGCGACGCCGGAACAGTTCGCGCTGATCTTCGGCGGCAATGCGGCGGGCTTCATCGCTGCGGCGCAGGTGAACGCCTGGTTGCTGCGACGCTATTCGGGCCGCAGCATCATGAGCGTGGCGGTGGGCGCGCATCTCCTCGTCGCGGCCACCATGCTCACGCTGAACCTGATTACTTACGACATGCCTGTTTTGCTCGGCGTGACGCTCTTCGCGCAACTGGCGGTGAGCGGCTTTGTCGGCGCCAATGCCATCGCCGCCGCCATGTCGCGCGCGCAGAGAAATGCGGGCGCGGCGGCGGCCTTGAACGGCATCGTCCAATTTGCAATGGCGGCCTGCGCGGGCGCATTGGTAGGGCTTCTCGACAATGGCACGCCGCTGCCGATGGCCGCGGTGATTTTCGTCCTCAGCCTTGCGGGTACGCTGTCACGGATCGTCGCTCGCTAGAGGCCGAGTACGGCTTTTGCCAGCACATTGCGCTGGATTTCATTCGAGCCGCCATAGATGGTGGAGGCGCGTCCGAAGCCATAGCTGGCAAACACCGTCTCGCCATAGTCGGGACCGACGACATCCTCGTTGCTGCGGCCTTCCAGCCGGTCGCGATGGGAGGCAAAGCTGTAATAGCCGAGCGCCTCGACCGCGAGAATTTGCAGGCTCTGCTGGATTTCCGTACCGATGATCTTGAGGATCGAGGACTTTTCGCCGACCGCCTGACCGGCTTCGGCGTCGGCCAGAATACGCAGATTGGTGATGTCGAGACCGGCGAGCTTGATTTCGATCTCGCTCAACTCGCGGCGGAAACCCGGCTCGTCCGCAAGCCGCTTGCCGTCGCCCGCGCGTTCGGCGGATGCAATCTGATGCAGCGCCTCGACGGCTTTCTTGGAGCCCGGCACGCCTGCGATGCCTGTGCGCTCATGCGTCAGCAGGAATTTCGCATAGGTCCAGCCCTTGTTTTCTTCGCCGATGCGATTGGCGAGCGGCACGCGCACGTCCTCGAAGAAGACTTCGTTCAGGTGATGCAATTCGTCGATGGAGATGATGGGGCGCACGGTAATGCCCGGCGTCTTCATGTCGATCAGCAGGAAGGAAATGCCTTCCTGTGGTTTGCCCTGATCGTCGGTGCGCACGAGACAGAAAATCCAGTCGGCCTCATGCGCGTAGGATGTCCATATTTTCTGACCGTTGACGACATAATGGTCGCCGTCGCGCACGGCCCTGGTCTTGAGCGAGGCGAGGTCGGACCCGGAGCCGGGTTCGGAATAGCCCTGACACCACCATGTCTCGCCCGACAGGATACCTGGCAGGTGCTGCGCCTTCTGTTCCGGCGTGCCGTAGGTATAGATGACGGGGCCAACCATCGAGAGACCGAAGGGCATGAGGCGCGGCGCATCGGCACTGGCGCATTCCTCGTCGAAAATATGCTTCTGTATTGTCGTCCAGCCGGTGCCGCCATATTCCGCAGGCCAGGCAGGCGCGACCCAGCCCTGATCGTGGAGTGTCTTGTGCCATTTCTTCACCAGAGGCTTGGGCACCGAGACGCCGACGGAAGGGGCCTCGGCCACTTCGCGCGGCAGGCTCGATTTCAGAAAGGCGCGCACTTCATCGCGGAAGGCGGCGTCATCGCGGCTGAGCGTCAGGTCCATGTGATTTCTCCCCTCTGGTTTCAAGCCCCGGATTAGAGCGAAATTTCTGAGTTCCCTCAAGGTAATGCTTCTGTTCAGGGCACGGTGGATGTACTTCTGGTGCGCTGATAAAAACCCCTGGGGAGAAACCAAATGTCCTTCGCCTATCCGCTGACAGGGATCGTGACCCTGCTGACGCTGATCGTCTATTTCCGCATGGCGCTGAAAGTGGGCCAGACGCGCACCAAGCACAATGTCCCTGCGCCCGCCATGTCCGGCCCTGACGAATTCATGCGCGCCCTGCGCGTCCATGAAAACACGATGGAAGGCCTCTTGCTTTTCCTGCCCTCGCTCTGGCTCTTCGCGTTGACCACGCATGACCTCTGGGCGGCGATCGTCGGCATCTTCTATCCGATCGGTCGCCTGCTCTATGCGCGCGGCTACTATGAAGCGGCGAACAAGCGCAGTCGCGGCTTCACCGTCGGCATTCTCTCGACGGTCATCCTGCTGCTCGGCGCGCTCATCGCGCTGAGTGTGATTGCGTTCCAGACCTACGCTTGAGGCTGAAAAGATGGATGCCCCGGTCAAGCCGGGGGCATGACGTTGAAAGAAGATATGGACCTATATTTCCGTCATCGCCCGGCTTGACCGGGCGATCCACCTACACGCGACATGAAAAAGCCCGCCTCCTGAAAAGAGGCGGGCTTTCGTTTGTTTAAGTGCCAGCGCAATCAGCCGAGCTTGGCAATCGCGGCGGCGACCTGATCGGTTTTTTCCACCGGCACCATATGGCTTGCTTCCGCAATCGAGACGAGTTCCGCGCCCTTGATGCCTTTCTTGAAAGCATGCGCATAGGCCGGCGGGATGAGCTTGTCGCCGTCGCCCCAGATCAAGACTGTCTTTGCCTTGATGCGATAGAGACGACCGGCAAGCCCACGTTCGGGAATGGGGAACAATATCTTGCCCGCCATGCCCATCTGCCGCGCGTTCTGCACGAGGAAGCCCTTGAGCCATTCGGGATCGTCGAGCGCGACGCCTGCCGTCATGAGCTTTGTGCCCGCTTCCACATCGTGGAAGAGATATTGCGGCATCTCATAGGGCAGCATGGCGAAGAGATCCGGGATCGGATAGTCGTCGAGCCAGAGGCCCGCCGGGCAGATGAGCCCCAGACGCGAAACGGTGGACGGCGCAATCGCCGCCATCTCGGCGGCGATCATGCCGCCCATCGAATGGCCGACAAGGATCGGGTCCTTGAGCCCGAGCGCTTCGACCACATCGGCGGTATGCAGCGTGAAGTCGAGCATGTCGCGCAGCTCGCCACATTCTTCCGATGCGCCATAGCCCGGCAGCAGAGGCGCATAGACATGATGCGTCTCGGCAAGCTTGTTGAAGAGCGGGTCGCCTTCCATGATGCCGCCTGCGCCATGAAGGAAGACGAGGGGCTCACCCTTGCCGCCTTCATAATATTGAACCGGCACGTGCCAGGTATTGACTGTCTTGAGTTCCATTAGTCCTTACCTCCCACGGCTGCGGCGACCTGCGCTTCGTAAGCGGGCTTGGCCGGTGTCGCCGCATTCGACATCGGGCTGCACCAGAAGCGATTGTCGTCCTTGTATTCCGGGAACATGTTGCGCAAGTGCGGCATGACCTTTTCGGCAAAGAGCTTGGTGGAATACATGCACTTGTCCTTCGGCATGTTGCCGACATGCATGAGGCAGAAGATATTGCCTACACGCAGACCCTTGATGAGTTCCTCCATGCGCTGGCGCACCGTCTCGGGACTGCCCGCAATCACATGACCCTGCTCGGTGAGGTCCTTCCACGACAGATGCCCATAGCCGTCGATCGGCGGGGCATATTGCGAAAGCGCGCCCGTCTGGATCGTCTTGATGGTGCGATAGCCCGGCGCATCGGCGAAGCCGCCATAGACATGAAGGCAGCGATTGTAGAAATAGCTGACATGCTCTGAATAAAGCCGCTCGGCCTCTTCGTCGGTATCGGCGACGCAGATCGTCTGGGCAAAGCCTGCGCGATAGGGGCTGTCGTCGGGCGCATTGCGCTCGGCCACCCGGTCCCAATAGCCCTGAAGCAGCGATTTGGCGCGGATATAGCCGGAGAAGGAGAGGTAGGAATAGGAATAGGTATTGTCGATGCAGAAGTCATAGGTCTCGACCGAACCGCCGCCGGGAATATGGACGGGCATGTTCTTCTGGATCGGCCGCGGCCAGATGTTGACGTGGCGCAGCTTGTTGTAGCGCCCGTTGAAGGCGAAGGGGTCCGGGTCTTCCCAGGCGCGTTTGATGAGGTCATGCGCCTCATTGTATTTCTCGCGCGTTAGCGCCGGGATCTGGCCGTAGCAATAGTTGGTATCCATCGACGTGCCGACAGGGAAGCCTGCGACGAGGCGACCGCCGGAAATGCAGTCGAGCATGGCGAATTCTTCCGCGACGCGGACCGGCGGATTGTAGAGCGCGATGGAATTGCCGAGCACGACGAGGCCGACATCCTTGGTGCGCCGCGCAAGGCTTGCGGCAATGATATTGGGCGACGGCATGATGCCATAGGCGTTCTGGTGATGTTCGTTGACGCCGATTCCGTCGAAGCCGAGCGTCGACGAATATTCCAGCAGATCCATATATTCATTATACAGATGATTGGCGCGTTCGGGGTCGAACAGCCGCGAGTCGATATCCACCCATACCGAGCGATGCTTCTCGCGGAAGTCATCTGGCAGGTCCTGCCACGGCATGAGGTTGAACCATGTAAATTTCATCGTCATTCCTCCCGATGATGGGCGTGAGCTCGCGTGTCCTCCAACACAAGATGCGGCCTCGCCTCAGTTTTAGGGTAATTGCCCTAATTCGGGAGTCTAAAAGGTTTCCATTTTGCGTGCAATCGCACTTTGGATTTGCCTGCAACTTGCAGGTTTGACAGCGGGCGATATTGCGGGCGCAATGCCGCATGACAAAATTGGCTGGGGGAGACGCCGACATGCGCACAAAATCACTGGGTCACTCGGGCCTGAAAGTCTCTGTCGTCGGATTGGGCTGCAATAATTTCGGCATGCGCATCGATCAGGAAATGACCGACAGGGTTGTCGGCAAGGCGCTGGACGAGGGCATTACGCTGTTCGATACCGCCGACGCCTATGGCAACAAGGGCGGTTCGGAAACCATGCTCGGCAAGGCGCTGGGGGCAAAGCGCAAGGAGATTGTGCTGGCGACGAAGTTCGGCCTGCCGATGGGCGAGGGAGACCTGATGAAGGGGGCGTCGCGGCGCTACATCATGAATGCGGTGGAGGCGAGCCTGACGCGCCTCGGCACCGATTACATCGATCTCTATCAGGTGCATTTCCCCGATCCCGAAACGCCTATCGACGAAACCCTGCGCGCGCTGGACGATCTCGTGACGTCGGGCAAGGTGCGCTACATCGGCTGCTCCAATTTCGCGAGCTGGCAGCTCGCCGAAAGCTGGTACATCGCCAGGGAACTCGGCGCGAACAGGTTTGTCTCGGCGCAGAACCACTACAATCTGCTCGACCGCAAGATCGAGCACGAGCTGGTGCCCGCCGCCAGGGCCTATGGGGCAAGCATCCTGCCCTATTTTCCGCTCGCCAGCGGCATGCTGACCGGCAAATACAAACGCGGCGCAGACCTGCCCAATGACGGTCGTCTGACGGTATGGGGCGAGCGCGGCAAGCAGATATTGTCGGAAGAAAACTTCGACATGGTGGAAAAACTCTCCGCCTTCGCCGAAGCGCGCGGCCACTCGCTTCTCGACCTCGCCATCGGCTGGCTTGCAAGCCAGCCCCATGTCGCCAGCGTCATCGCCGGGGCGACGAAACCCGAACAGGTGACGGCCAATGTCGCGGCGGGCGCATGGGAACTGACGGCGGAAGAGATCGAGGAAGTGAA
>JBAQNC010000054.1:0-16215 GCA_049303435.1 Parvibaculum sp. | reverse complement strand
GCGGAACTGTCCGGGGGTTGTCTTTATGATTTCCGTGAAATCGCGCGCCGCAGATCGCCGAGGCTCATCGCGCCGGTGAATTGGCAGAAGCCCGCATAGACCACCATGCCGCCGACAATCAGGCCCGCCAGCACCGAGACGCTGGCGACGAAATGAAGCGCAAAGGCGGGCGCGAGCGCCAGAGAGCCGACCCAGAGCGCAGCGCCCATGCCGGTCGACGCCAGCAGGATCAGCGGCATGCGGCGCGTGAGCTGCGCATCGGGCGTGAAGTGTCCCTGACGCCAGAGGCAGGCGCCAAGGAGCAGGACATTCGCCCAGGCCGCAATCGTCGTCCCCGCCGCGATCCCGGCAAAACCGAAAAACTGAAACAGCGTGAAACTCGACGCCACATTGATGATGACGCTGATGCCCGCGAACTTGAGCGGCGTCTTCGTGTTCTCCCGCGCAAAGAAGGCAGGCGAGAGAACCTTGTTAGCGACGAAGGCCGGCAGACCCACGGCATATATCGCCAGCGCCAAGGCGGTCGCCTGCGTGTCGCCTGCGTGAAAACGGCCACGCTCGAAAAGCACCTTGATGATGTCATGCGGAATGATCGCCAGCGCCACGGCGGCGGGCAAGGTGAGCAGCATGGCGAATTCCAGCGCGCGGTTGAGGCTGCGATGCGCGCCCGCGTCATCCTTCGCCCGCAGGCGGCGCGAGAGGTCCGGCAGGAGCACCACGCCAATAGCGATGCCGACGACGCCGAGCGGCAGCTGATAGATGCGGTCGGCGTAGTAGAGCCAGGAGACAGCGCCCGCCTGAAGGGTCGCGATCATCGTGCCGATGGTGAGGTTGACCTGCCCGATGCCGCCTGCAATGACGCCCGGCACACCGAGCTTCAACAGGCGCTTCACGTCGGGCGTCATGCGCGGCCATCGCAGATGCAGCGTCATGCCTGCGCGCTGGCACGAAATCGCCAGCCAGATGAATTGCACCACGCCCGCAATCGCCACGCCCCATGAAAGGACGAGACCGGGATTGGCCGAAAGCGGCACCACGAAGAAGAGCGCGCAGATCATCGTCACATTGAGCATGACAGGGGCCGCCGCGCCGGGAAAGAAACGGCCCAGCGAATTCAATATGCCTGCCTGCACGGCGGTCAGCGAAATGAACAGCAGATAGGGAAAGGTGATGCGGCTGAACTGCACCGCCCAGAGACGCTTTTGCGGATCATCGCCAAAGCCCGGCGCGAAGACATGCATCAGCGCGGGCATGAAAATCATCGCCAGCACGGTCATCACCAGCAGTGCAAAGAGCAGCACCGACGTCGCTTCTTCCGCAAAACGCCGCGCCGATACCTCGCCCTCGCCTTCGAGATGCTTGGCGAACAATGGCACGAAGGCGGAATTGAACGCGCCTTCGGCAAAGATCGAGCGGAACATGTTGGGGAAGCGGAAGGCGACAAAGAAGGCATCCGCAATCGGGCCCGAACCAATGGCGGAGGCCACCATCATGTCGCGCAGAAAGCCCAGAATACGGCTCAGGAATGTCGTGCCGCCAACGGTCGCGGCGGAGCGGAGAAGGTTCATCGAGCGTCGCGCCTCTCGCGCATCATTCAGCCGCCGCCGCTTCAGTCTTGCGGCGCGAGCGGGCGGGCCTTGCGTTCTGGGTCGGATCGGTCAGCGCGTCGATCAGATGACGCTCGACCGCCTTCTTCTTGTTGGCGTTGGTCACCTTGTGGCCGATCACGTCCTTTACATAGAAGACGTCGACCGCGCGTTCGCCATAGGTCGTGATATGCGCCGAGCCGATGGTGAGGCCGAGATGAAAGAGCGCCTTGGTCAGCGCATGCACGAGGCCCGGACGGTCGAGCCCGTTGACCTCGATCACCGTATAGGTGTCGGAAGCGTCATTATCGATAAAGACCTGCGGCGGGATCGAGAAAGCGCTCGCCTTGCTCTCGCCCTTGAAACGCTGGTCGATCATTTCAGGCGGCAGCACCTCGCCCGCCAGCACCTTGCGGATCGTGTCTTCCAGACGCTGGATGCGGCGCGGTTCGGCGATTGCGCCGCCCGTCTCGTCCTGCACCCAGATCATGTCGAGCGCCATGCCGTCGCGGGTCGTGAAAATCTTGGCGTCGACGATGTTCATGCCGAGAATGGCGCAGGCGCCCGCAAAGCGCGAAAAGAGGCCTGGATGGTCCTGCGCATAGAGCGTCAGCACCGTCACGTCGCGTGTCGGCTCCGGTCGCGCAGCGATGGTGAGATCATTGGCCTCAGCATCGTTGATAAGGCGCGCATGGCGCTCCAGCACATCGGCGTCGAATGACAGCCAATAGCCATCCGTATGCCGCGCCATATAGACCGCGCGATCGGCCTCCGACCAGTCGGACAGGCGCTCCGCCAGCGCGGCCTTGGCTTCCGCCACGCGCTCGGAGCGGTTGAGCACCATGTCGCCGCCCTGCAAGAGCGCCATCGTCTCGAAATAAAGCTCGCGGATGAGCTGCGCCTTCCAGCCGTTCCAGACGCCCGGACCCACCGCCTTGATATCCACCACCGTCAGGATAAAGAGCAATTTGAGGCGGCCGGGGCTTTGCACGATATCGGCAAAGTCGCGCACGGTGCGCGGGTCGGAAATATCGCGGCGCTGCGCCACATCGCTCATCACCAGATGATTTTTTACAAGCCAGGCAACCGTTTCGGTATCGGCCGCGCTCATGCCGAGCCGGGGGCAAAGCTGACGCGCGATGCGCTCGCCTGCGATCGAGTGATCCTCGTCGCGCCCCTTGGCGATGTCATGCAGGAAGACCGAGAGATAAAGCGCGTTACGCGATTGCAGCGTGCTCATGAGTTCCGAAGCGAATGGATGGTCGGTATTCTCGCCGCCCTTTTCCACTTCCGACAATATGCCGATGGCGCGCAACAGATGCTCGTCGGCTGTATAGTGATGATACATGTTGAACTGCATCAGCGCGACGATGCGCCCGAAATCGCGCACGAAGCGACCGAGCACGCCCGCCTCGTTCATCAGGCGCAGCGTGCGTTCGGGCTCCTTGCGCGAGGTCAGGATTTCAAGGAAGAGACGGTTCGCCTCCGGGTCAGCGCGCAGTTCCGCTCCAATGTATTTCAGCGAGCGGGTCACGAGCTTCAATGCGGCGGGATGAATTTCCAACTCATCGGCATCAGCCACATGGAAGATGCGAATGAGGTTCACCGGATCCTCTTCAATCGCCTTGTCGCTGGTGAAATCAAGACGCCCGCTTTCGAGCCGGAAACCCTTGACGACTTTCTTGCGACGCAGCTTCTGCATGAAGCGCCCGATGCCCGGCTTCTTCTTGCGCTCCTGATCTTCCAGCACCGCGCAAAGAATGCGCGTCAGATCGCCGACATCCTTGGCGATCAGAAAGTAATGCTTCATGAAACGTTCGACAGCCTTCAGCCCGGCATGACCGTGATAGCCCAGCCGGTTCGCCATCTCTGTCTGGAGGTCGAAGGTGATGCGCTCCTCGGCGCGGCCGGTCACAAAGTGCAGCTCGCAACGCACTGCCCAGAGAAAATCCTCCGCCTTGCGGAAGGTCGCATATTCGGCGCGGGTGAAAACGCCCTCCTTGATGAGGTCGGAGCTTTTCTTGACGCGGTAGACATATTTGGCGATCCAGAAAAGCGTGTTGAGATCGCGCAGACCCCCCTTGCCTTCCTTCACATTCGGCTCGACGAGATAGCGGCTTTCGCCCGCGCGGGCATGACGCGTATCGCGCTCGGCGAGCTTGGCCTCGACAAATTCATTGCCCGTGCCCTTGACGACGTCCTCGTCGAAATGCTTTTCGAGATCGGCGAAAAGCGCCTCGTCGCCATCGAGATAGCGCGCCTCGAGAATGGCGGTACGGATGGTGAAATCGTCTCGCGCCTGTCTTATGCATTCGGCGACCGTGCGTGTCGAATGGCCGACCTTCTGGCCCAGATCCCAGAGCACATAGAGCATATATTCGACAACGCTTTCGCCCCAGGGGGTCTGCTTGTAGGGCAGCAGGAAAAGCAGGTCGATATCGGAGCCCGGCGCCAGCGTGCCGCGGCCATAGCCGCCGACGGCTGCAATCGACAGCATTTCCGCCTTGCTCGGATTGGGCTGCGGGAAGACATGGGTGATCGTGAAACGATGAAGCGCCCGGATGATCGTATCTTCGAGATAGCACAGGCTCTGGGCGCAGACGCGACCGCGATGAGCGCCCTGCTCCAGCCGCTCGCGCGCCTTGGCGCGCCCGACCGCCAGTGTCGCCTTCAGACAATCGACCAGCGCGCGTTTCAGCGCATCGGCGTCACCCTCATGCTTCTTGGCAAGCGCGTCTATTTCCGACGTGAGAACCGCAGGATCGACAATTTCAAGCAGGCTGGGCATCGTGCGGCCCATAGGCGGTCTCCCGTATTTTCAGGCATATGAACGCAAGCCGACCTTGCGCCATACAGGGCCATGCCAAAACACACATAACATATAGCAGTTCAAGTCTTACCAGACTGGCCCGTTTTCATGCGCCGAGCCAGCCTGCGGCGGTGATTATTGGAAATAAATTTGACCTTTGCGACCCGCATCCAGCGGCTGATTGCAAAATCCTGTCTGAAAGATGACGCCGAATTCATGCGCTCCCCAAATTTCGCCGCAATTCCGGCTGAATGCCGCCCTCATGCCGTCGCCGACTGGGCGTGGGGCAAACAGCCCTTGCAAAATGACGACGCCCCGGCGTCCGACTGGAGAAAATGCGATGATCAAGAAAATTGCTTTGGCCGCCATCGCCGCAAGCGTGCTGGCTGGTCCCGCCTTTGCGTCTGGAAAAATGGAAACGCCCGACATGAAAGACCTGCTGGCGACCAGCGCGATCGCCAAAACGCCGCTTCAGCATGTCACGCACAAGGTCTCCTACCGCAAGAACATGGAACAGACGTCCATCTCGCCATTGGCTTCCTGACCAACCAGATACGACCGAGTTAATCTCAGGGTGAAACTGGCGGTGCGCTCGACGAAGGCGTGCCGCCTTTTTTCCGTCCTATATGATCTGTATACGTCTTAAAACCTGTCCAAAGCCTTAACCCGATTTCATTTTAAATCACAATCTGGTCACATTCCTGCCGATTTTTCCGCCCCACCCTTTCCTAGATTTTTCCTCGACACGCAGCCATGAGCGCAGACCCCTTTCAGGTTTCAGGTGATTTCGTGGAGATCCTTTTTGAGGACCTGAACCCGATGGATCGGGGCCGCTCTTATAAAAACAAATAGAGGAGAAAATCATGCGTAAGACCGTTATGACCATGACCATCGCCAGCGTTCTCGTCATGGGGGCCGTCCCCGCCTTTGCCGCCACCGACAACTCCATGTCCACCAGCGACGCCCAGGCGCTCTGCACCAAGCTCACCACCCAGTTCGAGTTCCTGGCCCCCTTCAAGAAGGGTCTGCCCTATTGGCAGAAGGCCGACGCCGCCTACAAGACAGGCGAAAGCGATTGCCACAAGGACAAACCCGTCCTCGGTGCCCGGTCCCTTCAGGCCGCCATTTCAGACATGTACGTCAAGCCGGATTCACTCTGATTTCGGCCCTTGCTCATTGACAAGGCCCCCGCACGCCCGATCCTTCCCCGGAACCTCCTATGGGGCCTTGCCAACGGGCGCTTCGGCCCTCTATGTCTAAAGCGGTTCAAACCCTTGTTTCCGCAATAGACAGGCCTGCCCCTTGGCTCAGAATACCGAAATCGACCGCCGCAAGATTTTCAGCCGTTTGTTGCAGGGCTGGTGGAAGGACCGCTCGCAGTTTTCACGCAAGAAAATCGCCCGCGACTGCCCCATTTGCGGCTATCACGGCACATTCCTCTCGGTCGGGCGCCCCTCGCGCTGGGATACGCGCTGCCCCAATTGCGGCTCGCGCGAGCGCCATCGGTTGATCCAGCTCTGGCTCAATGACAATGGCATCGATCTCGGCGCCAAGAGCATCCTGCAATTCGGCCCTGAGAAGTGGCTGATGCGGGCGATGAAGAACAACCCAAAATATGAGCCTGCCGATCTCTATTCGCCGATCGCCAAGTACCGCCTCGACATCACGAAGATCGACCGGCCCGACAATCATTTCGACGTCGTGATCGCCAATCATGTGTTTGAGCATGTCGAAGAAGACGCCAAGGCCATGCGCGAGATGTATCGCATCCTCAAACCCGGCGGGATCGGCTTTTTCTCAGTGCCGATAAATCTCTCACGCGAAGAGACCTACGAGAACCCGGCCATCACCGATCCCGATCTGCGCATGGTGCATTTCGGCGGCACCGACCATCGCCGTTTCTATGGCCGCGACTTCAAGAAGAAGCTCGAAGACGCAGGCTTCACGGTCGAAGAATACCGCCGCGCGCCCGACGAAGAGGTCAAATGGGGCCTGTTGCGCGACGAATGCATCTATATCGGTCGGAAGTGATTTCCGACGCATCGCTCAGAGATTGAGCGGCGCCTCTCCGAAATTGAGCTGGATGCGCGGCGAGACGTTGAGGCGATCATAAACCAGATCCTCGCGCAGGATCGCCATGAGTTGTTGGGCTGACTGAAACCAACTCCGCAAGCTTGCCTTTGGCACATGGGCTTTCCGTTCATCGGGCGCGAGGCCCTCGAAATGGCGCAAGCTCTCGGCGATCACTGCGGGACCGCCCACGCCAAAATAAAGCCCTTCATCGCCCGCCGCCTCGCGATGCACCACCAGATCGCGCAGGATTACCGGTACACCGGCATGCGCAGCTTCCACGATCGGCAGGCCGAAGCCTTCATCGAGCGAAGCGCTGACCAACGCATCGGCATCACTCAGGAGGCCGACCAGCGTTTCGTCGCTTACATGGCCGGGAATAAACAGGCGGTCCTTCCACAACGGGTCGGAAAGATATCTTGTGAGCGGGTCTTTCTGCCAGCTCTTGCCCGTAATCGTCAGCGAGGCGTCAATGCCTTCGCGACGCAGGATCGCCACCGCCTCGACCAGATCTTCAAGGTTCTTGCGCCGCTCAAGCGCGCCGCCAATGGCCAGAAATTTCGGCCCGGCGGCGCCGTCGCCGCGTAAGGCGCTGCCAATTTCCGGTGTGCCCGGTTCGCGTCTCAATCCGTCACAGCCTAACCCGAAAAATGCCAGATCGATCGGCCGCCCCAAACCGGCAGGCTCGGGACGCGAGACGGCGACAACTGTGCGCATGTCGTCGGCGACCTTGCCCGAAATCGCCACGAGACGATCGGCGAACGACAGCACATGAAACCACCAGCTTGCGTAATGCATGGTGTAGTTGGGCTCGGTCCATTGCGGGTTGAGGATCGGCAACAGGTCATAAATGACGAAGGTCAGATGCACGCCCTTCTGCTTTGCCATACGCAGAAAGGGAAATTCCTGCTGAAACAGGAGCGGTGTAAAATCGCTGACGATCATGCGGTCGCCTGCGCGAAAATCCACCCGGCGAGCGGTCGGGCGAAAGCCATGCAGGCAGGCAGGATCGGAAGGCGCAGGCTCGACCTCGTAAAAACCGTCCTTCATGAAATTGCTGAAGATCAGCTCATGACCAAACGCCGCTGCCAGCGCCACGAAGTCATGAGCGATCGTCTTGGTAACGCGCGGGATGCCCGTGATGCGCTCGTTCTTCATCAAAGCGCTGACGTCATAGATGATGCGCAAGGGGCGCGCGTCGGGCGCCGGCTTTGCAACGCTTTCCTCAAGCGCAGCGCGATAGGTCGCCTGATCGCCCGCAGGCAGGCGCATCCGCGCGCGTTCGGTCGCCAGAGCCATCTGATATCCCATTATCAGAAAATCGATCTGCTGCTGGGTCCAGGCCGCCAGATTATTATTTCCGACGGCAGCCTTGTTTTCAGATTGAGCCTTGTTCAATGGTCGGTCAGCCTCTTCAGACGATAGACAAGCTCCAGCGCCGCCCTGGGCGTCAACTCATCAGGGTTGATGTTTTTCAATTCCGCTTCCGCCGCGCTCTCCTTCGCGGCAACGGGCGCGGGCCTCGGCTTTGCGGAGAACAACGGCAGATCGTCAATCAGCGTCGATGCGTTGCGCCCCTGATCGCCTGTCTCCAACGCGGTCAGCACCAATTGCGCTCGCGCGATCACCGCATGAGGAAGCCCTGCGAGTTTTGCGACCTGAATACCGTAGGAGCGATCCGCCGCACCCGCCGCGACCTCATGCAGGAAAACGACGTCGCCTTCCCATTCCTTGACCCGCATCGTTGCATTGGTGAGACGCGGGAGTTTTTCATTGAGCGCGGTGAGTTCATGATAATGCGTGGCGAATAGTGCGCGCGACTTGTTCGTCTCATGCAGATGTTCGACCGCCGCCCAGGCAATCGACAGTCCATCGAAGGTTGCCGTGCCGCGACCGATCTCATCGAGGATCACCAATGCGCGCGGCCCTGCCTGATTGAGGATCGCCGCCGTCTCCACCATTTCCACCATGAAGGTCGAACGACCGCGCGCCAGATCGTCTGCCGCGCCGACACGGCTGAAGAGACGATCGACCGTGCCGATATGCGCTTCTTCCGCTGGCACATAGCTTCCCATCTGCGCCATGATGGCGATCAAGGCATTCTGCCTGAGAAACGTCGATTTACCGGCCATGTTGGGGCCGGTGAGGAGCCAGAGATTTTTCTCCGTCAAATCGCAATCGTTGGGCACGAAAGCTGTCGCCGACTGGTCACGCAACAATGCGGCCTCGACGACCGGGTGCCGTCCGCCCTTGATCATGAAGGCCAGACTGTCATCGACGTGAGGCCGCGCGTAACGCTGTTCGGATGCTAGCTTCGACAGGGCCAGCATCACATCAAGCGCTCCCAGACCTTGCGCGGCGCGCGCGATCTCATCGCTGGCGGCAAGCGTCTCGTCCACCAGTTCGGCAAAGAACGCCAATTCCATTTCGAGCACTTGCGCAGCGGCATTGGCAATGCGGCTGGCAAGGTCGGCCAGTTCCGGCGTCGTGAAGCGCACGGCATTCGCCAAGGTCTGGCGATGAATGTAAGCCTCGCTCTTCATCAGCGGATCGGCATTGCGCGGGCTTACCTCGATATAGAAACCCAGCACATTATTGTGCCGCACCTTGAGCGCGCTGATACCCGTCTCGTCGGCATATTTCGATTGCAGCCCGGCGATCAGCTTGCGGCTTTCGTCGCGCAACTGACGATGTTCGTCGAGCGGCGCGGAAACGCCCTTTGCGATGAAGCCGCCGTCGCGCGCCATGAGAGGCAGGGTCTCCGACAAGGTTTGTGTGAGCCTTGCCCGCAAAGCCGCACCGGCGCCGCGCAAGCTTGCAGCAATATCGGCAATGACTTGCGGCAAGGGCAGCAATGTCTGCGGCGCCTGATCAAGCGCGGCGGCAATCGCATGGGCCGCCGCCAGCCCGTCGCGTATCGCGGCAAGATCGCGCGGGCCGCCGCGTTGCAATGAAATCCGCGACAGCGCGCGCGCCATATCCGGCGCGGCTTTCAAAAGCCTGCGCAAATCATGACGCAGATCGCGCGCCTCAAGACCCCATTCGACCGCATCGAGCCGCGCATTGATTTCGGCAGGATCGGTCAAGGGCGCGGCCAGTCGGGCGGCGAGTTCTCGCGCGCCTGCCCCCGTCACCGTCCGGTCGATCACATCGAGCAGGCTGCCACGCGTCTCGCCTTTCAGCGTCTTCACGAGTTCGAGGTTTGCCCGCGTCGGCGCATCGATCTGCATGGCGGCATCGGCGCTCACACGGAACGGCGCTGACAAGGCGGGCATGCGGCCCACCTGGGTCAATTCCACATAGTCGAGCAACGCGCCGAGCGCCGCGATCTCGGGTTTCGTAAAAGCGCCGAAGGCGTCGAGCGCGCCGACGCCGAGATGATCCTTCAATCGGCGCTCGCCGGAAGTTGAATCGAAACGCGATCCGGGCAGCGCAGTCAGCGCCTTGTGATGCGCCTCAAGCAGGAGCGAGAGGGTCTCGTCGGCAAGAAAACCGTCGGGCAGGATGATTTCGCCGGGATCGAGCCTTGCAAGCTCGGCCCCGAGCGCGCCCGCCTCGACCAGCGTGACGGCGAGATCGCCCGTCGAGACATCCGCCCAGGCAAGCCCGAAGCCCGCGCCCGAGGCGGTGCGCGCAAGGCTCGCCAGATAATTATGCGCCTTTGCCGAGAGCAGCGTGTCTTCGGTCAGCGTGCCCGGCGTCACCAGGCGCACGACCTCGCGTCGCACCACCGATTTCGCGCCGCGCTTCTTGGCTTCCGCCGGATCTTCAGTCTGTTCGCAGACCGCCACCTTGAAGCCCGCCCGGATCAGGCGCTCCAGATAATTCTCGTGGGAATGAACCGGAACCCCGCACATGGCGATGTCCTGCCCGAGATGCTTGCCGCGCTTCGTCAGCGCAATCGACAGGGTTTCCGCCGCTTTTTTGGCGTCCTCGAAGAACATTTCGTAAAAATCGCCCATCCGGTAGAAGAGAATGGCGTCGGGATAGGCCTGCTTGATCTCCAGATATTGCGCCATCATGGGCGTGGCGTCCGCCGGAATGGCGAAGGTGGCGGGCGCGGATGTGGAACTATCGGGCATAAGGGCGATCTGAACGGTTTTTCAGGGATTGGCCCGCAGACTAGCAGATCGCAGACCCACGAAAAGGGGCGTCGAAAAGCAACTGTCGCAAGGAAATCCGCCAAGCCCGCTTGTTATTAGGCAGGGAGCGGCATAAAAACGCGGCTCTACCCTGTGGACAAGTTCGCGCGCCCTCTTTCGGGGGCGTTCAACCGTTTTGAATTCAAAGAGATCATGAGCAAGAAGCGCCGCCAGATTACCGACGAGGAAGCCCTCCTTTTCCATTCGCAGGGAAAGCCCGGCAAGCTCGAAATCAACGCCACCAAGCCAATGGCGACCCAACACGATCTGGCGCTGGCCTATTCTCCCGGCGTGGCGGTGCCTGTGCGCGCCATCGCGGAAAATCCCGACGCGGCTTATGACTATACGACCAAGGGCAATATGGTTGCCGTCATCTCCAATGGCACGGCCATTCTCGGCCTTGGCAATCTCGGCGCGCTGGCCTCCAAGCCCGTGATGGAAGGCAAGGCCGTCCTCTTCAAGCGTTTTGCCGACGTCGACTGCATCGACCTTGAGGTCGACACCACGGATGTGGACGAATTCATCGGCGCGGTGCGCTATCTCGGACCCTCCTTCGGCGGCATCAATCTGGAAGATATTTCCGCACCCGATTGCTTCATCATCGAAAGCCGGTTGCGCGAGATGATGGACATCCCGGTCTTCCATGATGACCAGCATGGCACGGCCATCATCACCGGCGCGGGCCTCATCAATGCGCTCTATCTCACGGGCCGCGATATCAAGGACATCAAGGTCGTCGTCAATGGCGCGGGCTCGGCGGGCATCGCCTGCCTCGAACTCATCAAGGCGCTCGGCCTGCCGCATGAAAATGCGCTGCTCTGCGACACCAAGGGCGTGATCTATCAGGGACGCGCCGAAGGCATGAACCAGTGGAAGTCTGCGCATGCCATCGCCACGACGGCGCGCACGCTGGAAGATGCGATGGAAGGGGCCGATGTCGTCCTCGGCCTTTCGGTCAAGGGCGCGCTGACGCCGAAGATGATCAAATCGATGGCCCCCAAGCCCATCATCTTCGCGATGGCGAACCCGGACCCGGAAATCACGCCGGAAGAGGTCGCCGCGATCCGTACCGACGCCATCGTCGCCACGGGCCGCTCGGACTACCCCAATCAGGTCAACAACGTGTTGGGCTTTCCCTACATCTTCCGCGGCGCGCTCGACGTGCGCGCCACCTCGATCAACGAGGAAATGAAGGTTGCCTGCGCTCACGCCATCGCCAAGCTGGCGCGCGAGGACGTGCCCGACGAAGTCGCCGCCGCCTATCAGGGCGAGCGTCCGCGTTTCGGCCCGCAATACATCATTCCGGTGCCTTTCGATCCGCGCCTCATCCGCGAGATCCCGCCCGCTGTCGCCAAGGCGGCGATGGATTCGGGCGTCGCGCGCCATCCCATCGTCGATATGGATGCCTACAGGAACCAGCTTTCCGCGCGTCTGTCGCCGACGGCGGGCATGTTGCAGGTCATCACCGACAAGGTGCGCCGTGACCCGAAGCGCGTCGTCTTTGCCGAGGGCGAGGAAGAACGCGTCATCCGCGCCGCCATCACCTTCCGCGATTCAGGCCTCGGTCATCCCATCCTGATCGGTCGCGAGGAGAAAGTGCGTGAAACGCTGACCGGCATCGGTCTCGATCCTGATATCGATCTGGACATTCGCAATGCAGCGATTTCCGATCATTCGTCGGACTATGCCGACTTCCTCTACAATCGCCTGCAGCGTCAGGGGTATCTCGCGCGCGACTGCACGCGGCTGGTCAACAACGACCGCAACATCTTCTCGGCCTGCATGGTCGAACTGGGCGACGCCGACGCCATGGTCACCGGCACGACGCGCAACTATGCCGTGGCGCTCGACGATGTGCTGAAAGTCATCGACCCCATCGAAGGCCGCCGCGTCATCGGCGTGACGCTTGTCGTCGCCCGCGGCCAGACGGTTCTCGTCGCCGACACCAATGTGCATGAAATGCCCACCGCCGAAGAGCTTGCCGATATCGCGACCTCGGCGGCCGAAGTCGCGCGCCGCCTCGGCTACGAGCCGCGCGTCGCCATGTTGTCGTCCTCCACCTTCGGCAATCCGATGCACGAACGTTCCGAACGCCTGCGTGAGGCGGTCGAAATTCTCGACAATCGTCATGTCGATTTCGAATATGACGGCGAAATGGCCGCCGACGTGGCGCTCAACCGCGAAGCCATGGCGCATTACCCCTTTTGCCGCCTGTCCGACACGGCCAATGTGCTGATCATGCCGGCGATCCATTCCGCCGCCATCTCGACAAAGCTGCTGAAGGAACTCGGTCAATCGACGCTCGTCGGTCCGCTGCTCGTCGGCCTCAAGCGCTCGGTACAGATCGCGCCCATCGGCGCCAATGTGTCGGAACTCGTCAATCTTGCGGCGATCGCGGCCTATAATCTCGACCGCTGAACGATCACGATACCGGCCCGGACTTGCTCCGGGCCGCCCGTCGCTTCATGATGCGTCTTTCATTGACGGGAGGGCCTCATGACGATCCTCAGACTGACAGCTCTGGCATTTGCGCTCGCACTCTTTGGCACGGCGGGAACTGCTTTCGCCGACGAGGCGATGAGCCCCTGGCCGGAAGGCGCCGCTCCCTACATCATCTCGCCCGCCGACGGCGCGACCGTCAAAAACCCGGTCACCGTCGTCTTCGGTCTTCAGGGCATGGGCGTTGCGCCTGCGGGCGTCGAAAAGCCCAAAACCGGCCACCATCATCTGCTGATCGATGCGGCGCTTCCCTCAGGCGACGAACTCAATGATCCCATTCCGGCGGATGAGCATTTCAAACATTTCGGCGGCGGGCAGACGCAGACCACCATCGAGCTCGCTCCGGGCAAGCACACATTGCAATTGCTGATGGGGGACGCCAATCACGTGCCGCACAACCCGCCGCTCGCCTCTAAGGTCGTGACGATTACAGTCGAGTGATTCAGCTATTCGGCGTCGAACCGAACTTCGTCGCGTAGCGTTCGGAAATCTGGGCGACGGGAAACAGGATCAGCACGTCGATGGTGCCGAACTGCAGATCGATCACCGCGCCATCGCCGATATAGCAGCCTGCGCGCAGATAGCCCTTGATCATGGGCGGCAACATGCGCCAGGCCTGTCGCTCATTGACTTCTTCCTTGGGCAGAAGGTTCATCTCGACGAAGCGGTCGGGCAGCGCACGCACATGCCAGTCGGGCGGCGTCATGTGATAGTGATAGAGATAGGAAAGCGGGATGGCGAATTTAGCCGGGTCCGTGCCTTCAAAGCTCGCACAACCGAACATCACATCGAGATTGCGGCTCGCCACATATTGCGCGATGCCATGCCAGAGCAGTTCCACCGTCGGGCGGTTGCGATAGGACGGCAGCACGCAGGAGCGGCCCAGCTCCAGAAACTGCATGTCGGGGTCGGCGCGGTCGAGCAGCCGCTGGATGTCGAATTCGCTGGCGGTATAGAAGCCGCCATTCCTGTTCGCCACTTCCTGGCGCAGCAGGCGATAGCAGCCGACGACGGCTTCGGGATGGAACTCGCCACCTTCCTCGTCGCCCGCCAGCTTGTGGTCGACCACCAGCAGGTGATCGCAAAAGGCGTCGAAGCGGTCGACGTCGCGGCGCGTGGCGCGCGTCTGCTCGTCGGGGATCGCCGACATTTCTTCGTAGAAGACACGATAGCGAAGCGCCTGGGCCGCATCGATCTCGGCGGCTGAACGCGCGATGCGCACCTCAAGCGAACCCTTGCGGCCAAAACTCATCGGCGCCGCCGCCTCGGCTTGAGACGCAGCTTTGTCGGCATGAATCTTGGCGACGCTGGCATCAATGCCGGGCACCGTCATGAAGTCGCTCCCCATTCGCTCACGCACACCGACAGAAGGGGCGCGAAGCATGGCTCCGCCAAAACCACCGCGCTGGCGGTTCTGGGCAATTTTGGCCATCAAGGTCTGGCCAGTCATGGCGCTATCCTTTCATTATCGCACGTCAATGCCAACAGGGCGACATGGGGCTTCCGCCCCCTTGTCTCCCAGTTTTGCGGCACCCGTGTGACGGTCACAAATAATTGAAAGGACTAGGGTTTTTAGGCCAGACGGAGGACCTTGCCAAGCATCATGGGCGAATCATGACGGTGATTTAACTGTAGTAATTGGCGCGCGGTCGACCTCAATGGCGTCGGAATGGGCCAACCACCAAAGCAAAAGAAGACCGGGCAAAGCGACAAGTGAACTGACACCGAAGAAATAAACCCAACCGACAGACTCCGCGACTTGCCCGCTGCTTGCCGATAGAAATGTGCGTCCGAAGGAAGAAAGGGCCGAAAGCAAGGCAAATTGAGTTGCGGTGAATGAACGGACCCTGCAAAGGCTCGAAATCCACCCAACAAAGACAACAGTTCCTATACCGCCGGTAAAGCTTTCCACCCCAACAGCGACAGCGAGCGCGACAGGAACAGGACCAACAAATGCCAGCCAACAGAAAATGAGGTTCGAAATAGCCTGCAGGATACCGCCGATCCAAAGCCCACGAGTCTGACCAACGGCATTTGCCAACCAACCGCCGATATATCCACCGCTAAGAGCGGCAATCAGCCCGACGGTTGATGAGATGCCAGCGTAAACGCTCTTATCAAATCCCAGATCAATGGCAAATGGCCCTAGCAGATGACCCGCAAAGGCATCGCCGAGCTTATAGAGAATGATAAACGCAAGAATAACGAACCATTGGCGGCGGCGCGCAAACTCAATGAACGGATCAACGACAGCGTGGCGAAAGCGCAAGACGACACTCTCCGGCTCCACTATTTCCGCTGGCTCGGCCTCCGGTTCCTTCGCGAGAATTGATGCTACCAGGCCTATGCCGACCAACGCGGCCATGCCTGCATAGCCATACGACCATGCCGCTTCAGCGTTCGCACCGCTGTACTGAAGCCAGGACACAAGGCCTACTGCACCGCCCGTCGCCACAAGCATGGCCACGCGGTAGGCGGCAACGAAATTGGCCATTGCTGCTGCCTGTTCTGCTTCCGGCAAGCTTTCGATACGAAAGGCATCGATTACAATATCTTGGGTGGCCGAGATAAAAGCGACAACAATCGCAATCAATGCCATCAATGCTGGTGTTGCTTTTGGATCAACCAACCCCATTGAGTACACTGCAATAGCTAACGCGAGTTGCGTCAGAACAAGCCATGCACGTCGGCGTCCAAGCGCTTTGCTCAAATAGGGCAATCGTAGATGATCGACTAACGGAGCCCATAGAAACTTGATCGAGTAGGGCAACCCCACCAGAGCAAAGAAGCCAATTGTCTTGAGGTCTACGCCTTCATCGCGCATCCAAAGCGCTAGCGTAGAACCTGTCAACGCGAGGGGCAGGCCAGAGGAGAAGCCAAGTAGCAATATGATGACAAGTCGTCGATCGGTGTAAATGGTCCACGCCTTTGCCAGACGCGCGCTCCATGACGACCGTACAACACTGTCCGACAATTGCTTCTCTCCCAATTCCTGATTCGCTCAGGAAACCACTCTAGGCGAGATTGCCTCCCCTAGGCCAGATTGGCTCTGGGCGCATCGGACGGTGCGACGCCCATGTCGCTACGCCGCCCGGCCCAGGCTTCCAGC
>JBAQNC010000053.1:0-26229 GCA_049303435.1 Parvibaculum sp. | reverse complement strand
ACTCGACACCGTCGAGACCAGCTTCAATCATGTTGTTGACCGCATTACCGCCAGCGCCGCCGACGCCGAACACGGTAATTCTGGGCTTCAGTTCTTTTGCCTGCGGTACCGTCAATTTGATGCTCATTTTGGCCTCCTGGAAACAAATTTGAAATTCGGGGACTGCGTTGCCGACTGATCTGGCGTCCAACCAGGTGGCCCCGCTCGCCACCCAAATCGCCATCGGCTTTCTTTCCCCTCACAAGCCCCGAATGATGAACAGGCCATATGTATGTTCATGCCTGTCATCAGAAGTTCTCCTTCAACCAGCGGCCAAATCTGAAAATTTGGCCACGGCCCATCGCGTTCTCCGCGTCGCTATCGCTACCTGCCGACTCAAGCGGAGAGATTTGCGCATAGGTCAACAGACCAGCACAGGTCGAAAAAGCCGGTCCGCCCGTTGCTTCGGCAAGCCCGGTCAAGCGAATGGGTTGCCCGACACGAACCTGCTTGTCGAGCATCCGGCTCGCCAGTTCACGGGCGCCATTCATCTGGCTCGCTCCGCCCGTCAGCACGATGCGACGTCCAGCAAGACGCGCAAAACCACTCGCCTCAAGACGATCGCGCACCAGTTCAAATGTCTCCTCCAGCCGCGGCTGAATGATTCCCGTCAGCATCGACCGCGGAATATGATTCGCCGAATCAGCTTCGCTCTCACCTACCTGAGGCACGTCTATCATCTCTCTCTCGTCAGACGGACTGGCCAACGCGCTTCCATACAAAGTCTTCATGCGCTCCGCATGGGCCAGCGGCGTCGAAAGTCCCCTCGCAATATCATTAGTAATGTGATTCCCGCCAATAGACACGGAATCGCAATAGACCATCGCTCCTTCAAAGAAGACTCCCAGAGACGTCGTCCCCCCGCCCATGTCGATGACAGCGACGCCAAGGTCCATCTCGTCCTCGACAAGAGCGGCCAGACCGCTGGCATAGGGCGAGACCGCAATGCCCGCGACCGAAAGGTGGCAGCGCTCAATGCAAAGTTCCAGATTGCGCAACGGCCCACGCTGACCGCTGATCATGTGGACATCCACGCCCAGCCTTTCACCGAACATACCTCGCGGGTCGCGCACGCCACGGCTACCATCGATGCTGTAGTTGGTGGGAATGGCATGCAAAACATCACGCGCCTCAGGCTGAAAATTAGCCTGCGCATAGGAAATCAAACGTCCGCAGTCCTGATCCGTCACCTCCGGACCTGAAACAGCCGCCTTGACGCCGACCGTCTGGCTTTTCGGATCGCAACCCGACACGCCGACAACCACATCCTTGATCGTGACGCCAGCCATACGCTCGGCGGCATCAACCGCAATGCGAATCGCTTCTTCCGCCGCATCCATGTCCACAACCGCGCCCGCCCGAATACCGCGCGAGACCTGATGACCGATCCCCGTCACACGCACCGGCGCATGACCATTGGACAAGCGTCCCGGTTCGATCTTGGCAATGAAACAGGAAATCTTGCTCGACCCCACATCAAGGGCCGCGACCGTTCCAGACCGCCCTGCCGCAACGGGACGCCCCTGAAAACCCTTGGAACCCAGACTGACCATATTCATGTATTGTCCCCAACGCCCGTGGAGCCAGGCTTGTTGCCGCTGCCCCCATTCAGATGAATTCCGCGATTGATCTTGTAGTCGCCCGTCGTGCTGATTTTGGCCGCCAGCGCACCGCCACGACTGTCTGCCGCCTCAGGCGTCAACGCTACCGTCACGCGGTCCGGCAGGCGCAAATCGACAGACTCGATATCGCGCGACAGGATCTTGTATTTGGCATCCAGCGCCACGATGTCGGACAGCGCCTTTTCGACACCGACTTCCGGCAGCTTCACATCGACGCCGTTTTCGAGACGCAGGTTCCAGCGACGCCCACCGACACGCACAAAGGCGCGAACGCGCGAGAGAAACTGCGGCTGCACTTCCGCCATCAAATGCAGAATGTCATGCGCTTCATGCGCGCCGCCAAACCCTACGATGAATGGCAAGGTCGCATAGGCCTGCACATTGTTGTCGGTGATAATGTGACCATCTGCATCGACAACGGAAAGGTCGCCGCCGCGCTGCCAGACCGCGAAAGGCTTTCGCTCGACAATATCGATACGAATGGCGTCGGGTAAAAGGCGCGTCACGGTCGCCGACTTCACCCAGTCAACGCGCTCGATGTTCTTGCGGGCCGCTTCCGTGTCAAACCCGAAAATAGGATCACCACGCTTTACTTGAAGCGCAGCAAGCAAGGCCCTGGAGTCGGCATGAGAGCGACCGGTGACGGTAACATCGTCAATGCTGAAGCCAGCCATCGCCATAAGCCTGTTGGCGCGGTCGGCAACCTCATTGCCCGCCGCTGCAACATGTCCACCCACGACAAGTCCGTAAAGAACGACAACGACAATAAGGGTCGCCGTGGCAATGGAGAACGGCATCATCCCACGCGAGCCGTCGCGCATTTCATCGAGCCAGCGTTTCACGAATGAAGCAGGACGCGAAGCGCGCCGCCCGAACTTCCGCTCGGCAGCCGGATTCTGACGACGCCCCGTCGCGATGCGCGAAGGCGCTTTCTTTTTGGCCTTGGAGCGAACGGCACGAACCCCGGTGCGAGACACGGCCTTGCCGCGATTATTGCTCAGCGATCGCATGATGCATCCTCCACCATCCAGCTCACCAGATCGGCATAAGTATAGCCGGCCAGGTTGGCGAGCTCCGGCACAAGTGACGTCGGCGTCATGCCAGGTTGTGTGTTGACCTCAAGCAGGATGAGTTCGCACTTGCCTGACTGCGTATCATCAAAACGAAAATCGGAACGGCTGACGCCACGACAGCCGAGCGCCTTATGCGCCGCTAACGACACACGCTGCACTTCGGCATAGACGGAAGGATCGATCTTCGCCGGAACTTCATGGCGCGAGCCGCCAGACGCATATTTCGCCTCGTAGTCGTAGAACTGCGTATTGGCGATGATGTCGACGACACCAAAAGCTTCCTCGCCCATCACCGCACAGCTCAACTCGCGACCCGCGATATAACGCTCCACCATCACCTCTTCACCAAGGTTCCAGTCGGGCGAAGTAAGTTCGGCCGGAGGGCGATTGTCACCCGGACGCACGATGAAAACGCCAACCGACGAACCCTGATTGACAGGCTTCACGACATAGGGCGGCTCCATCACATGGCCGCCAGCGGCTTCCATGCGCGGCACAACGACGCCTTGCGCAACGGGAAGGCCCGCCGCGGAAAAGATCACCTTGGCGCGCTCCTTGTGCATGGCAAGCGATGACGCCAAAACACCGGAATGCGTATAGGGAATGTTCAGGATTTCCAACAGGCCCTGCACACAGCCATCCTCACCCCAGCGGCCATGAAGCGCGTTGAAGACGACATCCGGCTTGACCTTGAGAAGCTGATCGGCGAGATCGCGACCGGCATCGATTTCGGTAACGCGATATCCACTCTGACGCAGCGCGTCGGCGCACCCGCGACCGGAAGACAGGCTCACTTCGCGCTCAGGCGACCAGCCGCCCTTGAGAACAGCAACATGTTTTGCAGCACTCATGCCCGCTCTCCGATCCGTTTGATTTCCCAATCAAGAGCGACGCCGCTCCGGCTTTTCACCAGGGCGCGCACCTCTTCGCCCAGATCTTCCAGATCGGCAGCCGTCGCTTCGCCCGTATTGATCAGGAAATTGCAATGCAACTCAGACACCTGTGCAGCCCCACGGCGAAGGCCACGGCCACCTGCCGCGTCGATCAACTGCCATGACTTTTGTCCAGGCGGGTTCTTGAAGGTCGAGCCACCGGTGCGCGTGCGGATCGGTTGCGTTTCTTCACGCCGTGCCGTGATCTCGTCCATACGTGCAAGAATTTCCGTCTTGTCACCGGCTCGCCCCTGAAACAGCGCTTCAACGAAAATCAGATCGTCCGGCGCGCCGCAATGGCGATAAGTGTAATGCAAATCCGCATTGCTCAGCACATGACGATTGCCTCGACGATCATAGGCCACGACCTCGATCACCACATCTTTGGTCTCACTCTCATAAGCGCCGCCATTCATGCGCAAGGCGCCGCCGATGGAACCGGGAATGCCGCGATAGAACTCAAGTCCCGCAATGCCTGCTTCCTGCGCAGCGCGCGCCACAGCCACATCGAGCGCCGCCGCACCGGCGCGAACGCGATGCCCATCAAGCGCCTCGACCTGCATAAAGGCCTTGCCCAGACGGATCACAACGCCGGGAATGCCACCGTCACGCACAAGCAGATTGGAGCCGACGCCAACAACCGTCACCGGAATGTCTTCCGGCGTGCCGGCAAGAAAGGCGGCAAGATCATCGAAATCAACAGGACGAAACAGAACCTCCGCCGGACCGCCGACGCGAAACCACGTCAGGGGCGCCATCGGCGCATTCTCGACAAGCTCGCCGCGTACCGCAGGCAAGCGCTCGATCAGGGAGGAGGATTTGACGGATGCAACCATCATCTGCCCTTCCCTTTTTTCGGTTTCGCGGACTTGTTCGACACCGCCGCCGACTTCTTCTTGGCGCCGAGTTTTTCAAGATCGCCAGGCAGCGTATTCGCCCAATTGGTAATGGAGCCCGCACCGAGGCAGACAACAAAGTCGCCGGGCTTCGCCAGTTTGGCGATCATGGCGGGCAGTTTTTCGGGCGCATCGAGCGCCATGACATGACGATGACCTCGATCACGCAGACCGGCCACCAGCGCGTCACGGTTCACGCGCTCGATCGGCTGTTCGCCCGCCGTATAGACATCGGCGACAAGGACAGTATCGGCGTCGTTGAAGCAGGAGGAAAATTCATCGAACAGATTATGCAGTCGCGTATAACGATGCGGCTGCATCACAGCGATGACCTTGCCCTCGCAAGCCGAACGTGCCGCCTGCAAGACGGCAGCAATCTCGACCGGGTGATGGCCATAATCGTCGTATATCTCCACGCCATTCCATGTACCAACATGGGTGAAGCGGCGCTTGACGCCACCAAAACCCCTGAGCGCCTTGCGGATCACATCTTCCTTGATGCCCATCTGCCAGGCGACGCCGACAGCCGCAAGACTGTTCAGCATATTGTGACGCCCCGGCATGGGAAGCGAGAGTCCCGGCATCTCGACGACTTCGCCGCTCTTGCGATCGGTGATTGTCACATCGAAAGTGTTCTGGCCCTTGACCATGCGCGGATTGGTGGCGCGAATATCCGCCTGCGGGCTTGTGCCATAGGTAACGATGCGACGATCACGCACGCGACCGATCAGCGACTGCACTTCGGGGTGATCGATGCACATGACCGCCGCGCCGTAGAAAGGCACATTCTCGACAAAGGCGAGGAACGCATCACGTGCGGCGTCGAACGTGCCGTAATAGTCCAGATGCTCGGGATCGATGTTCGTCACAACGGCGATTGTCGAAGGCAGTTTGACAAAAGTGCCGTCGGATTCGTCTGCCTCAACGACCATCCACTCACCATCGCCAAGCCGCGCATTGGTGCCATAGGCGTTGATGATGCCGCCATTGATAACGGTCGGATCGAATTTCGCGGCCTCGAGAATGGCGGCGACAAGCGATGTCGTCGTAGTCTTGCCATGCGTGCCGCCAATCGCGACGCAGGACTTGAGACGCATCAGCTCGGCCAGCATCTCCGCGCGGCGCACGACGGGAATGAATTTCGAGCGCGCTTCGATGAGTTCGGGATTGTCGGCCTTGATCGCCGTGGAGACGACGACGACCTGGGCATCGCCAAGATTTTTCGCGGCATGCCCCACAAACACTGGAATACCGAGATCGCGCAAACGCTTGACGTTGGCGCTATCCGCGACATCGCTGCCCTGCACCTTGTAGCCGAGATTCTTCATCACTTCGGCAATACCACTCATGCCGATGCCGCCGATACCGACAAAATGAATGACGCCAAAATCGAGGGGAGCGGGACGCATCAGCAATCCTCCTGCGCTAAAAGAAGAGGACCCGATGGACCGGTTTCGTCGCTAAGCATCTTTTCTTCAATATGAGCCTTGAACTCGCCGCGCCCGAGCGCTTCGACGAGATCCGCGAGACGACGCACAGCGTCCGGCGCGCCCTGCCGAAGAGCGGCCTGCGCCGCATCGACAAGCGTTGAGGGATCGGCAAGCAATCCCTGAAGTCGCGAGGCGAGAACTTCTTCGGTGAAATCTTTCTGCTCGATCATGATGGCCGCGCCCGCCGCCTGCAACTTCTCGGCATTGGCCTTCTGGTCATTGTCGAGCGAATGAGGCAGTGGCACGAGGATGGACGGGCGGCCAATCACTGAAAGCTCCGCAACCGTGGACGCGCCGGAGCGGCCAATGACGAGGTGCGAAGCGGCGATGCGCGCAGGCATGTCATCAAAGAAACTCTCTAGCTCCACAGAAATACCCGCATCGATATATTTTCTGCGCACCTCATCGATATCTTCAGGCCGCGCCTGCTGCACGACATGGAGACGACTGCGCAGACCCGGTGCAAGACGCGCCAGCGCGCCGGGCACAATGTCGCTCATCACGCGTGCGCCCTGACTGCCGCCAAAGACCAGCAATTCGATCTGCCCGCCCTCTCCCGGCGCAACATAGGGCGCTGCGGCATGTTCCATTACGGCGTCACGAACCGGATTGCCGGTGATAACCAGTTTGAAGCTGTCGCCTGCCCGCAGATATTTCGGCGTCGCAAAGGTCGAGGCGATGGCCTCAATGAAACGCGCCATCAAACGATTGACGCGCCCCAGCACGGCATTCTGCTCATGCACGCAGGTCGGCACGCCACGCAGCACCGCAGCAACTAATGGCGGCAAAGTGGGATAACCACCAAAGCCGATCACAACCGAGGGCTTGACGCGACCCAGAATGGCAAAGGCCTGCGCAACGCCGGAAATAATGGCGGGCAATGCCTTGAGGAGGCCCACGATCCCGCGATCATTCGGCGTGGCGGAAGGCACGGAAAAAATATCAGCGCCGGGAAAAAGCGCATCGAAGCGCTGCACGCGCTCATCCGTTATGAGCACAATATGGCGCCCGCGACGGCGCAATTCCTGCGCCAGCGCCTGTCCAGGGAACAGATGGCCACCCGTGCCGCCCGCCGCGATAACGATGGGCCCTTGCGAATGCATCATCATGCGCGACCCCGCTTCCCATTCGGAGGCGCAACATGGCTACCAGCGCGACGCCGTGTCAGGGCAAGCAACATCCCCATAGTCAGCGCGAGAGCGACCATCGACGACCCGCCATAGGAGATGAACGGCAGGGTCATGCCCTTGGCGGGAAGGAGATTGACGTTGACCGCCATATTGATGAGCGCCTGAAGCCCGAACAGCGCAACGAGCCCGCATGAGGCGAACTGCACGAAAAGATCCTGTTCGTCGATAGCCCGACGCAGAACGCGCAGCACGATGAAGGAGAACATACCGATGATAATCAGCCCGGCGATGACGCCATATTCCTCCGCCGCAACGGCAAAGATGAAATCGGTATGCGCGTCGGGCAGGATGCGCTTGACCTCGCCTTCGCCCGGTCCGCGACCAAAGAAACCACCCGTGTGGAAGGCATCAAGCGCCGTATCGATCTGATAGGTATCGCCGCTGTCGGGATTGAGAAAGCGATCGACGCGACTGGTCACATGCGGGCTCAGCGTATAGGCCGCCACGGCGCCCACCAGCGCCACTGTCGCCAATGATCCGATCCAGCGCCACGACAGACCTGTCATGAAAAAGATCGCGCCGAACACCATTGTCACAAGCATCAGCTGACCGAAGTCAGGCTGAGCCGCCAATATGCCTACAACCATCGCATAAAGCGCCAGAGCGATGGCCGTGCCCGGAAACCCTGGAACGCGCTGCGCCTCGGCAAACATCCATGCGGCAAGCACGATGAATGACGGCTTGACGAATTCGGAAGGCTGAATGGTCAAGGGCCCGAGACGCAGCCAGCGGTGCGCGCCTTTCACTTCCGGTCCAAAGAAGAGCGTCAGCACCATCAGCGTGAAGGACACGAGGAAGATGATGGCCGCGAGACGGCGAACCTGCCGGACATTCAAGAGAGAAACGCCAATTATTGTCGCAATCGCAGGAACGAAGAAGAAAATCTGACGATAGACAAAATGGAACGGCGGCAAATGAATACGCATGGCGACGGCAGGACTTGCCGCAAGCGCCAGCACGCCACCGATCAGCATGAGACAAAAAAGACCGAAGAGCGTCCATTTATCGACCGTCCACCACCACTGGGCGATATGACTGCGATTGGTGCGGGCAAGACGGATCATGCGCTGGCCCTCCCCGTCTTCTCCAGGAACGAATGCACGGCATCACGGAAAGCTTCGCCGCGCGCTTCAAAATTGGGGAACTGATCGAAAGAAGCACAAGCAGGCGATAACAGCACGACGCGCAATTCGCCATCATCATTCGCCGCATTGGCGTCATTGGCTGCTGCCTCGACGGCGCGATCAAGTGTTTGAGCACGAAGATAGTCGACCTTGCCTTCCAGTGTATGGGCAAATTCGTCGGCTGCAGCGCCTATCAGATAGGCGCGGCGCATGCGCGGGAAGTAAGGCGCGAGCGTTTCGATACCACCCGCTTTCGCCTTGCCGCCGATGATCCAGTAGATGTTGTTATAGGTCGCCAGCGCCTTTGAGGCCGCGTCTGCGTTGGTGGCCTTGCTGTCATTGACATAACGCACACCGGATTCTTCGGCGACGATTTCCATGCGATGCGCAAGACCGGGAAAACTCTCGAAGGAATTGAAAATGCGCTCACGCGAATAGCCGAGCCCCCGGCCAACCGCATAGGCCACGGCGGCGTTCTGCCAATTATGCGCTCCCGCAAGCGTCCTCAGCCCATTGAGATCGCCGACCGCCTGTCCCTGAGAGGAGGAACTGTCATAAAGCTGACCGTTCAGAACACAGACTCCACGACCGAGGGCCTTGCCGACGGACACGGGCACAACGATCTGCATGCGCGCCGCACATAGCCCGGTGCAGATGTCGCTCGAAAAGGCGTCATCGACACCGACGATCGCCGTGTCGCCCGACGTCTGCTTTGCAAAAAGACGCGCCTTCACAGCGGCATAGTTTTCAATCGTGCCGTGTCGATCGATGTGATCGGGCGTGATGTTGAGCAGCACGCCAATATCGGGAGCGATACTCGGCGCAAGGTCAATCTGATAGGACGACAGCTCGATCACGTAGACGGTGGAAGATGTCGGCATGTCGAGTTCGAGAACCGGCTTGCCGATATTGCCGCCCACCTGCGCATTTCCGCCGCAGCGCTTGACCATATGACCGATCAGCGCCGTCGTTGTGGATTTGCCATTTGTGCCGGTGATGGCCACGATACGGGCCGAAGACGAGACCGCCCTCACCGCACGCGTAAACAATTCAACATCGCCAATCACTTCAACGCCTGCGGCATGAGCGATTTTGACGACAGGATGCGGCTCGGGGTGCGTCAAGGGTACGCCTGGGCTCAACACGAGAGCGGCAATGTCGCTCCAGTCCCGCTTGGTCAGATCTTCAAGCTGGACGCCCGCAGATTCCGCTTCCGCGCGCCGCGCCTCGCCATCATCCCAGGCTACGACACGCGCCCCGCCCGCCTCAAGCGCACGCACGGTCGAGAGCCCGGACTTACCAAGTCCGAACACGGCGACGAGACGCTTTTCAAAGCCGGTGGCGGGAATCACTTGGGCTACCTCAACTTCAACGTGGCAAGACCGACCATCGCCAGCACGACAGCGATGATCCAGAAACGAACGACGACGGTGGGTTCCGCCCATCCCTTTTGCTCAAAATGATGATGCAGCGGCGCCATGCGAAAAACGCGCTTGCCCGTGAGCTTGAAAGAAGCGACCTGAACGATGACCGAGACGGCCTCGAGAACGAAGAGACCACCGATGATCGCCAACACCAGTTCATGCTTGGCCGCCACCGAAATCGCGCCGAGCGCGCCGCCGAGCGCAAGCGAACCCGTATCACCCATGAAAATCATGGCGGGCGGTGCGTTATACCAGAGAAAACCGAGACCGGCTCCGATCAGCGCGCCGCAGAAGACGGCAAGCTCGCCCGTGCCGGGCACGAAATGAATTTGCAGATAGTCGGCAAAGACCACATTGCCGACGAGATAGACAACAAGACCAAGGCTCGCGGCCGCAATCATCACCGGCACGATGGCAAGGCCATCAAGTCCGTCCGTCAGGTTGACGGCATTGGACGACCCGACAATGACGAGGGCGCCAAAGAGAAAGAAGAACCCGCCAAGCTGGATCAACACGTCCTTGAAAAAGGGAACGGTAAGCGCCGTCGCCAGAGGTTCCTTCCCCATGGAGACCAGCGCCCACATGGCGATGACAGCAATGACGAACTCAAAGAAGAGTTTCACACGGCCCGGAACGCCCTTGGGCGAAATCTTCGACACCTTGAGATAGTCGTCGGCAAAACCCACCGCGCCAAAGCCAAGCGTGACGAAAAGAACGATCCAGACATAGCGGTTGGAAAGGTCGGCCCAAAGCAGGACGGAAGGCACTAGCCCGAAAAGGATAAGGAAGCCTCCCATGGTCGGCGTGCCCTGCTTCATCACGACATGCGTCTGGGGGCCATCCTCGCGAATGGGCTGGCCACGGCGCTGTCGCGACTTGAGGAGCGCAATGACGCGCGGACCGAACGCCAGCGTCAAAAAGAGCGCCGTCATCGTCGCGCCGCCCGTACGGAACGTGATATAGCGGAACACGTTCAACGCATTAACGTCTTTCGACATGCCTGCAACGAGATCGTAGAACATCAGGCTTCCCCTCTGTTGCGGCGAATACTGACCGTGTCATCTTCCCCGAGCGCCTGAAGCGCTTCCACGATCGGCTTCATCCGGGAACCGTTCGATCCCTTCACCATCACCACATCTCCGCTTTGAATGGCTTCCGATAGTGGTGCGATAAGCCCATCGGATGTTTCCGCATAAGCGCCCTGACGGTCGGCAGGGAGCGCATCAAAAAGCACCCGCATATGCGGACCACAGGCATAGACAAGATCGATCTCAGCTCGCGACAACGGCACAGCCAATTCACGATGCAGCTCAGCAGCGGCATCGCCCAGTTCCAGCATGTCTCCCAGCACCGCAATGCGCCGCGCGCGAACGCCCGGTTCCACGCGCCCCAATGTCTCGATGGAAACACGCATCGACGCGGGATTGGCGTTGTAGCTTTCGTCGATCAGCGTGAAGGGACGACCGGGTGCATCGACGCGAATGCGCTCGCCCCGGCCCTTCGGCGCCTCCAGATGCGCCAGTGCAAGCGCAGCCTTTGCCAGATCGGCATCCAGCGCCTTGATGCAAGCAAGCATTGCAAGGCTGTTCATGACGATATGCTTGCCCGGCACGCCAAGCTTGTAGGTAATGGGCGTACCGCAGATCGAAGCGGAAACGCAGGAGCAATTATCCTTGAGCGCCAGTTTTTCAAGATGCGCATCGGCGTCCGGATGTTCACCAAAGGAAATGATCTGACCCGCGCCCGCCACTCTGGCTCGCTTCGCCAGACGTGCGTAGTGGGGATTGTCGCGATTGAGAATGGCGACGCCGCCGGGCTGAATGCCATCGAAAATTTCCGCCTTGGCGTCGGCAATTTCCTCGATCGAGTTGAAATGCGCCATATGCACGGCTTCGACCGTCGTGATCAGCGTGACGAAAGGTTCGACGAGTTTGGACAGCGGCGTAATCTCGCCCGAATGGTTCATGCCGATTTCAAGAATGCCAAATTGCGTATTGGCAGGCATGCGCGCGAGCGACAGAGGCACGCCCCAGAGATTATTATACGAAAGCGCTGAAGCATGCGTCGGCCCTTGTTCGGACAACAACATGCGGAGCGCCTCCTTGGTCCCCGTCTTGCCGACGCTGCCGGTAATCGCAACAATCTTTGCGCCGGTGCGACGACGCGCGGCACGACCAAGCTGGTTCAATGCCTCAAGCGCATCCGGCACAATGACAAGCGGACCGGCATCATGCATCGCAGGCTTGTCGTCGGACACGATGGCCGCTGTTGCTCCACCTGCAAAAGCCTTCAACACATAGGCATGACCATCGGTATTGTCGCCCTTGATCGCGACAAAGAGATCGCCCTTCTGCAGCGTGCGGCTGTCGATGGAAACGCCTGTCGCTTTCCAGTCAGCGCCTGTCGCCTTGCCACCCGTCGCAGCCAATACTTCATCGCGGGTCCAGAGAGGTGTCATTGCGCACCCTCCCTTGCTTCCGCGATACGCGTCGCTGCCTCGGAGACCGCCTGATGATCTGAAAAAGGAATAGTTTTCGCGCCCACGATCTGGCCGGTCTCATGGCCCTTGCCCGCCACGACAAGCACATCACCCTGCCGGAGAGAACGCATGGCGAGATCGATCGCATGGCCGCGATCACCCACCTCAATGGCGCCGGGGGCCGCCGCCATAATAGCTGCACGAATGGAAGCCGCCTTTTCGCTGCGCGGATTGTCATCCGTCACATAGACAATGTCGGCAAGTTTCGCCGCGACATCGCCCATCTGTGGACGCTTGCCGGGGTCGCGGTCGCCGCCACAACCAAAAACAACAACGAGCTGACGCTCTGCGTGAGGACGCATGGATTCAAGCAGATTGGCAAGCGCATCGGGCGTGTGCGCATAGTCGATATAGACGGACGCGCCATTCGGCAAATGCGCGACCTCTTCCAGCCGCCCTTTGGCCCCGGTGAGATTTTCAAGCGCCGCAAAAACCTTGCCTGCATCGGCGCCACAACCGATGGCCAACCCCGCGGCGACAAGTGCATTGGATGCCTGAAATGCGCCGATTAATGGCAGCTCAATCTGATAATTGCGGCCATCATGAATGATGTCGAGTGTTTGGCCACGCGCGTTCGCACGCGCCGCAATCAGACAAATGTCCCGGCCCTTGCGTCCCACCGAGATGACACGATGACCACGCGCCCAGCTGACGGCTTCAAACTCGGCAAAGTGGCCCGCATCGGCATTCAGGACCGCGATTCCACCCGGCCCCATTACTTCGCCGAAAAGACGCAACTTGGAATAGGCGTAGTCCTCAAAATTGTGATGATAATCGAGATGATCACGCGTGATATTGGTGAATGCCGCCGCCGTAAGCTTCACCCCGTCCAGACGAAACTGAGCCAATCCGTGGCTTGAAGCTTCCATCGCCAGATGCGTGACGCCATCATCGGCGAGATCCGCCAGAGTGGCTTGCAGCGTGACGGGATCAGGCGTCGTACTCGACAAATCCTTTTCGCCGCGCGCGCTGACGACGCCAACGGTGCCGAGGCTGGCGGCCTCAATATCCAGGGCAGTCCATATCTCGCGAAGAAAGGTCACGACGGAAGTCTTCCCATTCGTGCCCGTGACGGCGGCAATCACACGGGGCTGCTTGGCGTAGAAACGTGCCGCCATCAGCGCAAGCCGACGACGCGGGTTGCGATCGGCTATGACTGGAATATCGACAGAAACATCGGCGCCCGCCTGCACAATGATGGCAGCAGCGCCATTCTCGACAGCCTGGGAAATGAACTGCGCACCGTCGAGCCTCGTTCCCGGCAGGGCGGCAAATACAAAGCCCGGACGCACCGCTCGACTATCCGCAGTCAGGCCGACGATCTCCGTCGCGTTCCATTCAGGACGCGTTTGCAGATCAGGACCTATCATCGCGGAAAGTCGCATCTAAACCCACATCTCTAGTGACCCGACCCATCGTCATAGGTCACAAGTTTCGCTTCATGCAGAATGTTGCTCTGCGCAATTACGGCGCCTTCGGGCTGCAAACCCAGCAGCGGCGCGACGCGGCGCACGACGCGCGCCGTCACTGGCGCAGCGTTCCAGCCGGCTGTCGCATAGCCATAGGTCGATTTGGTGCCCTGCGGTTCGTCGAACATGATCAGCATCGCGTAACGCGGCTTGTTTGCCGGAAAGGCGCTCAGAAAAGACGAGATCAGACGATGCTTGGCATAACCGCCATTGACCGCCTTTTCAGCCGTGCCTGTCTTGCCGATCACCGGATACCCTGGCACATCCGCGTTCTTGCCTGTGCCGTCGGTCACCACAAGACGAAGCAAGTCGCGCATCTCGTCACTTGCCTCTTCCGAGATGAGTCGAGGTCCCGGCTTCGCATCATCTGCCCGCAAAAAAGTCGGACGAACTTTCGTTCCACCATTCACGATCATCGACATGGCGGAGACAACCTGGATCGGCGTTACGGCAATACCTTGACCAAATGATGCCGTAATCGTGGAGAGTTCACCCCAGCGCTGAGGAATCAGCGGAGACCCGGCTTCCGGCAACTCGATATCGGGACGCTTGAGAAGGCCGAAGCGTTCGAGATAGCCGCGATAGGCCTCGGTCCCCAGTTGCAATGCAATCTTCGCGGTGCCGATATTGGACGACACCATGAAAATTTCAGGGACCGTCAGCCATTTGTTCTCGGCATGAAAATCATGAATAGTGAAGCGCGCAATCTTGATAGGCTGCGTCGCATCGAACTTTTCGTTGAAATTCACCTTGCCACTATCAAGAGCAGCGGCAAGCGTCACCGTCTTGAAAACGGAACCAAGTTCATAAACGCCAAGTGTCGCGCGATTGAACCGGGAATCCGTATTTGAAGCCATAGGGTCATTGGGATCGAAATCGGGCAACGAACTCATCGCCATGACTTCGCCAGTATGAACATCCATAATGATGCCAACCGCCGCCTTGGCCTTGAATTCATCCATCCCCTTTTCAAGCTCGTCACGCAGCGCGAACTGCACACGCGTATCGATAGACAAAGCCACCGGACGCGAACGATCGCCGCCAGCGTCGCCCCGACCCAAAAGAAACGCCTTGTCGATATAGCGCTCCATGCCCGCCGTGCCGTGATTGTCGACATCGACGGTGCCGAGCACATGGGACGAGCTATGACCATTGGGAAAGACCCGCTTCTGCTCGCGGCGATAACCGAGGCCGGGAAGACCAAGATAATGAACGGCATATTGCTGCTTTGGCGTCAGATCGCGCTTCAGCCAGATGAAGGCATGCCCTGTCTCAAGCTTCTTGGCGACTTCATTCGCATCAAGATCCGGCAACACACTGGCAAGCTGTTCGGCGGTTTCAACGGGATCGACAATTGCGCGCCCATCGGCATAAAGCGACGCCGTCACAATATCAGTCGCCATGACTTCGCCATTGCGATCGACAATATCGGGACGGTGGACAGGCCCCTGAAAACTGGCCGACGCAACCTGCGGCCCATTATCGCCACCAACAATGGCAAGCTCAACAAGACGGGCGCCAACAAGCGCAAAGCAACCGGCAAAGACTGCCAGCGCGAGCGAAATCCGCCGCTGAACAGGCGTCCTCGGCTCACCATTATCAACTGCGTGATAGGAACGCGAACGCGCAATGGCGTCATGTCCGGGAAGAACGATGCGCCTGTGAGGCTGGGCCTGTTTATTGCGACGACCGATCATCTGATCGTCCTTTCGCCAGCACCGATGTCACCGGGCACAACGCCCGCATATCCACCCAGCGATCCGGTCGCATTGGGTGCATAGAAATCATCGGCCTTATGGGGCATGGGCACATCGGCAAATGTGCCGATCTGCGAAGCCTGCAAGGGTTCAAGCTTGGTGTAGCGACGCGCCAGTTCCTGAAGGCGCTCAGGCTGATTGAGGTAACTCCACTCGGCGCGCAGGACGCGAATACCCTCCTGCTCGCTCGCAATTTTGCGCTCTATGGTTTGCGCACGCTTCTCGGCAAGCTCGGCCCGATACTTGATGTCGTAAAGGCCGATGGAGGTGCCAATAACCGCCAGAATGAGAACGATGTTCAAAGCCCGGATCATGCGCCCAACTCCGCCATCGAGGGCATACGCCCAAGACCCAGCGCATCGAGATCAAGCGGCAGGACCGGCGCTGCCGTGCGCGCGGCGGCCCTGAGCTTGGCCGAACGCGAACGGGGATTGACGCTTGTCTCGGCCTCCGACGCCTTCCGCGCCTTATGCGCAAGCTCGAGAAAGGACGGCGCCACTTCTTCACGCTCCGGCGCAAAGCGATTGGCGCGCGCGGCGCGGCCCGTCCGCGCGGTGAGAAAGCGCTTCACCACACGGTCTTCGAGCGAATGGAAAGTTACCGCGGCAAGAATGCCGCCTTCGCAGAGCAGACTTTCGGCGCCTGCGAGCCCCTGAGCCAATTGTCCAAGCTCATCATTGATGAACATGCGCAGCGCCTGAAAGGTGCGCGTGGCGGGATGAATACGATCCTGAGGCCGACGACCGATAACGCGCTCCACGATATTGGCAAGCGCCAGCGTGCGCTCGAACATCGCCTCTTCGCGCGCGGCGACAATCGCCTTGGCGACGGCGCGGGCGCGCTTCTCTTCGCCATAAACCGCAATGATCCGTGCAAGATCGCGCTCGTCGAACGTATTGACGACATCGGCGGCAGAAAGTCCCTGCCCGCTCATCCGCATATCGAGCGGACCATCCTTTTGAAAGGAAAAGCCGCGTTCAGCCTGATCGATCTGCATGGAGGAGACGCCAAGATCGAGAACGACGCCATCGACATTTTCATGCCCCAGCGCGCCGACAAGGCTTTCCATATCGCCGAAACAGCCCTCAATCAGCGTCAGGCGACCTGCGAATTTCGACTCGAGTTCACGTCCACGCAGAATGGCGTTGGGATCGCGATCAATCGCCAGCACGGCGCAATCGGCGCTACCGAGAATGGCGCTCGTATAGCCGCCAGCCCCGAAGGTGCCATCGACATAGATGCCGCCGTCCCTGGGTTGCAAGACATCAAGGACATCATCGAGCATCACGGGGATATGGGGCTGCTTGCTCATGCCTCACCCCCATTGGGGCGAACCGGCGTCACGGGATTGGCAGGCTGCATGAGATCGCCCAGCGACTTGGCATCGCTCAAGGCCTTGGCGCGGAAATCATTATAGGCACCGGGCTCCCAGATCAGGAAGCGCGCGCCGAACCCGACAAAAGTCGCTTCGCCCTTGATGTGGGCATAGTCCCGGAATTCTTCAGGCAGGACCAGGCGACCATCGCCATCGAGCGACAGTTCCTGACTTTCGCCGTAAAGCGCGGCGGCGAGATTGTCATGCTCGTCGGAAAACATGCCCAGGCGGTTGATCATCTGATCAAGCATTTCGCCATAGGCGGGGCCACCAGCCTCCAGATAGGAACCTTTAAATGAAGGGGAGCAGATGATGCCGTTCAGGCCCTGTGCGATCACAATCGAGCGGAATTTGGCGGGGACGGAGACCCGACCCTTCGCATCAACCTTGTTTGTGAACCGCCCCCGGAACGACTCCATTGGAAGCACTCATTTCCTGTTGGGGCGCCCGCCGCTCAGGCATGCCCACATTCCCCTCCTTCCGATGGAATCCAGCGGAGCTGGCACACCAAAGAATGGAAGTTCATGGGATATCATGGGAATTTATGGGCGTCAACGGGAAACCCTAGGTATTCAGCGGGCTTGGCAGGCCTCAAGCAAGACTAAAATGGGACAGAAACACCTCTTTATTTAAGAACATAAGAAGAACGATCAAGATTTTAAAAGCCTTTGATCAGCCTGCGGCATTGGGACAAATACATCGAGGCAAGGCACTGGACGAAAATGTCAGATGGCCTGTAAGCCGGGTTCTGTACCCTTGCGGGCGATGACCATTCATCTGGGACATCCGTTACCGAATGCCTCGTGCAACCAACCCGGGCAGCATCCCGGAAACAGGTTTGCCGGATTTTCATCCGGCGCGCCGCCCCTATTTGGTCTTGCTCCCGGTGGGGTTTGCCGTGCCGCTTCCGTTACCGGTCGCGCGGTGCGCTCTTACCGCACCGTTTCACCCTTACCTGCATCAGATGCAGGCGGTCTGTTTTCTGTGGCACTTTCCCTGGGGTCGCCCCCGCCGGTCATTATCCGGCACCGTGTTTCCGTGGAGCCCGGACTTTCCTCTGCCCCGCTTGCGCGAGACAGCGGCCATCCGGCCATCTGACACTCAGGACATAAGGTTCATTGCCAGTTGACGTCAAGTTTATCCGCGTCAGGTGCTTGCACATCTTGGCACGCGCCCCGACATTGCGGATAAGTCAAAACTCAAAAATACAGGGAGAGAGCCATGAAAGCCGCTGTCTATTACGAAAACGGTCCCCCAAGCGTCCTCAAATACGAAGATGTGCCGGACCCGACCTGCGGCCCTGACGACATCCTGATCAAGGTGGAAGCTGTCAGCATCGAGGGTGGCGACACGCTCAACCGCAGCGGAGGCCCCCTTCTGTCCAATCCACACATCGTGGGGTATCAGGCAGCGGGTACCATCATCGAGGTCGGCGCGAACGTCACCCACCTCAAGCCCGGTCAGCGCGTGACGACGGTAAACTTTGCAGGGTCGCATGCGGAACTCCGTGCTGTGAACGCCCTCACCGCATGGCCCGTGCCGGACAATCTCGACATCAAACTTGCTGCCGCCATTCCCGTGCCCTTCGGCACGGCGGACGATTGCCTGTTTGAATTCGGCAAATTGCAAAAAGGCGAAACCGTGCTGGTACAGGCCGGTGCAGGCGCCGTCGGCATCGCCGCCATCCAGCTCGCCAAACGCGCGGGTGCAACGGTCTTCGCCACCGCTTCAAGCGACGAGCGCCTCGCTCGCCTCAAGGAATTGGGGCTCGATCAGGGCATCAATTACAAGACGCAGGATCTCGTCGAAGAGGTGAAGCGCCTCACCGACAACAAGGGCGTCAATCTGGTGGTGGACCCGGTCGGCGGTTCGACGCTGCAGAAGTCGATCCTGTCGCTTGCCTATCGAGGTCGCGTCTCGCTGGTCGGTCAGGCCGGTCGCGATCCGGCCAAGGTCGATGTCTCGACCATGATGCAGGGCAACCAGACACTGTCCGGCGTATTCCTTGGCGCTGAAATCTTCACCGACCGCGTCCGCGGCAATATCCAGCGCCACATCGACGATGTGGCGGCAGGCAAGCTCAAGGTCGTGATCGACAAGACCTTCGCACTGAAGGACGCCGCTGCGGCCCACGAATATATCGAGAGCCGTCAGGCTGTCGGTCGCGTGTTGATGATTCCGTAAGAGAGAAGTCAGACCGAATCGAGAAGAAGACGAAGCGTGGCAATGGTCGAAAGATCAGCCACGCCGTCAACTCGTTCAGGTCGAAAGTGACGCTGGAACGCACGCACCACTACCTCTGTCTTCGCGTCAAAGACGCCGAGCACTTCGACCCCATAACCGTAATTGGCCAGTTGAAATTGAAGCTCCGAAACAGGATCACCACGATCACCGAGCTTGAGCACTGGCCCGCCGACAATCGGCACTGGCTCCACCCAGACACCAACACCCGCCTTCGCGAGACGCTGCCAGTCAAACCATTCGCCCGGATCGGCTTTCCGCCCCGGCGCAATGTCGGAATGCGCGACGACGGAACGCGACGCGATAGGATGGCGCGAGATGATTTCCCGACATAAGGCCGCGACCGCACGCATCTGGATGTCGGGATATGGCGGCGAGCCAAAGTCATGCCCGCCATTGACGACCTCGATGCCGATAGAGCGACCATTCACATCATTGATGCCCGCCCAGCTTGCAACACCCGCATGCCACGCACGTTTGTCTTCTTCGACAAGGCGCAGGACATCGCCGTTTTCCTCGACGACATAATGAGCTGACACTTTGGACGCCGGATCGCAAAGGCGGGCGATTGCCGCGTCCCCACTCTCCATTCCTGTGTAATGCAGCACCAAAATGTCGATGAGCGCAGGTTGAGGCCGCTCATTGAAATTGGGCGACGAACGATTGGCGATGGGAAGGCTCATAAGGCAGCCATTTGTCAGGGACCCGTATCGACGATCTGCTTTTGCCTGAGCGACACGATAAGAATGCCCGTGAGCGCAATCGTTGCGCCAACCAACATACGGGTGGTCAACACATCGCCCAGCAGAACGATACTGAAGATGACGGTGAATATAGGCGAAAGCAAGGTCAGGGGCGCGGTCTGCGTCACCTCATAACGCTGCAGAAGATAGAAGATGCCGGCATGGCCGATGAGGCTCGACGCAAAAGCCGTATAAAAAATGCCGCTCCACTGAAGGAGCGAGGCCGTCTTCACGATTTCCCACTGATGGCTCTCGAAAGCGAACGACATGCCGAGCATCACCGGCCCCGCGACCATCGCAATCCATGCCTGCATCTGAAAGACGCCGACGTTTCTGATCTGGCGCTGAAAAATCGTCCCGACCGACCCGATCATGGCAGAAATCACCACGAAGATTACGCCCGTCAGAAACTGGAAAACCGTCGGGTCGAAACTGATGACCATCACGCCCAGAAACGACAGCGAAATGCCAAGCCAGCGCTTCCAACGCACCTGCTCATTGAGAAACAGAACGGACATGATGGTGGAGAAAGGCACGCCAAGCTGGCCCACCACCGCCACGACCGAGGGGTTGGAAAGCGCGAGACCCGCAAAGAAAAACCCGAACCCAAGAGGGCCTGCGCAAAGCGCAATGATCAGAACCTGCTTCATCCGACCTTTGTGGATTTTCAAGAACGGAAACAGCACCATGATGATCAGCATGAAGCGGAATGCAGTAAAGAGCATCGGCGGAAAATGCTCCAAGCCCACCTTGGCCGCGACAAGCGCAAAGCCCCAGATCAGGTTGATAAACATCATGAAGGCGAGATGGGGGCGGGTCATAGGTCCAGCGCAAAAGGCGAGGTTACAGGCAACACTTGTTAGCCCAAGCCTGAGGCTACGCCTAGCTTTTACTCACATTCCCCGCTGGCTCAGGATTTTTTCATAGGCCACATTGATCGTCGCGAGCTTTTCGTTGGCGATGGAGACAAACTCCTTGGGCACGCCGCGAGCGATCAGCGTGTCAGGATGGTTTTCGCGAACGAGACGTCTATAGGCCTTGCGCAGGTCGTCGGTCGAGATATCAGGCGTGATGCCGAGCACGAGATAGGGATCGGTCCGGTCTGTACCCAGATGGCTCGCCCGGATTCGAGCGAACTCGACTTCGGAAAATCCAAAGATATCGGCAACATTGCGTAGAAATTCAATTTCGGCAGGATGGATATACTGATCCGCCTTGGCAATGTGAAAAAGCGCATCGAGCACATCTTCAAGCATGGCGGGATTGTCACGATAAATCCGCGCAAGCTGGTCTGCATAGGCGTCGAACCCGGCGACATCCTGCTGTGCAATCCGATAGACCCGGTCGACATTGGCCTTTTCGGCGTCGGGAACCTTCAACACCTCTTCAAAGGCGCGAATTTCCACATCGCTCACCTGACCGTCCGCCTTGGCCATCTTGGCCGAAAGAGCAATAAGCGCGACCGTAAAGACAACTTCATTGTCCGCCACGGCGCGATCTATCACGAGGTGGCCGGCGACCGCCCCGACAAGCGCGCCCAACGGCCCGCCAACGGCAAGACCGACACCAGCGCCTGCTATTTTGCCCCAGATCGACATGGGCGCCATCTTAAAGCCAAATCCTGACGCTGGCACTCAACAATTCTGCAAAGCGATTTGAAGCTTTGGTGACATGAAGCCCCAAAGAAAGACTTTCGGCCAATCTACACGCGCTTTCCGCCAAATCGGTATTGAAACTCACCGTCTCAATTCGGCTCGCTCCCTCTGCACTCTTATGGCAATTTCGGCATATGAGCATTCAAGGCCCAAACAAGAAATCCTGGGATTTCTGGATCGATCGAGGCGGCACCTTTACCGATATCGTTGCGCGTCAACCAGATGGCGCGCTGGTGGCGCGCAAACTACTGTCTGAAAACCCCGAAAGATACGAAGACGCCGCGCTTCAGGGCATTCGCGAGTTGATGGGTGTGGATGCGGGAGAAGAACTGCCACGCCACAGGATCAACCATGTCAAAATGGGCACAACTGTCGCAACCAATGCGCTGCTGGAGCGCAAGGGCGAACGCGTCGTCCTGCTGACCACACGTGGCTTTGGCGATGCGCTTCGCATCGGCTACCAAAACCGCCCTCACCTCTTCCGGCTGGAAATCATAAAGCCGGACATGCTGTTCGAACACAGCCTGGAAGTTGGCGAACGAATGACGGCCGAGGGCTCAATCCTGACGCCACTCGACGAAGCGGCAACCCGGCAGAAACTCGGCGAAGCCTATGCAGACGGTATCCGCGCTGTCGCCATCTGTTTCATGCATGGCTATCGCTACACCGCCCATGAGGAGGCCGCAGCAAGGATTGCGCGCGAAATCGGCTTCACGCAGATATCGGCGAGCCATACGGTAAGCCCACTGATGAAGTTCGTCTCACGCGGCGACACGACCGTCGTCGATGCCTATCTCTCGCCCATCCTCAAACGCTATGTGGCCAGAATCGCCGCCGAACTCGGGGCGGACACCCGGCTTCTCTTCATGCAATCATCCGGCGGCCTCACCGCGGCCTCCCTTTTTGAAGGCAAGGACGCAATCCTCTCCGGCCCCGCAGGCGGCGTCGTGGGCGCGGTGGAGACCGCGCGCATTGCGGGCATCTCACGCCTCATCGGCTTCGACATGGGCGGCACCTCGACCGATGTCTGCCACTATGACGGCGAACTGGAACGCAGTTATGAAACCGAAGTCGCGGGCATCCGCATGCGCGCGCCGATGATGCAGATCCACACGGTAGCCGCAGGTGGCGGTTCCATCCTGCACTACGACCATAACCGGCTGCGCGTCGGCCCGGATTCGGCAGGCGCAAACCCTGGCCCTGCCGCCTATCGACGCGGCGGTCCGCTGACGGTAACGGATGCGAACGTCATGCTCGGCAAGCTGCAACCCGCATATTTTCCCAAAGTCTTCGGGCCGAACGCCGACAAGCCACTCGACGGCGACATCGTCCGCACAAAATTCGAAGAACTGGCCAGGGAGATCGAACGTCCGGCGGAAGAAATCGCCGACGGTTTCATCCGCATCGCAGTCGAAAACATGGCGCAGGCAATCAAGAAAATTTCCGTGCAGCGCGGACATAATGTGGCGGCCTATGCACTCGCCTGCTTTGGCGGCGCTGGTGGACAACATGCCTGCCTCGTCGCCGACGCTCTGGGCATGACGCGCGTCTTCTTCCATCCTCTTTCGGGTGTGCTATCGGCCTATGGCATGGGGCTGGCCGACGTCCGCGCCAACCGCGAACGGGCTGTGGAAAGGCCACTCAACGAAGACGAGCTTGAGAGCCTTCAACCGACCATCGACACACTGGCCGCCGAAACGAAAGATGAGGTCGGGAGGCAGGGAGTCGAAGTGGATGCGATTCATATCTTCACGCGTCTGCTTCTGCGCTACGCGGGCACCGACACACCGCTGCTGATCGACGACGGCACGCTTGAAGAAATCCGGAATCTGTTTGAAACAGCGCACCGCCAGCGTTTCGGCTTCATCGCAAAAGACAGGCCGATCGTCATCGAAGCTGTGTCGGTAGAGGCAGTCGGCAAGGACACAAGTGTCACCGAGAAGGCCCTCCCCCTTTCATCGGACCGTTGCGCGCCGAAGCCCGACGGGATGACACGCTTCTTCAGCGAAGGAACATGGCACGATACGCCGGTCTTCCTGCGCGAAGCGCTCGACATTGGCGACCGGATTACGGGGCCTGCCATCATCATCGAACCCAACCAGACCATTATCATCGAAGATGAATGGGCGGGCGAAGTCACACCTCACGATCACATCATCCTGACGCGCGTGAAACCGAAACAACGCAACGACGCCATCGGCACAGCGGTCGATCCCGTCATGCTCGAGATTTTCAACAATCTCTTTATGTCCATCGCCGAGCAGATGGGTTTCACGCTCGAAAAGACCGCCTTCTCGGTCAACATCAAGGAACGGCTGGATTTCTCCTGCGCCATATTCGACCGCGCGGGCGGTCTTGTCGCCAATGCGCCGCATATGCCGGTGCATCTGGGCTCGATGGGCGCGAGCGTGCGCGCCGTCATCGAGCAAAACCCCGACATGGGACCGGGCGACGTCTTTGTGCTGAATGCCCCCTACAATGGCGGCACGCATCTGCCCGATGTGACCCTCGTCGCCCCCGTCTATGACAGCAAAAACAAGGAACGACTTTTCTATGTCGCCGCGCGCGGACATCAGGCCGACATTGGAGGCATTTCGCCAGGATCGATGCCCGCACACTCAAAAACGGTGGAGGAGGAAGGCGTCCTGATCGACAATTTCCAGTTGGTGAAAGCCGGACATTTTCGCGAGGCCGAAATGCGCGCGCTGCTCTCATCGGGCCGCTGGCCTGCGCGTAACCCGGACCAGAACATTGCCGATCTGCGAGCGGAAATTGCGGCCTGCGAGAAAGGCGCACAGGAACTGCGCAAGATGGTCGATGAATTCGGGCTCGATGTCGTCGAAGCCTATATGGGCCACGTGCAGGACAATGCGGAAGAAAGCGTCCGCCGCGTTATCGACAGACTGAAGGACGCCAGCTTCGAACAGACGATGGATGATGGCGCAACGATCCGCCTTGCCGTCACCGCGGACCACGCAACCCGCAGCGCCAGGATCGACTTCACCGGCACAAGCCCGCAACTCGCGACCAACCTCAATGCGCCCTCCTCCGTTGCCCGCGCTGCCGTGCTCTATGTCTTCCGCTGCATGGTGGACGATGACATTCCGCTCAACGAAGGCTGCATGAAGCCGCTGGAAATCATTATTCCCGACGGCACGATGCTCTCGCCGCGTTATCCGGCGGCAGTGGTCGGCGGCAACGTCGAGACAAGCCAATGGATCACCGACGCGCTTTTCGGCGCTTTCGGCGTCATGGCCTCGGCGCAAGGCACGATGAACAATCTGACCTTCGGCAACGCCACCCATCAATATTACGAAACCATCTGCGGCGGCGCTGGCGCTGGCGCGACATTTGATGGCGCGGATGCCGTTCACACCCATATGACCAATTCGCGCCTGACGGACCCTGAAATCCTCGAATGGCGCTTCCCTGTGATCCTCGAAAACTTCGCCATTCGGCGCGGTTCCGGTGGCACAGGCCGCCACAAGGGCGGCGACGGCGTCATACGCGAAATCAGGTTCCGCGAAACGATGACAGTCTCCATCCTTTCCACCCATCGCAGCGTCCCGCCCTTCGGGCTCGCAGGTGGTGGTGATGCGTTATGCGGTGAAAACAGCCTGCGGCAGAACAACGGCGAAATTGAAAAACTCGCCGGGTCGGATCAAGTCGAGGTTGAAGCCGGGGACACGATCATCATCGAGACGCCGGGGGGTGGCGGATTCGGCCCTGCCTGAACTATCCGTACAAAGATATATATACAGTCAATAGAACCGTTCTGACTTATGGCATTTGTAGAGATCGACGACGTCGCCTTCAGATTGAGTTAGATGGCCGGATTTCGAATGTAGAATGTCAAAACAGTGTGAGTCGTCTTGTCCGCCCAAAAAACTTATCCACCGGGGGAATTGGCAGCGACACAACAGGCACAGGATTCAGGGCCGAATCCCGCCCCTTTCCATCCTTGCAAATACGTCACATTGTGGCAGCAATCACGCAATTGAAATTTGCCTTGCACGCCCGAAATAGCGCGCCAGACTCAAGCTGTGACATGTGCTGTTTGTATTTTCAGAAGCACCCTTTCGCTGGAGGCCAGAATAATGATTTCCATGAAAGTCGGTTACGCCCTCACCTGTCTTGCGTTCCTTTTTGTCGGCGCCGTGACGATCGGTTTGATTTGATCAAACAGGACAAGCCGGTGAAGCTCCGCGATGCGAGGCATCCGGAGGGTTGATCAAAATTCGTCGCCTCGATATTTGCCCCTCGATTAAAAGGGACGCGGGGCCAATGTCTTTCACCCGCGTGACGCGTAGCAACGCGTAGACGCGTGGGTCGCGTTGGCGAAATTCATTCGCCCCGCGCATGACCTCAAGCCTTGCAAAGCCCAAGGCCGATGCCACCCACGCCCACGCAATCAGACATTCCGGATTACGTCCCTTGGCGGGCATGATCCGATCAATATGGGGTCGGATCATGCCACGGGGACAAGTTTTTTTCAGGCCGCCGCGCCGTCGGAGGCCGCACCGGGCGTGTAATTGAGGATCGGCGCAAGCCAGCGTTCGCATTCCGACAGCGCCATGCCCTTGCGTTTGGCATAGTCCACCACCTGGTCACGCTCGATACGACCGACGCCGAAATATTCAGACTGCGGGTGGCTGAAATA
>JBAQNC010000052.1:0-8005 GCA_049303435.1 Parvibaculum sp. | reverse complement strand
TGTGGTTGCCTACCCGATCGCCTATGGCCTTACTCATGTGTTTGGGAGGTGGTCGTCGCTGGTTAGCATCCTCTTTGTCTTTCCGCTCTTCGTGTCCGACAACGTTCGGCTCTATGGCTGGGTCCTTTTCTTTATCAAGGGTGGCGTTCTCGATGGAGTGTTAAAGGCTATGGGAGGAGATGCCGCGCCTGACATGCTTTACCACGCCTCATCAATTCTGGGCGGTATGATCTATACCTATCTCCCCTACATGCTTTTCCCCATGACGCTGGGGCTTGCCATGGTGCCCGAACACCTTGTCGATGCGGCGCGAGACCTCGGGGCGAGCAGACTACAGATATGGAAAGAGGTCGAATTGCCGCTGGCCATGCCAGGGCTTCTCATTGGCACCCTGTTGACCTTCGTGCTCGGCATTGGGGCTGTCGCGGAAGCCAAGATCCTCGGTGGGCAATCGGTCATTGTTATTTCTCACGATATAGAAATCGCCTTCACATATTCACAGAACTGGCCGCTCGGTTCAGCGATGGCCGTACTCGTTACGATCTTCGTGGGTGGACTGACGCTGCTTGTTCTCCGCCGACTCGATCTTGATCAGCTTTTAGGGAAGCGTTGATGGAGCGTAATCGCAATACTCGTTCGAATTTCTTTATCTGCGTCTGGACGATCCTCGTCGCCGCGCTGGTCTATCTTCCTCTGGTATGCTGCGCGTTGGCAAGCCTGTCCAAGGGTAGATACTTCGTCTTTCCTGTGCGCCACTTTACGATCGATTGGTGGCGCCAAACTATCAACTCGATTGAAATCGGCATCATCGTTCAAAATTCAATCGTCATTGCCGCGGTCGTAACGGTTATTTCGGTGGTGGTCGCTTTCTTTGGCGCTCTCGCCTTTGCGCGCTACGATTGGAAAGGACGTAATCTCTTTCAGCGCCTCGTGCTCTTGCCGATCTTTTTCCCGCAATCTGTGCTCGGTCTCGCATTGCTTATCTGGTTCAACGCACTGGGCATCCAGACATCGTGGATGACTGCAATTGTCGCTCATCTCGTCTGGATCGTGCCGGTTGTCACGCTCGTTATCGCGATCCAGGTCTATAGCTTTGATCCGGTCCTCGAAGAAGCAGCCTATGATCTGGGTTGCACGCGTATGCAGGTGATGCGCGAAGTGACGCTACCGCTCCTCTGGCCCGGCATATGGTCAGGCGGCCTCTTTGCCTTCCTTTTGTCCTGGAGCAATTTTCCCTTGTCGCTCTATACGGCAGGCGCGGATTCGACAATTCCCAAATGGCTCTATTCAAAGATGGTGGCGGGCTATACGCCGATGGTGCCGGCACTTGGAACCATGAGCACATTAGGGGCGGTCGCCGTCATGGCTATCGGCGCAATGGGAATATTCCTGCTCAAGCTACGGCGCGAGGCGGAATGAGGCGCCTAGTGTATATCCAATTGACGACTAAACAGACTTGCAATGGCATATTGCCATGAAGGGAAACGTTTAGGACATGGTCATGCCAGATAAACCAAGGCGCAGTAAAAAGAAGCGCCAGGAAAGAATTATAGCCGAATTGATGGCGACATCGACCTTGCGCGTCTCGGAACTTGCGGCAGAGCTTGGTGTCTCGACCGAGACTATTCGTCGTGATCTCTTTGAGCTCTCCGAACGCGGCCTCATCAACCGCACTTATGGCGGCGCCGTTCGACCACTCAGTGCCGAACCCACGGTGAGTGAACGCCACCGCATGCTAGTGCCCGAGCGTGAAGCGCTGGCTTCAGCAGCAGTGAAGCTCTTCAAACTGAGTGACGTTGTTGCCATCGGAGCCGGCGCCACGACAACTCACGTTGCCCGGCGCATGGCGGCCGAGTGTCGGGATCTGACGGTTATTACCCATTCGTTCAGTGTCGCGACTGTTCTGTCGCAGAACCCGACCATCACCGTACTCATGTGCCCCGGCCGATATGATGCGCGCGAGGGCATCATGGTCGGTGCGGAGGCGGTCGAGTTCCTGCAGGCCTATAACGCTAATTGGGCACTGCTTGGAGCGACAGGCATTACCGCAGAGGGGGTTTCCGATGCAGACGCGGCCGCCGCCTCTGTTTACAAGGCAATGATGACCCGTGCCGCGGCCACGATTATTGTCGCTGATCATACGAAGTTTGATCGCCATGCCTTGTCAATCTGGGCGCGTTGGCACGATGTGACGCATATCGTCACTGATGCGCCGATCGGTAACGCTATTGCCCGCGCTCTTGAGCGGGCACGGGTTGATGTCATGCTGACAGGCAAGCGGAGTTAGGTTGAGGTGGAAGCATGACTGACGTAACCTCATGGAAGCAGCGACACCGCTCGCTTTATTATGCCTCTGCGCCCGAGCCTGAGGATCCGCTGATCGATCCCGCCACCACAGCCCTGTTGGTGATCGATGTACAGAATACCTATCTGGAACGGCCTGAACGAGATGACCTCGTCTCAGAGGCCGAGCGCGCGCATTACGATGCCTGGACGCATTTTCATCGGCGGATGCACGAAATTGTCATTCCCAATATTGCGGAGACGATTTCATTTTTTCGCGCTCGAAGCATGGAATGTCTCTTCGTCCGCATCGCCTGCGCAACGCAGGATGGTCGCGAGAGATCGCTAAGCCAGAAGAAGCCTGGCTTTAACAATCTGCTTTTGCCCAAGGATGAACATGCTTCGCAGATCGTTCCCGCTCTCGCGCCCCAAGGCGATGAGATCGTGGTGATCAAGACGACGGACAGTGCGCTTACCGGCACGAATCTCCGTCTCATCCTGAATAATCTCGGCATCTCCACTGTGGTCTGTGTCGGCATCTTCACCGATCAATGTGTATCCTCGACCGTGCGCAGCCTTGCCGATGAAAGTTTCGATGTGCTGGTGCTGGAAGATTGCTGCGCGGCGGCAAGCGATGCGCTCCATCTGCATGAACTCGCGGTCATCAACATGATTTACGGTCATGTGATGCGCAGGGATGAATTCAAGGCGCTCCTCACAGATCCGCGCTGAATATGTTGGAAGGTAGTCGATAAATCTGGCACGACCAACATGTCATTGTTGGGCCTATCGACAAGAAAAAGGGGCGCACTCTGTGTTGTATGACGACCGCTTTTTGACACGGATGGAAGATGGATTGAGGCAGATGCTCCCCCAATGGGGACTTGCGCCCGATAGCGATCTGTCACTGCTGACGATTTCAGAAAACGCGACCTTCCGCGTAAAGAATGCCGATCATGACGATCTCATTTTACGCGTTCACCGTCCTGACTATCACACCAGAACGGAAATCACGTCGGAGCTGGCCTGGATCACTGCCCTGCGAGCTGACCACGTGGTGATAACGCCACAACCTATTGCTTTGCTTGATGGTTCGTTGATTGCCGACATGGACGACGAAGGCACCGACCGTCATGTCGTCGCTTTTGAATTCGTCAGTGGTCGTGAACCTTCGGAAAGCGATAGTCTTGCGCCCTGGTTTACCAAGCTCGGCGCCGTGCACGCCAAACTTCACACTCACGCGCGCCAATGGCGGCGGCCCGAAGCTTTCACACGCAAGGTCTGGAACTTCCGTTCGACGCTTGGCGATGCGCCGCTCTGGGGTGATTTCCGGGCAGGCCTCGGCCTTGATGCGTCAGCGCGCGCACTGCTTGAACGAACGGCGTCGGTTCTCGAACGCCAGTTAGCGGCGATCGGCGAGGGCCCGGAAAGTTTTGGCCTTGTGCATGCGGATCTGCGTCTTGCCAACCTTTTGGTCGAGGGTGACAGGCTTGCCTTGATAGATTTCGATGACTGTGGCTTTAGCTGGTTTCTCTATGATTTTGCCGCCGCCATCAGCTTCATCGAAGATGAGCCCTATATCCCTGACCTTCGCGAGAGTTGGCTTGAAGGTTATCGGAGTGTCGCCTCCTTGAGTGATGCGGAGGCTGATCAGCTTCCTACGTTTATCATGCTGCGCCGGATTCTTCTTACCGCCTGGATTGCCTCGCATTCCGAGACACCAACCGCGCAGGAAACCGGCATTCCCTATACGCAGGGAACACTTGCGATGGCTGAGGCCTTCCTGTCTGAGCACGCCTAAACAGTTACGGAGTAATTTGAATGAGCAAGCCCACGCAACAGATTCTTGCTCTCAATGCTTTCGATGGCGCCGCCGCTGAAAGTCTTGCGAGCGATGTTCAGGAGTTGATCAAGCGACGCCAATCAAGCTTTGGCCCCACCTCCGTTCTCTTTTATAGAAACCCTCTCCATGTTGTCGAAGCGCGTGGCGCCTCGATTTATACGCTCGATGGAAAACGTTTTCTGGATCTCTATAACAACGTTCCGTCGGTGGGCCACTGCCATCCCAGAGTTGTGGAAGCAATCTCTCGTCAGGTAGCTCGGCTCAACTGCCATACACGTTATCTTTATGATGGCCTGCATGACTATGCTGAACGGCTTCTGTCGCATTTTCCGGCAACGCTTTCCAACGTCGCTTTCACATGCACAGGCAGCGAGAGCAACGATCTTGCATTGCGTATGGCGCGGATCACCACCGGGCAAATGGGTGTCATCGTTACCGAGGCGGCCTATCACGGTAATACGACGGCGGTGACCGAGATTTCGCCTTCCTCTTACAAGCGCGGCGAGCCACCAGCCTATGTGGAGACAATTGCCGCGCCCGATCCTGTCTATTATGGCGCTGACCTCGCAACAGGTTTCGCGACGGCGGTGAAACAGGCAATGGCGGCGCTCGAGTCGCGCGGACATAAACTTGGGGCCTTTGTTGCCGATACGATCTTCTCCAGCGACGGTGTTTATGCCGATCCCGTTGGGTTTCTGAAACCAGCCATTGATTTCGTGCAGGCGAGTGGTGCGCTTTTCATTGCCGACGAAGTGCAGCCGGGCTTCGGGCGTACCGGCACAGCAATGTGGGGCTTTGCCCGTCATGGTGTCGTGCCCGACATGGTCACGATGGGCAAGCCTATGGGCAATGGTTTTCCCATGGGCGGTGTGGTGGCACGTCCAGACCTCCTGAAGCGCTTTTGCGATGAATTCGGTTACTTCAACACTTTCGGCGGCAACCCCGTCGCAAGTGCCGCTGGCCTTGCTGTTCTTGATGTGATTGCGGAAGAAGGGTTGATAGAAAACGCGCGCATTGTCGGCGCGCATCTGAAGTCACGTCTTGAAGATTTGGCTGGGCGCTTACCCCAAATCGGAACGGTCCGCGGTTCCGGTCTCTATATCGGCATCGACATCGTTGATCGCGAGGATTCGGCAAAGCCCGCCCCGACCGCGGCTAGCGACCTCATCAATGATTTGCGCGAGCGGCAGATATTGATCGGTGCGGCCGGCCCCTTCGGCCATGTGTTGAAGGTCCGGCCTCCACTATGTCTCACTATCTTGGAAGCGGATCATTTTGTGGACACGCTGGACGTTCTTTTGAGCGAGCGGACGAAATCCAAAGCTTGATTGGAGTTTCACCAAGGTGCGGGAAGCCCCAGAGGTAGCGCCAGGACTGTTTCGTCGCGCAGTTCGGCCAAGCCCCGATTGATCGTGCTGCGCGCAATGCCCGTCGCCCGGGACACCGCCGTCACACCGCCATGGCCGGCAGCCAGCGCCTCGGCCGCCGCAAAACGGCGACGGCCCCGCTCGTCCAGAACCGGATCAAGCGTCTTAAACCGCAACCGAATGGCGCTGTCGTCAATCATAAACAGGAATCTAGCCGCGCCGATTCGCTGGGGGAATCCCCAAAACCAAAAAAATGCCGCGCCGCGATTCAGTTATTTATCAACAGGCCCTAAGCGACGATATCGCTGCGTTTGGTCTGGGTGCTGGCGGTGCGTGCGCTCGCCCTCAGCATCAACGTAAGTCAGCTTCTCGCGCAGTGAATGGAGACGCCGTTCCTTCGCCGCCCGCAGCGCCTCCAGCTTCTCGATGGCCTCGTCCCATGTCCGCAGGATTTCCGCGATCTTGCGCTGTTCCGGGAGTGGGGGGAGAGGAACCTGTATTTCGGAAACGATAGTTGCGCTTAGATTTTCTTGACCGCCGGAATTCGAAAGCCCCCGAATCGTCAAATAGGAACCTTTGAGAAATTCATATAGGTAACCCGCGTCAACTTCAGGCTTTGCGCGAATTGCAGCACACGCTTGGTTGGTCGCAGCATCAATGGCGAGTAAACCAACCTGCCCCCGTGTCTTTCCCTGCCCATAGAGCGCAAGCAGAAGTCCCCTTCGGGAAAATCTTGGCAGATGAGTTTTCGAGGCCAAGCTGCGTGATCATCTCTTTAGCATCAGTGATCGTCGAAAACTGAACCTCAGCCGTTGTAACCCAAGGAATATTTCGTTCGATCCAGTAGGATTTGTTTTTCCGATCGGGGGTTCCACCCGATTGAATTTTCGCGATCTTTCCTAGCGGCAGGGTGGGCCAGCGTCTTGCTTCAGTTCGCATCCTCGCCCCCCTTCTTCCGCCCCTTGGCGGCCTTCTCCATTTCCTCCAGCTGGACGATATCGGCCTCATCCGCCGCCAAAGCCTCGGCGGCGCGGCGGTTTGCGTCGAACACCTCGAACCGCTCGACGGCCAGCTTCTGCGCCACGTCCATCCGCAACCGCCCGGCATGGGTCAGCGCGTCGCGTTCGTTGAAGGACAGGAAGGCGTCGAGCTTGTCGGCCCATTCGGCCATGGCGACCGGGCGGCGGCGGCGCGCCTGGTCCTCGGCATAGTCGAGATACATCACGACGATGCGGTTCAGTTCCTCGACCTCCTCGGCGTGCAAGTAGTTCTTGGCGGTGCCGACATCGCCCTTGCGCACGACCGAGCCTTTCCAGCTGGTCAGGCCCATGTTCGGCGCCTCCGGATCGCTGCGGCTATCGATCAGCTCGGCGGCCGTCTTGCCCGTGACCGCCCAGAGCATCTTGTTCTGCACCTTCTTGAAGAAGGCCTGCGCCTGTTCGGACGTCTTGTCGTAGTCGATGGCGGTCGAGTAGAGGTCGCGCACCTTCTGATAGAAGCGCTTCTCCGAGGCGCGGATGTCCCGGATGCGGGCAAGCCACTCGTCGAAATAGTCCCATTGCTCGGCCTGCATCAGCCGGGCATCATCCATGGCGAAGCCCTTGACCAGGTATTCGCGCAGGACGGTGGTGGCCCAACGGCGGAACTGGGTGCCCCTCGGGGATCGGACCCGGTAGCCGACCGCCAGAATGGCGTCCAGATTGTAGACCTTCGTGCGGTAGGCCTTGCCGTCCGCGGCAGTTGTCAAGGATTCCTTGACAACTGACTCCGCCGCCAGCTCCTCCTCGGACAGTATGTTGTTGATGTGCAGGCTGACATTCTGCTTGGAGGTGTCGAATAGCTCGGCCATTTCGAGCTGCGTCAGCCAGACCGTGCCGTCGATGGCCCGCAGGCCGATGGTCGCGGCGCCGTCCTCGGTGCTGTAAAGGATCAGTTCGCCCTCAGACATCGACGCCCAGCTCCTTCAGGTAGCCGGTCATCTTGCCGCGCACCTCGGCCAGTTCGGCCTCGATCATGTTGATCTGCTTCTGCAGGGCGGCCACGTCGATTTCCTCTTCCGGCTCAAAGGTGTCGACATAGCGGGGGATGTTGAGGTTGAAATCGTTCTCGGCGATCGCTTCCGGGCTGGCGCGGTGCGAGTATTTCTCGATCTCCGCCCGCGTGGCGTAGGTTTCCCGCACCTTGGTGATCTCGAGGCGCAAATCGGGAACTTCATCAAGCACTACAATCACCGGCGCTATCACGAGAGCCTCGAAAACCTGACTCCGGCCGATGTCTACTTCGGCAGAGCCGATGACATCCTCGCTCAACGACAGCGCCTCAAACGACGTGTCGGGAATGGTGTCGTCGCCTGTCAGTTCGCGAATGCGCGCTCCGTCAATCGCCGCAACCGGAGGCAGAACGTGCAGATCAATCGTGCCGTCGTAACGATCAGAGCCGGGCCAGGCAGCCCGCTCCTGCTTCTTTCGCTTGGCTTCACCCATCGCGTTTCTCCCAAACTCTAGCTGAAGGC
>JBAQNC010000051.1:0-6412 GCA_049303435.1 Parvibaculum sp. | reverse complement strand
GCGCCACTTTCATGATCGGTCCCTTGAGCCCGCCCAACGCCTGTTTCAACTCGCGCGCAGTCTTGTCATTGTCGGGCGTCAGCCCAAAGACGCGCTGACCGGCGACCTTGGCCGCCAGCCCGCCGACGCCTGAGCCCACCTGGGCATAGCGCTTCATACGCTGGCCCAGACGGTTCTTTTCGACGTCAGGCGTCTTGTCGCTCATTCCATCGCTTCCAGCTCATCGATCAGTCCACGGATGACGGAGAGCCCCTTGTCCCAGAAGGCCGGGTCGCTGGCGTCGAGTCCGAAGGGCGCGAGCAATTCCTTGTGGCGAAGCGTACCGCCCGCCTTGAGCATATCGAAGTAACGCTCGGCAAAGCCGTCAGACGCCTGCATATAGACCGCATAGAGCGAATTCACCAGACAATCGCCGAAGGCATAGGCATAGACATAGAAAGGCGCATGAATGAAGTGCGAGATGTAGCACCAATAGGTCTCATAGCCTTCGCCGAGATGAATGGCGGGCCCAAGGCTTTCGCCCTGCACTTCCATCCACAATTTGCCGATCTGCTCGGCTGTCAGCTCACCATCGCGCCGAGCGGTGTGAACGCGACGCTCGAAAGTATAAAAGGCAATCTGGCGCACGACGGTGTTGAGCATGTCCTCAACCTTGCCCGCGATCATCGCCTTGCGACGTTTCGGATCGGTGGTGTCGGCCAGCAATTTGCGGAAGGTGAGCATCTCGCCAAAGACACTGGCGGTTTCGGCAAGCGTCAACGGCGTATCGGCCATCAAGGCGCCTTGCCTGGCGGCAAGCACCTGATGCACGCCATGACCCAATTCATGGGCGAGCGTCATGACATCGCGCGTCTTGCCCTGATAGTTCACCAACACGTAAGGATGAGCGCTCGGAACGGTCGGATGCGCAAAAGCGCCCGTCGCCTTGCCGGGACGCAAGGGGGCGTCGATCCAGCCCTTATCAAAGAACTGCTCGGCGATATCGGCCATCCGGGGCGTGAAACCCCGATAGGCCGAAAGCACCGTGTCGCGCGCCTGCGTCCAGGGTATTTGCGCATCATCGGAATCGGGAAGCGGCGCATTGCGGTCCCAATATTCGAGCTTTTCGAGGCCGAGCCATTTCGCCTTCATCGCATAATAGCGATGCGACAATTGCGGATAGGATTTCTTCACGGCATCGACAAGCGCGGCGACAACCGGCGCTTCGACGCAATTGGCGATGTGACGGCTATCGGCTATGTCCTCGAACTTGCGCCAGCGATCCTCGATCTCCTTGTCCTTGGCAAGCGTATTGGTGACGAGCGCGAAAGTAGCAACATTTTCCGCAAAGACCTTGGAGAGAGCATGGGCGGCGGCCTCGCGCCTGGCGGGCTCGCGGTCCGACAGACGGCTCAGCGCGGCCTCGAGCGGCTGATCGCTATTGTCGATCTGGAAAGTGAGGCGCGAAAGCGTCTCATCGTAAAGACGGTTCCATGCGCCGCGTCCCGAAACGCTTTTCTCATGCAGCAGCGTTTCGATCTCGTCGGAGAGCTGATAAGGCCGCATGGTCCGAAGATCACGCAACCAGGGTGCGTAATGCGCCAGCGCGGGCGATTTGAGCGCGGCGGCCATCGCCTCGTCATCCAGACGGTTAAGCTCCAGCGTAAAGAACAGAAGATCGGTGGAGATTGTCGTCACGCGCTCCTGCATGTCGCCATAAAATTTGGCGTTTGCCGGATTGGTATTGTCGGTCGCATAGAGCAGACCCGCGTAGGAAAAGACCCGGCCCAACTTGTCCTGCAGCGCCTCATAGGCGCGCATGGCGCGCGCAATCTCGTCGCCGCCCTTCGCGTCTACCGCCAGACCGGCAAGCTTGCCGCGCCACTCGGCGGCAAAGGCACGGGCCTCAGCCGCCGCAGAGGCAAGATCGGCCTTCAACTCAGACGCATCCATGCCCTTGTAGAGATCATTGAGATCCCAGACGGGCAAATCCTCTGCCGAGGCGGATGAAGAGGCAGGCTCGGCAGGCGAGGACGGCGAACGAGGAAATTTCAGCATGAAGGCTCCGGGGAGTTGGCGGCCAGATGAAAGCGGCCTTTTGCTTATATCGCGTCAGACGAGGTCATGTTCAACATTTGACGCCAGAAAAGTGACGATACGACAGATGCCTGAGCAAAGAAAAAGGCCCCGGTCTTACGACCGGGGCCTTCTCGATTTTCAGTCGACCTTGCCTCAGGGGCAGGACGTCACAACCGCACGGCGGTTGAGAGGCTCACGAACGCCATCGCCTGTGGCGACTGCAAGGTTCGTTTCACCGTCAGACATGACCGAGCATGTGTCCTTGCCGTTGGCCTTGATGGCCGAAGCAACGGCATTCGCACGACGGCTGCCCAGAGCCTGGTTGTAGGCGTTGCTACCCGACGTATCGGTATGACCGACCACGGCGAAAGCAGGAGCAGATGTCTTGGCGATTTCCTGAACCACAGCCTGAGCTTCAGACGTCAGGTTGGACTTGTTGAAACCGAAGTAGATGGTCCACGGACCCATCATGGCCTTGGCTTCGCAAGCTGTCAGGGCTTCATAGAAAGCAGCCTTTTCAGCCTTCACGCGTTCCGGTTGAACCGGACCGCCTTCGCCACCGAGCCATGAGCCGTTCACGCCGAGCTTGTTGTCGCTCGCCTGTTCGACCCAACCATCATAGTAACGCTGTGCCTTGGCGCATTCGCAAGCATGAGGACCGGTACGGCCACCATTGTCGAGCGCAGCCAGAAGCTTTGCACGTGCGTCCTGCAGTTCAGGCAGATCGGACGAGAGAACGCCACGAGTTGCCGGATCCCAGGGGAGCACTGTTTCGCCAGCGGCCGCAGCGCGACCCTTGGCGACGATTGCTGCCGTATCCACCCAGTTGCAATCAACATAGGCTTCAGATGTCGCGCGTTCCTGATATTCGCGAGCAAGGCACGCATTGAAGGAGTCGCCGCTGATCGTTTCGTGAAGATACGATTCAGCAGTCCAGGTGCCGCAGCCTGCCAGCACCAGGAATGTTCCCAACGCTATAAGGCGGGATATCATTTTCATCCCAATCTCCGTCGTTATTTAACTTCAACCACCCGCCAGAACGACGAGGGGCCCCGGACCCCACCGGTACTTGCATCAATCTCAGTTAATCGCATGGAATCTTACTGTCCTTCAATCAAAATAGAAGGAAACCGCCAAGTTCAGCAACCAAAGTTACTTGATGGCAACACCGTTACGGTTGCGTGACAACCCCCCCATTAACCACACAAAAGGCCGAATTTTGCGGATTTATGGGTAAAATGACGGGATTATTAGGTACACAGAGGATTAAGCTTGTCTTTACCAATTCGCCCCAATATGGGCCATCAACTTTCGCAGACCCATATTTTGAGAACCGAGGCACGCAATGACTCAGGCCATCCTGATCGTGGACGACGACCCCGCCCAGCGCCGTATTCTGGAGGAAGTGGTCAATCGTGACGGGTATCGCGCAGTCCCCGTGGACGGCGGCGAAGCCGCTCTTGCTTATCTCGAGGGGCCGACCGGCGCAGAAATCTCGCTTGTCATTCTCGACCTGGTGATGCCGGGCGTGGATGGCATGGAAGTCCTGAAGCGCGTTCACCCGAACAAGCCTAACCTGCCCGTCATCGTGCTCACCGCCCATGGCGGCATAGAAACCGTCGTCAATGTGATGCGCGAAGGCGCAACCGACTTCGTCATCAAGCCCGTCAGCCCCGAGCGCCTGCATGTTTCCATGCGCAATGCGCTGAAGGTCAATGCGCTGACGGGCGAAATCTCCCGCCTGCAGAAGAAGCAGTCCGGTCGCATGACATTTGGCGACCTGATCGCAAACAGCCACGGCATGGATCAGGTGATCCGGCTTGGCAAACGCGCCGCCCAGTCGAACATCCCGATCCTGATCGAAGGCGAAAGCGGCGTCGGCAAGGAAATGATCGCCAGCGCCATTCAGGGCGAAAGCGACCGCGCTGGCAAACCCTTCATCACCGTGAACTGTGGCGCCATCCCGGAAAATCTTGTCGAAAGCATTCTCTTCGGCCATGAGAAGGGCGCCTTCACGGGCGCCAATGACAAACATGCCGGCAAGTTTCAGGAAGCCTCTGGCGGCACGCTCTTTCTCGACGAAATCGGGGAACTGCCGCTTGATGTTCAAGTGAAGCTGCTGCGCGCGCTTCAGCAGGGCGAAGTGGACCCGGTCGGTTCCAAAAAGCCCGTCAAGGTCGATATCCGCCTGATCTCGGCGACCAATCGCGACTTGCTGGAGATGGTGAAGGAAGGCCGCTTCCGCGAAGACCTCTATTATCGCCTCAACGTCTTCCCCATGCATGTGCCGCCGCTGCGCGAACGCAAGAGCGACCTGCCCGATCTTGTCGCCCATTTCATCCGTCGCCTCGCTGCGGAAGAAGGCAAGCCGGTCGTGGGCATCAGCCAGGACGCCATGAACATGCTCACCGCCTTCAACTGGCCGGGCAATGTGCGTCAGGTCGAAAACAGCGTCTTCCGCGCAATCGTCCTGAGCGACGGCGAAATGCTGGAAGTTTCCGACTTCCCGCAGATCGCCAGCATGGTGGATGGCTATGCCGCCGCCGCCGTGCCTTCGGGCCTGCGTGAACACGGAGCCCAACAGGCGGCTCCCGCGCAGCCCTATAGTCCCGTCAATCCAATGGCAGCCAGCAGGCCCATAGAAGAACGCCACACACTGGCCGATTTTGCGCGCTCGAACTTCTCCGATGGCATTGCCGTGACGGATGATGCAGGCAATGTGCGCAAGCTTGAAGATATCGAAGCGGAAATGATCCGCCTCGCCATCGAAAAATACAAAGGTCACATGACAGAAGTCGCCCGTCGCCTCGGCATTGGCCGCTCGACGCTCTATCGCAAAGTGCGCGATCTGGGCCTCGAAGTCCGCGAAAACTGAAACCTGCCTGCGCTTCCGTGAAGGAAACGCGACCCTTTCATTGAGACATGAACGGCGCAAGACATCAGGTCTTGCGCCGTTTTTTTCGCGCCAGATTTCAAAGACACCATAATCTCATCCCGTTGACAGGGCATGTGACAGCCCCCGCGATTGATCCAGACGGCAAAAGGGTGTTATCCCTCCCGCCCTCGAAATGGTGACAAAGTTTCCCGCATGAAAATGGCGACCCTCCCCTACCTGCTCGGCATTGCCGCCGCCGCGCTGATCAGCGTCTGCGTGTGGAAATTGCTCGGTGCACCGGTCGATATCGTCGATGCGCCCGCAGGCAAGGTTCATTGCGTCAGCTATACGCCCTATCGCGGCAATGAATCGCCTTTTGTCCAGGGTTTCCACGTCAACCCCGCCAATATCGATGCCGACTTTGCGCAGCTCTCGAAAATCTCCGATTGCGTGCGGCTCTACAGCGTCGATCTGGGGCTCGACGCCGCCGTGCCACTGGCCGCCAAACATCACATGCAGGTGCTTCTCGGCATCTGGATCGGCTATGACGAGGCCTATAACCAACGCCAGATCGCCAAGGCCATTACAGTCGCCAAAGCCAATCCCGAGACAGTGCGCGCCATCATCGTCGGCAATGAAGTCCTGTTGCGCGGCGAACAGACGGCCGACGACCTGCTGCGCTACATCGCCGAAGTGAAGGAGGCGACGGGCCTGCCCGTCACCTATGCCGACGTCACACATTTCTGGCTGACTGCACCGCCCGCACTCGCCGATGCGGTCGATTTCATCACCATCCACATTCTGCCCTATTGGGAAAACGAGCCGACATCCGCCAGAAACGGCGTCGCCTATCTCGATCAGGTCCGCACCGAGGCAGCCGAACAGTTTCCCGGCAAACGCATCTTCATCGGCGAGACAGGCTTCCCGAGCGCCGGACGCGACCGCGAAGCAGCCGTCCCCTCGATCGTTTCGCAGGCGCGCTATTTGCGCGAATTCGCCGCTTACGCCGACGCGCATGATCTCGACTACAATCTGATCGAAGCCTATGACCAACCCTGGAAACGCGCGCAGGAAGGCACAGTCGGCGGCGCGTGGGGCATTTTCACAGCAGACCGACACCAGAAATTCAACTGGACGGGTCCGGTGTCCGAACATCCTCGCTGGCACATGGAAACAGCCATCGCCCTCGCATTTTCAATCATCATACTGACGATTATGGCCTTTCGCGGCGGCAAACCCGAACCACTGGGCGGCATTGGCGCAGGCGTAGGCGCGGGCTTCGTGGGCTCGGCCCTGCTGCTGCAAATCCAGCACTCGATGATCGCCTGGCGCACACCGATGGAAGGCGCGGTTGAAATTCTGTTGCTGGTGCAATCGCTCGCGGTAATCTTTTTCGTCCTGCCGGAAGTCACCAGAAAGAAGGCAGGCATCGCCCCGCTCTCGATTGCCGACACGCTGAACTGGTTGCGCCGCCCGACA
>JBAQNC010000050.1:0-6308 GCA_049303435.1 Parvibaculum sp. | reverse complement strand
GGAAAGAACTCTCAAATTTCATGGATCTTGCCAATCACATCATTCTGATTTCAGCGGCCCTCATCACCTTTGCCATTTTTGCGGGTGTACTCTCGTCTCGTATTGGCGCGCCCCTGCTGCTTGTCTTTCTGGCCTTCGGCATGCTGGCGGGCGAGGACGGCATCGGCGGCATCGCCTTTGCCGATTTCCGCATCGCCTATCTTGCAGGCTCGGTCTCGCTCGCCGTGATCCTTTTCGATGGCGGCCTCAGGACAACGCGCGACGCCTTTGGCCGGGCGCTTTCGCCTGCCTTGCTGCTGGCGACGTTCGGCGTCCTGATCACGTCGGGCATCACGGGCGTCGCGGTGCATTTCGTGCTGGACTATGACTGGCTTCATTCGCTGCTGCTCGGCGCCATTGTCGGTCCGACCGACGCCGCGGCTGTCTTCCTGCTGCTGCATTTGCGCGGGCTTCGGCTGCGTCCCCGCGTGGGCGACACGCTGGAAATCGAATCCGGCATCAACGACCCCATGTCGATCTTTCTCACGATGGCGCTGGTCGGGCTCATCGCCTATGACCTGCCGGGCAAGGACATCACCGACATCACATGGCCGCTTGCCGGTCGCCTCGTGGTGGATTTCATTCGCCAGATGGGCGGCGGCATTCTCTTCGGCCTCGTCGGCGGCCAGATCGTGCTGCGTGCGGTCAACCGGCTGAAGTTCTCGCCCGGCATCTACCCGATCTTTACGTTGGCGCTGGCGCTTGTCGTCTTCGCCACGGCCCAGTCGCTGGAGACTTCCGGCTTCATCGCCATCTATCTCGTCGGCACGATCCTCGGCAACAACCCTCATCGCGCCACCACCGAGATCAGCCGCTTTCTCGACGGCCTCTCATGGCTCGCCCAGATCGCCATGTTCCTCATGATGGGCCTGCTGGTGACGCCATCGAAGCTCGTGCCCATTCTCGTGCCAGCCCTCATCATCGCCGCCGTGCTGATCTTTGTCGCCCGCCCGCTCGCCGTCGTCCTTTCGCTCGCGCCGCTCAGGTTCAAGCGCGGCGAGCTGGGTTTCATCTCATGGGTGGGCTTGCGCGGCGCGGTGCCCATCTTCCTCGCCACCATTCCCGTTCTCGGCAACATCCGCCATGCCGATACGATTTTCGGCATCGCCTTCATCGTCGTGCTGGTCTCGCTCATCGTGCAGGGCTGGACGATTTCACTCGCCGCCAAGGTCGTCGATGTCGAACTGCCGCCGCGTCCCCAGCCGCGCGCCCGCGTCGAGATTGAGCTTCCCGCCGGTATCAACCGCACGGTAGTCGCCTATACGGTCGATCCCATGTCGATCATCGCGCGCCGCCGCATGACGCGCATGCCCCTGTCCGCCTCGGGCTCGGAGATCATCTCCGTCATGCGTGACGGCCAGACAAGCAACACCACGCCGGCAGATGGGCTTCGTGCAGGCGATGTCGTCATGCTCGTCAGCAATACGACCGATCTCAATTCGCTCGATCGCCTTTTTGCCGCGCGCAAACCCCGCGCCAAGACGCTCGATCTCAGCTCGATCGACTTTACCCTGAACCCCGAGGCCAATGCCGGTGACGTCGCCGATATGTATGGATTTCAGGTGACCCCGCATGAGCGCGACCTGACGCTAGGCGAAGTCATGCACGCCCGTCTCGGCGCGGAGGTCCATGAAGGCCAGCGCGTGCGCGCAGGCACCGTCGATCTTGTCGCGCTCTCGACAGGCGAAGAGGATACGCCCAAAAGCATCGGCCTCGATCTCGACCCGCCGCCGCCTGTCGCCTTTTCGACGAGGCTGCGCATGCGCATTGATGAAGCCATTCAGTCGGTCCGCGAGCTTTTCCTCGCTGATCCGCGCAAGTAGTCTGAATTCAATTCGAAAAACATAACCAGGGGAGAAGAAACATGGATCTGGGACTTAAAGGCAAAAAGGCCATCGTCACCGGCGGCACACGCGGCATCGGTCGCGCCATCGCCGAAACGCTGGCGTCCGAAGGTGCGGATGTCGCCATCTGCGCGCGCGACCAGCGTCAGGTCAATGAGGCGGTCGAGGCTTTTCAAAAGAAGGGCGTCAATGCTTTCGGTGGCGCGGTCGATATTGCCGACGGGGCCGCGCTCAAGAAATGGATTGCCGAAGCAGGCCAGCTTCTCGGCGGCATCGACATCGTCGTCGCCAATGCCTCGGCGCTCGCGCAGGGCAATGGCGAAGACGCCTGGCGCGCCTGTTTCGAGATCGACGTCATGGGCGCCCGCAACGTCTGCGAGGCGGCGCTTCCCTTCCTCGAAAAATCCGCCGCCGCCAATGGCGACGCCTCCGCCGTCATCATCTCATCGATCTCGGCGGCCGAAACCGAAAGCGCAGGCGCCTATGGCGCATTGAAGGCCGCCCAGATTCATCTCGCCAAGGGTCTGGCGAAGGAACATGCAGGCAAGCACGTCCGCTTCAACACGGTCTCTCCCGGCACGGTCTATTTCAAGGGCGGCGTCTGGGGCATGGTCGAGGAACACATGCCCGACATGTTCAAGGCGACGATGGCGCGCAACCCGATGGGCCGCATGGCGACCCCGCAGGACATAGCCAACGCCGCAGTCTTCCTCTCGTCACCCGCGTCGAGCTTCACCACCGGCATCAACATGGTCGTCGACGGCGGCCTCACCCGCCGCGTCAATTTCTGAATCTAGACCCTCCCCCCTTGAGGGGGAGGGAGGAGCGAGCAAAGCGAGCGGAGGGTGGGGGGTACATCTTCGCAAAACACTTTCTGCTGCACCCCCTCCCAACCCTCCCCCCTCAACAGGGGGAGGGCTTTAAAGCCGCATCCACCGCCGCATCACTTCCCGCGCAAAACCTTGCGCGCCCGGCAACGCCTCAAGGTTTGCCGCCGCGCGCATCGCGTCGACCGGCGCATCCTTCTCCTTCGCGCGCAATTTCATCCAGAGGTCGATACCTTCTTCCGTCATCTCCAGATGAAACTGGAATCCATAGCTCTTGTCGCCGACCCGGAACGCCTGATTGGGGCACGCCTCGCGTGTCGAAAGCCGGACCGCGCCTTCGGGCAGGTCAAACGTATCGCCATGCCACTGCATGACGCCAAGCTCTGGCGTCGCGTCGTGGAGCAGCGGATCGTCCTTCGCTGACCCTTCCCATGTCTGCGGAAGAAAACCCCATTCCTCGAAACCCATCTTGTAGACCCGCGCCCCGAAGGCGCTCGCCATCAACTGCGCGCCGAGGCACACGCCCATCACAGGCTTGTCCGCCTCATGGAACGAAAGCATCAGCTTCCGCGCCTTGTCGATGAAGGGATATTCACTTTCCTGATAGACGCCCATGATCCCGCCCATCACCACCAGCGCGTCATAATTGTCATGGACTTCGGGGATCGTGCGCGCCACCCCGCTCATGAAGTCGCGCTCCTCCAGCGTATAGATGAGATCGCTCGTCGCCCCCTCCGCCTCCGCCGTCTCTTGCAGTACGCCGGGGCCTGAGTTTTCTTCATTGACGAGATAGAGAATATGCATGGGGAACTGAATTATCCTTTGGTCGTCATGGCCCGACTTGATCGGGCCATCCATCTTTTGGCCTTTGAAAGTAGATCACCCGGTCAAGCCGGGTGATGACGAAGTTGGTGGTGGCAGTTCTCCAATTCAAACCCGCGCAAACCGATCGCTCGCCCGAACCATCACATCCACGATCCCCGGCTCCGTCGCCGTGTGCCCGGCGTCCGGCGCCACGTTCAATTCCGCATCCGGCCAGGCCTTCGCCAGTTCCCAGGCGGTAAACATCGGCGTCACCACATCGTATCGCCCTTGCGCGATCACGCCGGGAATGCCCTTGAGCTTGCTCGCATTGCGGATCAATTGATCCTGCGGCTCGAACCAGCCCTTGTTCATGAAGTAGTGGCATTCGATCCGCGCAAACGCCAAGGCGAAGTGGCCGTCGGCGAAGCGTTCCACGCGGTCGGGGTCTGAATAGAGCGACAGCGTCGTCCCCTCCCAGATGCTCCAGGCCTTGGCGCAGGCGATCTTCTCCGCCTCATTGTCGCCCGTCAGCCGCTTGTAGTACGCCGCCATCAGGTTGCCGCGTTCGGCCTGCGGGATCGGCGCGACGAATTTCTCCCAGGCGTCGGGGAACATCGCGTCCGTCCCCTCCTGATAGAACCAGTCGAGTTCCCGCTTTCTGAGCGTGAAGATGCCGCGCAGGATGATCTCGGTGACGCGGTCAGGATGCGTCTCGGCATAGGCCAAGGCGAGCGTCGAGCCCCATGAGCCGCCGCAAAGCTGCCAGCGTTCGATCTTCAGGTGTTCGCGCAGCCGCTCCATGTCGGCGACCAGATCCCATGTCGTATTGCCCTCAAGCTCGGCATGGGGCGTCGAGCGCCCGCATCCGCGCTGGTCGAACAGAATGATTCGGTAGGCGCTGGCGTCATGCGTGCGCCGCATGGTCGGGTTGCAGCCGCCGCCCGGTCCCCCGTGAATAATGACGACCGGCTTGCCTTGCGGGTTGCCGCATTCCTCGTAATAGACGCGATGCAGCGCCGAAACCTGCAAGAAACCCGTCGCGTAGGGTTCGATGGGACCATAAAGTGTGCGCCGCGCAGCCGTGTCGAACATGGACGGGTGTTTCCTCGTGAATGGGTCGATTTCACCATTCGGCATTGTCGCCCCGCCGCCGTCAACCGGAATCAAGCTGTTGATAAGTCTGGCTATTTGCCTCTCCCCGTCTGGCGATGACGCAAGGTATTAACCAATTATTTTGGGGATGACTGACACAAATCGTTGACGTGAATCTCTGTATCGCTACTATATCTAGACGCGCGGTGCTTCGGCCCTCATAGCTGTAGATAATCGCGCATTCATCGAATCAGCAAGTTCCGTCCACGTTTGGACGGTAAACGGCGAAAGCTATTGCGCCGTGCGGATAGTTTTGTGCCTTTCGCGGCGGCGGAGCGGGCACAAAAGGGGCCAAAAGGGGATGTCCATGTTTAACGACACGTCGAAAGTGCTCGACCGGAACGAGGTCGAGGCCACGGTTTCTGCCATCATCACCGGCGAGCGCGCACCTGTGCGCACCGGCGGTTTGCGCGCTCGCGCCGACATGGCCACGACGGCCGAGCCGGAGATGCCCTTTGGTGAGCAGGATCATGTCGTTCAGGTCGCGCCCCACAAGTCGGGCAAGCAGGGCTTCGCCGTCAAGATCGACCATTCGCGCGACGCGCTGCTGACCGAATTCGGCAAGGCCACGCTCAACGACCGCTATCTGATGCCCGGCGAGTCCTATCAGGACCTTTTCGCCCGTGTCGCGTCCTATTACGCCGACGACGCCGCCCACGCCCAGCGTCTCTACGATTACATCTCCAAACTCTGGTTCATGCCCGCCACGCCCGTTCTGTCCAATGGCGGCACCCAGCGCGGCCTGCCCATTTCCTGCTTCCTCAACGAAGCCAGCGACAGTCTTGAAGGCATCGTCGGCCTCTGGAACGAAAATGTCTGGCTCGCGTCCAAGGGTGGCGGCATCGGCTCCTATTGGGGCAATCTGCGTTCGATTGGCGAAACCGTCGGCGGCAATGGCAAAACCTCCGGCATCATACCCTTCATCCGCGTCATGGATTCCCTCACGCTGGCGATCTCGCAGGGCTCGCTGCGTCGCGGCTCGGCGGCGGTCTATCTGCCCGTCGATCACCCGGAAGTCGAAGAATTCATGGAAATGCGCCGCCCCACAGGTGGCGATCCGAACCGCAAGGCGCTCAACCTGCATCACGGCATCCTCGTGTCCGACGCTTTCATGCGCGCCGTCGAGGCCGACGCCGACTGGGCGCTGCTGAGCCCCAAGGACAAGGCCGTCCAGAAGACCGTCTCCGCGCGTTCGCTCTGGATCCGTCTGCTCACCTCGCGCATCGAAACCGGCGAGCCCTACATCATCTTCAAGGACACCGTGAACAACGCGCGGCCTGAGCATCACAAGCTCGCAGGCCTCGAAGTCAAGACCTCCAACCTCTGCGCCGAAATCACCTTGCCCACCGGCATCGACCAGCATGGCGAACAGCGCACGGCGGTCTGCTGCCTCTCGTCCCTCAATCTCGAAACCTATTTCGAATGGGCCGAGAATCCGACGATCGTCGAAGACGTCATGCGTTTCCTCGATAATGTGCTGCAGGACTTCATCGACCGCGCGCCCGACGACATGTCCCGCGCCAAATATGCCGCCGCGCAGGAGCGTTCCGTCGGCCTTGGCGTCATGGGTTTCCATTCTTTCCTTCAGGCCAACATGATCCCCTTCGAAGGCGTCATGGCCAAGGTCTGGAACAAGCGCATG
>JBAQNC010000049.1:0-30194 GCA_049303435.1 Parvibaculum sp. | reverse complement strand
CTCTTCGCCGCTGCCGGCGGCGCGCGCATGCAGGAAGGCATTCTCTCGCTGATGCAGATGCCGCGCACGACCGTTGCGGTGCAGATGCTGCGTGAAGCGGGCCTGCCCTACATCGTCGTCCTCACTGATCCGACGACGGGCGGCGTGCTCGCCTCCTATGCCATGCTCGGCGACATCCATATCGCCGAGCCCGGCGCGCTGATCGGGTTTTCCGGCCGCCGCGTCATCGAACAGACGATCCGCGAAAAGCTGCCCGACAATTTCCAGAAGGCGGAGTTCCAGTTCGATCACGGCATGATCGACATGATCGTGCATCGTCATCAGATGAAGGAAACGCTGGCGCGCACCATCCGCATCCTGACGCACAAGCCCAAGCTCGCGCCGATGGCAAAGGCAAGCGTTCCGGCCAAGGCAGGCTGAGCCTGAATTGACCAGCGCCCATGCCGGACCGGATCGTAGCGACATCATTCTCGAACGGCTGACGAAGCTTCACCCAAAGCTCATCGACCTGTCGCTGGATCGCATCGAACGATTGCTGGAGCGCCTCGGCAATCCGCAGAAGTCGCTACCCGCGACTTTTCATATCGCGGGCACCAATGGCAAGGGTTCCGTCTCGGCCTATCTGCGCGCCATGCTCGAAGCGGCGGGCTATGGCGTCCATTCCTATACATCGCCGCATCTCGTGCGCTTCCATGAGCGCATCCGTCTCGCCGCCCATCCGCATTCGATGGAGATCGACGAGACCTATCTTTCGACGCTGCTTGATGAATGCGAGCGCATCAATGCGGGCGAGGCGATCACCTTTTTCGAGATCACCACCTGCGTCGCCATGCTCGCCTTTGCGCGCTCGGACGCCGACGCCCTGATCCTCGAAGTCGGCATGGGCGGACGCTATGACACGACCAATGTCGTCGAGCGTCCTGCCGTAACGATCATCACGCCCGTCGATCTCGACCATCAGGCCTTTCTCGGCGACACGATCGCTCTCATCGCGGGAGAGAAGGCAGGCATTCTGAAAGCCGGTGTGCCTGCGGTCATCGGGTTGCAAAAGGATGAAGCCCGCGAGGTCATCGAGGCGCGCGCCGCAGTCCTCGGTGCGCCGCTCTTCATTGCGGGGCAGGATTTTTCCAGCCATGAAGAACAGGGCCATCTCGTCTATCAGGATGAGTTCGGCCTGCTCGACCTGCCCTTGCCGAAGCTTCTCGGCCAGCATCAGATCGAAAATGCGGGCATCGCCATTTGCGCGCTTCGGCAGGCCGCCATGTTGCCGCTCGACACCGAGGCCATTGCACGGGGGCTTCGCGAGGTCGACTGGCCCGCCCGCATGCAGCGCCTGACGCAGGGACCATTGGTTGACCGCCTGCCCGCGCATGGCGAACTCTGGCTCGATGGCGGGCACAATCCGCAGGCCGGTCGCGCCATCGCCCATCTCATGGCCGATCTCGACGCCACGCGGCCTGCGCCGCTCTTCCTCATTACCGGCATGAAGGAGACGAAAGACGCGGGCGGCTATTTTGCGCCTTTCGCAGGGCTCGCCGCCCATGTCGAGACCATCGCCATTCCCGACGATCCCGCCTGCCTCTCAGCGAATGCGCTCGCCGCCGCCGCGCGGGATGCCGGGCTCGACGCCCGTCCCGCGGCCTCGCTGGACGAGGCTTTCGCGCGCGTGATTGCGCGGGCCGGATCATCCAGCCCGCGCATTCTCATTTGCGGATCGCTCTATCTTGCAGGCGCGGTGCTGCGCCAGAACGGTTAGGGCCTATTCGGCAGCCTGCGTTCGCGCTTCGGCGGCGGCCACCTCGGCGGGCACCGCGTCGCGCGCGATGCCCGCGCGATGGCCCGCGTTCGACTTCACATGCTTGCCCCTGGTCGCGGCCAGCATTTCGTCGAAGGATTCCTGAATGCATTGCGCATAGAAATCGGGATCGGGAACCATCTCGCGGCAGGAGGTGAAGGAGATCGTGATCTCGCCGCAATAGCTGAAGATCGGATGGATGACGCCCATGCCGTCGAGAATGGGCCCCAGTCCGAACTGCGTCACCAGCCGCGCGCCGGTCATATAGAGCGGCACCTGCGGTCCGGGAATATTCGTGATGACCGTATTGAACATCGGCGTGATGCGGTTCGCCAACCCCAGGTTCGTGTAGAGCCGCGCGGCAAGGCCCGCCACCGTCGATGGAATGAACTGCGAATAATCCGTCAGCGTGGACGCGCCGATGGCATTGGTCATTTCCTTGGAGCTGGTGGTCGATTCAAACACGGCCACCAGGCGCTCCAGCGGATCGTCGATGTCGGAGCGCACGGCCACCGCCATGGCGCTCACCTGATTGCCCGCCGATTTCTGCTGGTCTTTCGAGCGCACCGAAATCGGCGCCATGGCGATCAGCGAATCCTTGGGCAATTCATTCTTGGACTTGAGATATTTGTTCAGCGCCCCGCCGACGATGGCGAGAATCGCATCGTTCACCGTTGCGCCCTCGACCGCGCTCTTGATGGCGCGAATGTCCGCGAGCTTGAACGACCGACCGTCAAACACACGATGAGGCGAGACCTTGCCATTGAAGCGTGTCCGCGGCACATGACCGACGCGCTTCAGCTTGCCTGCCGAGAGACCTATGCCGACACGCGCCAGCGCAGGCACGCTTTCGGCGATGACGCGCGCGAGCTTGAAGGGCTGGCGCACATTGTTGATGGACGTGCGCGACAGAAGTTCAACCGCGGTGGGTTCGCGTTCCGGCATCCAGGGTTTTTCCGGCGGCTCTGGCACGGCGTCAGGCGTGAGATCGTGGATCGCGGCGGTCAATTCCGCGCCGGACACACCATCGATGGCGGCGTGATGCACTTTCGAGACAATCGCGAAGCTGCCCTTGGGCAGGCCTTCGACATTATCGAGCCCTTCGATCACCGTGAATTCCCAGAGCGGTCGTGTCGTATCCATCGGGCGCGAATGCAGGCGCGCGACCTGAATGCAAAGCTGCCGCCAGTCGCCGGGCTTGGGGAGCGCAATATGGCGGACGTGATATTCGATGTCGAAATCCGGGTCTTCCAGCCAATAGGGATGATCCAGACTCATCGGCACGCGCACGATGCGTTGTCGGAAAGAGCGCGCCAGATGCAGGCGCGACTCGTAATTCTTCAAAATTTCCTTGAAGCCCAGCATCCCGCCCTTGACCGTCGACTGGTCATAAATGGCGACGCTGCCGATATGCATGGGTGCGTTCGCTGTCTCGAAATACAGGAACGAGGCATCCATTGCGCTTAATTGTTCCATAGACCGTCCTCCCCTACGGTTCCGGCCCTGCCAGCAGGCTTTCGCCAGCGGGCCGGAGATATCAGGTATCAACCTCACATCCCCAAACCTCGACTCAAGCACATTTCAAGGCATTGAGTCCAAAGGCTTGTTAGGGAAGACGTCGCGGAAACCAAAAGAAAAAGGCCGGTTTTCATACCGGCCTTTTCAATCGCAATGGACAAAATGTCAGATAGAAGCGTCGATCCATTCGACGATCTTGCCCTTGGGCAGCGCGCCCACTTTGGTCGCGGCCACCTGGCCGTCCTTGAAGATCATCATGGTCGGCACGCCGCGCACGCCATATTTGGTCGGCGTGTTGGGGTTTTCATCGATGTCGATCTTGGCGACGCGGAGCTTGCCGCCATATTCCTTGGCGATTTCTTCCAGCGCCGGGGCGATCTGCTTGCAGGGGCCGCACCATGTCGCCCAGAAATCGACGAGAACCGGACCGGAGGCGTCCAGAACGTCACTCTCGAAAGAAGCATCGGTGATGTGCTCGGTCATAATCTTCCTTTCCGGGTCGACGAAAATTCGCCAACCTCAGCGCAACAAGCGCTGTGAATAAAACGGCCCCGGATCACACGAATCTCAAGGGCCCAAAACATCGTTGGCCTGAATCTAGGAAGCCGCCCTCTCCAGGTCAAGGTCGCGTCGCACGGCCCGAAAGAGCCGATTGAAGTCGCTCGGCAGGGAGTTCCATAAGCCTTGGCCCATCCGTCCAGAGCAGCGCGCAGATAATCTCCCGATCGGGGTAAATATCGCCCAAAACCGCGCGATAGGCCGCCATTTGCGCAAAATAGGCAGGTTGGACATCCTCCAGCCTCGGCGGCGCGGGCCGGTTGGTCTTGTAGTCGATCACCAGCACGCGGGTCGGCGTCACACAAAGCCGGTCAATCTGACCCGACACCAGCACGGGCTTTCCGGCAAAGGTGATCTGCCCGACGAGGGCGGCTTCCGCGCGGCTGCCAGGCCCGAAGATTTCGGCAAATTGCGGCTCGTTCAAAACGCCGAGCGTGGCGGCGATAATTTCGGCTTTCGCCGCCTCATCGAGTTCCAGCGCCGGACTGGCCAACATGCGCAAGGCCGCTTCCTCGCGCGCGTCGGCGGGCAGGTCCGGCAAGCTCTGCAAAAGCCGGTGGATCAGCGTGCCGCGTTTGAAACGCGCCTTGCGGTCGCCTGCCAATGGCGAAGCCGCCGCCGGTTCCTCCGACCCGTCGGGCGGCAGACGCGAAGGCGCGAGCGGACGCGAGGGCGAGGGCTCCGCCGTCGCCTCCTCGCGCGCCCAGCCGGGCAGGGCCTGCACCTGTGCTGCCGCCGCCTTTTCAGCCTCGTCCTTTTTCACCGGCGCCGTCTGTGTCCCCGCCATGCGCCAGAGCGTGCGGCCTTCGGCATCCGTCACTTCTTCCGAAATAGGTTTCAGCGCGGCGGCGATCAGATTGTACCAGCACTCCGGCGCGGGATCGTTCTTGCCCTGATAACCGCAGACATAAAGCCGGTCGCGCGCGCGCGTCATCGCCACATAAAGCAGGCGGCGATATTCTTCCGCCTGCCCTTGGCGCAACGCCAGACGCGCCTCGCCCGTCATCTCGTCCTCGTTGCTCTTGCGCACCGGCCAGACGAGCAACGCCGGTTCGGTCGGCAGCGAGATCAGCGCCGGATCATGCCGCGCGCCCGGCGCGCTGCACGTATCGGGCATGAAGACCACTTCCGCTTCCAGCCCCTTGGCGCCATGAACCGTCATGATACGGACTTCGTCGCGCCCCTTGTCCATGTCGCGCTTGATCTCCGCGCCGCCGCCGACGATCCAGTGCAGAAAACCCTGCATGGAAGCGGCATGGTCGCGCTCGAAATCCAGCGCAAGGTTCAGAAACTCGTCGATCGGATCGTTGGCGTCCGGTCCCAGTCGCGCCAGAAGCTTCTGCCGCCCGCGTTCCTCGCCCAGCACATGTGCAAAGAACTCGAACGGCGGCTCGAAATCGGCGCGCTTCAACAATCGCTCCAGCAGCGCATGGGCTTCTTCAAAGGCAGGCGTTTCATGCGCGCGCTTCTGCAAGGCGCTCCACAGGCTCGCGCGCCCGCGATCATGCGCCAGCGCATAAAGTTCTTCCTCGCTCAAGCCGACGAGCGGGCTCTTGAGCACAATCGCCAGATTGAGATCGTCTTCCGGCAGCAGCGTGAACTCGCCCAGCGCCATCAGGTCCATGACCGCGATTTCATCGGTCACGACCATGCGGTCGGCTCCCGCAACAGGCACTTTCGCCTGTTTCAACAGCCGCACGATTTCATTGACGAAGGCATCGCGACGTCTCACCAGAATGAGAATGTCGCCCGGCCTGATCGGTCGGCCTTTCGCCACCAACTCCTCGCCGTTCTCCATCCAGCCGCTGATCGTATCGGCGATGCGGCGCGCCAGCTTGGCGCGCGGGTCGTCCTCATTGACGTAATTGAGCGGCGCATCCCAGGGCTTGTCTTCATCGGCCTCGTCAGGCTTTTCAAGGTCCCACAATTCGACAAGCCCGGCGTCGCCTTCGCGCACCGGCATATGCATGTCGATGACGCCGGAGGCCGTCAGCCCCTCGCTCGCCTCGGCGCGCGCAAAGACGGCATCCACCGCTTGCAGCACTTGCGGCGTCGAGCGGAAAGAGCGCACGAGACTGACCGGATCCCACTTCTGTTCGACGGCTTTGACGCGATGCTCGAAATGCACGCGCATTTCGTCGAAGCGTTTGGGGTCCGCGCCCTGAAAGGAATAGATCGACTGCTTCTCGTCGCCCACGGCAAAAAGCGTGCGCGTCAATTCACGCGCGCCCGCGCCCGAGAGGAATTCGGCGGTAAGCTGCGCAATCACATCCCATTGATCGGGGCTCGTGTCCTGCGCCTCATCGACCAGAATATGATCGATGCCGCCGTCAAGCTTGTAGAGCACCCAGGGCGCCATCGTGCCGGTCAACAGCATCTCGCGCGTCTTTGAAATCATGTCTTCATAATCGAGGAAAGCATGACGACGCTTGGCTCCTGCAAATCCATCGAGAATTTCCAGCGCCACGCGCAGGATCGCCTCGCTCGCTTCGGCGACCTGCACCGATTTCAGATAGCGCAAATGCGAGACGACGCGCATCTGCTCGTCATAAAGCGCTTCCGCCTCTATGGGGAAAGCCTCCGACGGCTTCTTCGTCATCAGCGATTTGCGCGGCTCGTCCTTCTGCGTCAGGAAGATGCTCACATAGGCATCGTGATGCGCGCCGCGCTTTGTCTTGGGCGTCGCCAGTATTGAGGCAAGCTCTTCGGCGCGGGCCTGATCCGTCTTCGTGCCGGTCTGAAGCGCCTTGATGGCCGCCTTCATCGCGCCGTCGGGAAATGTCTCCTTGTCGAAGAGAAAACCTTCCGCGCTTTCCTGCGTTTCGCCGGGGCGTACTTCCAGCACCATGCGAATGGCGTCGGCGATTTCGTCCGCGCCGCCAAGCCCTGCAACAAGACGTCCAATCGCGGCGCGCTTGCCCGCGATTTCCTTCATCAGCCTGGCGAAGGCCGTTTCGTCGATGCGGCTGACGATATAGTCGAGCGCATGGCCCAGCGGCGCATCATCCTCATCTTCGCGCGCCTGTTCCAGCACATCGTTGCGCACTTCTTCCAGAAGTTCCGCCGCGCCGCGATCATCCAGCACGCGGAAATTCGGCGGCACCTGCGCCTCCAACGGAAAGCGTCCGAGCAGGCTCTGACAGAAGGCGTGGATCGTCTGGATCTTCAGTCCGCCCGGCGTCTCGATGGCGCGGGCAAAAAGCCGTCGCGCCCGCGTCAGCTTCGCCTTGTCGGGCATCGGCCCTTCGATGTGAGCGATTTCCTGCGCCAGCACATCGTCTTCTTCCATCGCCCAGGCGCCGAGACGCTGGTAAAGACGCGACGACATTTCAGCCGCCGCCGCCTTGGTATAGGTGAGACAGAGGATGCGTTCGGGTTCCGTACCTGCAAGCAGCAGCCGCGTCACGCGCGTCGTCAGCGCATGGGTCTTGCCCGAGCCTGCATTGGCCGACACCCAGACCGATGCCGTCGGATCGGAAGCGCGCGCCTGCTGGTCGTCGGTTGCCGGGCGGCGTTTGGTTTCCATCGCGTCGCTCATTCGCTCCCCTCCCCGCCGCTCGACCATTCCTTGACGCGGGCGAGATGATCGTAGTCGGCAAAGCGACCCAGAAATTGCGGGCGCGGGTTCGAGAGATAGGGCGTCTTCTCGTCTTCATATTGCCTTAGAAGATCGACGAGATTGGCCCAGGTCTCTTCGGCCAGATCGTCCACGGGGATCAGCCGTTGCTCGCCCGCCTTGTCGCCGCCGGTCAACCGCAGGAACAGGAGCTTCGACGTTTCAGCCTCGGGAATTTCGCTAAATGCGCCGCGCGCCGCCATCGCCGCTTCGAGCGGAAGCTGCGGCGCAAGGCCCTGTTGCACTTCCTTGATGCCCGGCATGCCGCCTGTCTTGTAGTCTATGATGGCAAGCGTTCCGTCGCTCATCACATCAATGCGGTCGGCGCGGCCACGCAAGGTGACGGGCCTCTTCAGCCCCGTGATCTCGATTTCACCGGTCACTTCGGCATGGGCATGCGCCATCGTGCGGCGATGGTTCTCTTCGTAGCCCACCACCCATTCGGCAATCCGCTGGAAGCGCGGCCACCAGAAGGTCGCGACATCGGGACGGTCCATAGCCTCGGCAAAAACATCCCTCCCTATACGGATTAGTTCTTCAAGCGCATTGTCCGGCAGGACCTCTGGATAGGCCTTGGCGAATTTCTCCAGCGCCTCATGAATGATGGTGCCGCGCTCGGCTGCCGCCACATCGGCGTCGATCGGATCGAGCGGCCTCAGCCTCAAGACATGTTTGGCATAGATCGCATAGGGATCGCGAATCAGCGTCTCGATTTCCGTGACGCTCAACCGGCTCGGTCTGGCGACAAGCGGCGGCCTCGGTTCGGGCGCGTCGATCGGCGCGGGCACGCCCGCTGCGTCAAGCTCTTGCGCCCAGTGCATCCAGTGCGGCGCATTGAGAGCGTCGGCGCATCCCATGCCCTTGACGAGGCCTTGCAAGCGCAGCAACCAGCGCGAGGCGACCGTCGGCGCGCCATCGACTTTGAGCGCGCGTGTCAGGATCACTTCCCTGGCGCTCGCACCTTCGACAAAGTCATGCGCCGAAAGACCGATCCGTCGTTCCGGCGGTTCAAGCCCCAGCGCCTTTCGCATCGGGCGATTGAGCCAGGGATCGATCTTGGCTTCCGCAGGCCAGACGCCTTCATTGAGGCTCCCGAGGATGATCCGGTCGGCATGTTGCAAACGCGCTTCGAGCGGACCCCAGATGAAAAGACGCGGGTGGCGACCATAGCGCGGGCGCATGACCTGTGTGCTGCCAAGGTCTGAAAAGACCTGCCCATAGGCATAGGGATTGATCGCACCGAGAGAAGGAGCGGCTTCGACAAGGCTCGTGACAAAGCGCGAGGCGGCTTCGCCTTCATCCTTCGCCCAGAGCGCGATCTCTTCCTTTTCGGCTGGCGCCTTGTTGCGGCCCGACAGACGTTCGGCGCATTCGACATGGGCGCGCAGCAGGTCGATGAAAGGCGTTTCCGGCGTGTCGAGCAGGTCGCGGAAGGGCTTCGTCGCCTCGTCAAGATAATCGAGCAATTCGATGATATCGCCGTCGTCCATCTTGTCAGATCGTTCAAGCGCGGCGCGCAAACCCTGGAGACCTGAAGCAGGACGAGGGCCTCGCAGCAGCGCCACTTCAAGCTCGCGAATAATTGTTCGTAGACGGATCGTATGGCCACCGAAAGCGGCCAGCGGATGCTTGAGGCAGGCGAGCAAGGGGATGGGCGCAAAGTCCTCGGCGACCATATCGACGACCAGCCGCATGAAGGCGACGGGCGGCGTTTGCGAAAGCGGCAGGCCGCCCGAATCGTCCACTTCGATGCCCCAGCGGCGGAGGTCCATGGCCACCCGACGGGCCAATCCCCGGTCGGGGGTAATGAGCGCAGCGGTTTTCCCCGGCGTTTCGACGGCCTCGCGCATCATCATGGCGATGGTCTCGGATTCGGCACGAAAGGTCTCGATTTCTTGCAAGAAAAGCTCACCAATCGAGCTGTTTTCATGTGCGTCATGCACGAGCTTGGGAAGTTGCGCCCGCCATTTCTCGGTGGTCTCGGCAGGCCGCATGGCTTCGGAGAGGAACCTTGTCCTCGCCTCTTGCTGGCACGAAATTTCGCAATCAGGCCAAAGGGTTACGTCTTCGCGCGTGGCGCCGATGCGCGCGAGAAGCTGCTTCATGCCGTATTGGGGATGGGAATGCGGCGCGGCAAGGAAGCTATCCTCATCGAGCATAAGATCGAGACCGGGGAGCACGACTGCGCCGTTCGGGAGCCGCGAAATGACCTCCAGAAGGGCCGCCGTCGCCGGGATCGAACCGGTGGAACCTGCTGCAATGATTGGGTTTTTCGACTTGTCCTCACTGAGGATAGCAGTCTGCGCATCCAGCAGCAGATTGCGCCTGTGCGCGGGGTTGATAAGTCCGAGGCGCTCGAGTTCTTCCGGCCAGCGGGCGGTGACAAGTTTCAAAAACTCGATAGTGAGCTGCCAGTTCTCGGCGAACTCGTCGGGGACAAGTTCGGAAAGTCCTTTCAGATCAACGCGTTCGGTCTCGATCATGTCGAGAAAACGCGCCAGATCGCCCGCCAGCGCCAGCGCCCGCGCGACGTCGCCATCGGCAGGACTCTGCGGTAAATCCAGGATCAACCGCGCCAGCCTCATCTGCCTTTCCAGCGGCTCGACAGCCTCGGAAATGTGAGCCATTCCTGCAAGAATTCGAGGTGTTTCATGCGTTATTCGTGCGTTCAGCACGAGCTCGTCTTCATCGACATCGCCGAGCGGCTGGATGTGGGGGAGAAGCAGGGATGTCCCCTCCCCCATGCGCAAAAACGCATCACCCAATGCGCGAACGGCGCGGCGGGTGGGGAGAAGAATCGTCACATCGGCGAGCGAAATATTTGTCCCCAGCTTTCCGCCGAGCGACGGATCGGCCAGCAGGGTACGGGCCAGCGCCTCGAGAAAGGGCGTGCCGGAGGGGATGGTGTAAAGGCGCGGCGGTGACGAATCCCTGGACATGGCCGCAGTCTAACGCGGCGAGGCTCAAAGGTCGTGGATGAAAGCTTCCGCCTTTGCGAGATCCTGTGGTGTGCCGACATGCATCCAGGCGCCCTTCATGCAATAACCGTAAAGGCGGCCCTTGGGCAGAAGACGATCCCAGATGAGATTGGTCGAGAAGGGCCCCGAAGGTCCATCGGCGAAAAGAGCGGGCTTGATGATCTGGACGCCGGCGAACATGAAGGGCGCGGTACCATCCGGCTTGCGGCGGACAAGATGCCCTTCCACATCCATCTCGAAATCGCCGCGCCCGACAAAGCCGATGGTGTTTTTCACTTCGGCCAACAGGAGAAGTGCGTCCATGCGGGCGGGATCGAAGGCATCCATCAGTGAGCGGAGCGTATCGTCTCCCTCTTCCACCCAGACGCTGTCGGAATTGAACGTGATGATGGGGTCATCGCCCAGAAGCGGCAGAGCTTTCTTCGCACCGCCGCCCGTATCGAGAAGTTCGGCGCGTTCATCCGAGAGGATGATGCGCGGCGAACGGCGCGATGCGAGATGCGCCTCCAGCATGTCGGCGAAATAATGCGTGTTGACGACGACTTCCTCGATGCCAGCGGTCTCAAGACGGTCAAGCACATGATCGATGAGCGGACGACCGGCGAGCGGCACCAATGGCTTCGGCATGGTGTCGGTCAAAGGCCGCATCCGCGTGCCCTTGCCTGCCGCCATGACCATTGCGCGTTTGATCTGCATCACAGCCCCTCAATCGCGCGGAAGCATATGCGCTTCCAGCCAGGTTTTGAGGGGGCCGAGCGCAGGATGCGCGAGATTGCGGCGGAGATAATCCATCGTGCGCGGCATATGCGCCATATATTGCGGCTTGCCGTCGCGCTTCAGGAGACGCGGCCAGAGACCGATGAGACGCAGCGCGCGCTCCGCCCCGACGGCGGCATAGGCGGCGCGGAAACGCGCTTCGTCGAAATCGAAAAGCGTTTCGCTGGCGCGTTTCACATAGAGCGCGAGCATGGCCTGTTCGCGCGCTACCGGCACGTCCTTGCGGGCATCCTGCAAGAAGGAAACGACGTCATAGGCACGCGAGCCGATAAGCGCGTCCTGAAAATCGATGAGGCCAATACGGCGGTCGCCTTCACGGCTCCCGAGCCAGATCATGTTGGGCGAATGAAAATCGCGCAGGAAAAGCGTGCGCGGGCCCGCGTCGATCAAGGGCCGCAAGTCCGTCCAGATGGCATGAAACTCTTCGCGCTCGGCTTGCGTCGCCTGGCGTTCCAGCACCGCAGGAAAATACCAGTCGAGCGGCACGTCGAGTTCGGCGCGAAAGACGCCATCGTCGAAGAGCGGCACCTTGTGCATCGTGCCGTCGCCCACGGGCAATTCGCCAGGCGCGGGCCGGGACTGCAAGGTGATAAGCGTGTCGATTGCCGCGCGATACATATCGTCGAGCGACGTTCCATCAGGTCCGTGCCCCGCTTCGATTGCAGGAACGAAAAGCGTGTCGCCGAGGTCTTCAAGCAGAAGAAGACCGGCATCGAGATCTCTGGCGAAGATTTGCGGCGCGGAGAGTCCAAGGCCGCAGAGGTAGTCACCAACAGCAACGAAAGGACGGCAATCGACAGCCAGATGCGCGATCTCACTATAGGAGCGCTGGCCCGACGGCACCGGCGCTTCAGGCGCGCGCGGCCAGTCCATCAGCACAGCGGCGCCGCGGGGCCCATGCAGCCGTTCATAGCGGCGCGTGGAAGCATCGCCCGCAAGGGGACCTCGTGTGGCATCGCCCCAGCCTGCGGCATCGAGAAAGGCGCGGATCGTCTCGTCGCGTGACGTCATTTACTGAGGCAAGTCCATTGGTTGCGGGCGGAAAGAAGATAGCGGATCGAGGTCATCAGGGCTTTAACGCGGGCGATAATTTCCTGAGACGCGCCGCCCAGCTCCCATGACCGGTGAGGCGCGCCTCGCGGGCTTCTTCTCCCACAAGGGTCAGCACAATGTCGAGACGGGTGGCGGGCAGCGCGCCCCATTTATCGGGCCATTCCATCAGCATCGCGCCTTCATCCAGCGCCTCGTTAAGGCCGAGTTCGCGGGCATCTTCGGGATCATCAAGGCGGTAGAGATCGACATGAGTGATGAGGAGGTCTGGCGTCTCGTAGGTCTGGACAAGAGTGAAGGTGGGGCTCGGCACATCTTCATCCTCGCCGCCCGGCCCGAAACGCGCCTGGATGAGCGCGCGGCCGAGCGCCGTCTTGCCTGCGCCGAGGTCGCCTGTCAGCGCAATGAAGTCGCCGGTCTTAAGGGCGTTTGCGAGGGTCGCCCCGAGCGCGCGGGTCGCGGCTTCGTCGGGCAGCGGGACTGTGATTGTCAGGGGATCGGTGGCGGGTTTGTCAGTCATGGGAGGTGCATGGAGGCAAAGTCCGGGGCGGTTGTCAATTTGGGAGGTGGGGAAGCGGTAAGATGGGTCCCGGGATCAAGTTCCGGGACGACGCTGAATTTTTGGACAATGAAAAATGTAATTCGTCATACCCCGGCTTGACCGGGGTATCCACCTTGAGGGCATTGGTTGTGAAAAGTTGGATGGCCCGATCAAGTCGGGCCATGACGGAATAGAGGGAGGAGCGAACCGCCCTGGACCCCGGGACAAGGCCGGGGTGACAGACGAAGAAAGGGCTGAGGCAATCTTGCCAATTGCTATTTTGGGGATGACCCTATAAAAAAGTTGACGCTGGCGTCATTTTTGTGGCGCAGTAAGCAAAAGAAAATGGCCGGATGGCGGGCGTTGCCGATGCGTGACCTCGAGGCATTAGGCCGATAAAAGACAAACGGGCTTGAGCCCGAAAAGGTCTAACAAGGCAATGGCGCGCCGGACGCGGGGTGCATGTTGTAACGGGGAGAGTTTGTATGAGCGCGAGCGGCGAAAAAGGCATTGTCATCATTGGCGCGGGACAGGCGGCCTCGCAGGCTGTGGTGAGCCTCAGGTCGGAAGGCTATGAAGGCCCGATCACGATGATCGGCGATGAAGCCGTGCCGCCCTATCAGCGCCCTCCTCTCAGCAAGAAATTCCTGGCCGGTGAAATCGGTTTCGACCGGGTGGAACTGAAGCCCGCCGAATTCTACGCCAATGCCAATTGCAAGCTGATGCTGGGCACGCGGGCGACCGAGATCGACGCCAAGGCGAAGACGGTGGCGACCAACGACGGGCATGTGCTGGGCTATACGAAACTGCTGCTCGCGACCGGCAGCCGGGTGCGCGAAATCAACGTACCGGGCTTCGACCTTGAAGGCGTGCACTATTTGCGCAGCGTGGGCGACGTGGCCGAAATCCAGAGCCACTTCAAGCCGGGCGGCAAGATGGTCATCGTGGGCGGCGGCTACATCGGACTTGAAGTCGCGGCGGTGGCCAAGAAAAACGGGCTTGAGGTGACGGTGCTGGAAACCGCGAACCGCGTGCTCGCCCGCGTCGTCGACCCCATCGTGTCGAAATTCTACGAACGCATCCACAAGGCGGAAGGCGTCGATATTCGCACCGGCTCGATGGTGGTGGGCTTTGAAGGCAAGGACAACAAGGTCACCGGCGTCGATACGGGCGATGGCGAGATCGTGCCTTGCGACTTCGTGGTGGTGGGCATCGGCATTATTCCGAATACGGAGCTTGCGGAAGAAGCGGGTCTTGCCGTCAAGAACGGCATCGTGGTGGACGAATGCACGCGCACATCGGACCCCGATATTTTCGCCGCTGGCGACTGCACCAATCATCCCAACGGCGTCTTCAACGAACGCCTGCGTCTGGAAAGCGTGCAGAACGCCATCGAGCAGGGCAAGACGGCGGCCGCCGCGATGATGGGCAAGGAGAAGCCCTATAATCAGGTGCCGTGGTTCTGGTCGGATCAATATGACCTGAAATTGCAGATCGCCGGATTGAGCCAGGGCTACACGCAAGCCGTGACGCGCGGCAACCCGGAGACGGATCGCAACTTCGCGGTCTTCTATCTGAAAGACGGCGTGCTGATTGCGGTGGATGCAGTGAACCGCCCGCCGGAATTCATGATGTCGAAAATGCTGATCGCGAACCATACGAAACTCGATCCGGCGCGGCTGGCCGACGAGAGCATTAACATGAAGGAAGTGGCGAAGGCGTAAATGCTTCGCGGTAACAACAAGAAGAAATAGAGGAACCCCGGTATGACGAAGGTCACGTTTGTCGAACATGACGGCACGGAGCACACGGTAGATGCGGCCGAAGGCCAGACGCTGATGGAAGCGGCGACGAAGAACATGGTGCCCGGCATCGACGCCGACTGCGGCGGGGCCTGCGCCTGCGCGACCTGCATGATCTATGTGCCGGAAGAATGGGAAGGCAAGCTGGAAGCGAAAGAGCCGATGGAAGAAACCATGCTCGATTTCTGCGAAGGCGTGGCCGACAATTCGCGCCTGTCCTGCCAGATCAAGGTGACGCCGGCGCTGGAGGGCATTCGCGTGACGATGCCTGAATCGCAACACTGACGTGTTGCGGGGGCCTGAGAGCCAGCACTGAAGACCCTCACCACGACCCTCTCCCACTATGCGCGTAGGCGCAAAAAGGGAGGGGGAGAGGGAGAAGAGTTCTCGCTAGATGAAGACGTGGATGGCCGGGTCGCCTTTTGCAAAAGGTGGCCCGGCCATGACGTTTTGGGGGTTTGCGCAGGGGCCTCGTCCTTCGAGACGCCGCTTCGCGGCTCCTCAGGATGAGGGTCATTTTCACCAATTCATCTACTGCCTCATCCTGAGGAGGGCCAAAGGCCCGTCTCGAAGGATGGCGACGAGGAAAGATGGGTCCCGGGATCAAGTCCCGGGACGACGCATCATTTTAGATTTCCGACTTACTCGGCCGCCTGAGCGAGTTTGCCGCTCAGGGGCTTGAGGTCGTGGTTCTTCAGCGGCAGTTCGCGGACGCGTTTGCCGGTGATGGCGAAGACGGCATTCGACACGGCAGCGGCGATCGGCGGGGTGCCGGGTTCGCCCATGCCGCCCAGAGGCGCGCCGCTTTCGATGAAATGCACATCGATCGACGGCGCATCTGCCAGCGTCACCATCTGGTAGTCGGGAAAGTTCGACTGTTCGACCGCACCATCGGCGATGGAGATTTCGCCATACATGGCCGCGGTGAGGCCATAGACGATGCCGCTTTCGACCTGACGCGCGGCGGTGCCGGGGTTGATGACATTGCCGCAATCGACGACGGCGGTGACGTGATGCACTTTCACTTCTCCGCTATCGCTGACAGACACCTCGGCGACTTCAGCGACGATGGTCTTGAAGGCTTCCTGAATGGCGATGCCGCGGGCGCGGCCCTTGGGCAGCGGCGCGCCCCAGCCTGCTTTCTCGGCGGCCATTTCCAGCACCGCGAGATGGCGCGGATTATCTTTCAAAAGCGCACGGCGGTATTCGAAGGGATCCATGCCTGCTTCATGGGCGAGTTCATCCATGAAGCTTTCCTTGAAAAACGTGTGCTGCGAGTGAGCGACCGAGCGCCAGGGACCGCGCGGCACAACGGACTGGCCCTCGGCATAGCGGATCGACTGGGCGGGTACGGCGTAGGGAATATGCGCGGCGCCTGCCGGATCGTCTTTCAACATGTAACGATTCTGCCAGGCGACGGGCTGGCCCTTGTCGTCGAGACCGACCTTGAAATTGGACGTCACCGCGATGCGATAGGCGTCATGCCGGATGTCGTCCTCGCGGGTGTAGAGAAGCTGCACGGGGGCATCGACTTCTTTCGCAATGAGGGCAGCAAAATCGATCTCGCTGGGGAATTCGAAAAAGCCGGGACGCACGGGCACGCGGCGACCGAAACCGCCGCCCAGCATCAAGGGATGCAGCGTGACGTTTTCAAACTTGAGACCGGCGATCTCGGCGAAACGCGCCCGGGTGCCGAGCGCATCCTGCGTGCCCATCCAGACTTCGGCCTTGTCGCCCTGAATATGCGCGGTGCAATTCATCGGCTCCATACAGGCGTGCGCGAGGAAGGGCACGCGATAGGTCGCCTGCATCACCTTGGCGGCCTTTGCCATCGCGGCTTTCGTATCGCCAAGCTCGACGTCTTCCTTGCTGGCATCTTCATCAGCAAGCTTCGCATCCTGATCGGCATAGAGCGACTTCATCGAAAGCTTGTCGTTGCCCCTGGTGTCGAATTTGACGTCGAGGGCGGCAGCCGCTTCCTTGGCGCGCCAGAAATTGTCGGCGATGACGGCGACGCCACCGGGAATCTTGACGAGCTTCTTGACGCCGCGGCGCTTGAGGATCGGCGCTTCGTCGTAGCTCACGACTTCGCTGCCGAAGGTAGGCGCGAATTTGATGGCGGCGTAAAGCTGACCGGGCTGGCGCACGTCGATGCCGTAGACGGTCGAGCCATCGACCTTGCCGGGAATGTCGTAGCGCGCGACGGGCTGGCCGACGATGGTGTAATCGGCCTTGGCCTTGAGCACGGGATGGGACGGCGGCGAAAGCTCGGCGGCATCGGCGGCGAGTTCGGCATAGGTCGCGGATTTGCCCGATGCATGCGAGACGGTGGAAAGTTTGGCAGTGCATTCCGACGCGGGGACGTTCCAGCGTCTGGCGGCGGCACGGATCAGCATGTCCTTGACGGAAGCGCCGGCGGGACGCATGCCGTATTCGCCGGTCATGCGAACGGACGACGAGCCACCCGTGATCTGGGCATGCATGAATTGCATGGCCTTGAGGAAGAAAGCATCCGTCACGCCTTCGAGCATGCGCGGGATGACGATGCCGTCGGTGAAATTATGGCCGAGGGATTCGTTGGCGAATTCCTGTTCGGCGGGCGCCTGTTCGGGACGCACGAGCGACCAGTCGGCTTCCATTTCTTCCGCCGCCATCATGGCGAGTGCGGTGATGACGCCCTGCCCCATTTCGGAATGGGGAACATAGATCGTCGTCGTGTTGTCGGGCGCAATCTTGATCCAGGTGGCGAGCACCTGTTCGCCCTTGCCCGCGAGATCGGCTTGCGCCATCTCGTTGCGCGAGGGACCGGAGAAGACATAGCCGAGCAAGAGACCTCCACCGGCGAGACCGCCTGCGACGATCAATTGACGACGCGTGGGATTTCCGAGTTTTTCCTTGATGGACATGATGCGGCCCTCCTTCAAGCGTTCGACAGAGAATGGATGGCGACGCGGACGCGCGGATAGGTGCCGCAGCGGCAGACGTTGGAGATGCTCTCGTCGATCTCAGCGTCCGTCGGATTGGGGTTTTCCTTAAGCAATGCGGAGACCGCCATGAGCATGCCGGACTGGCAATAGCCGCATTGGGGAACCTGATGTTCGATCCAGGCGGCCTGAATGGGGGCGAGCTTGTCGGCGGCGCCGGAGGCAGCGGCCAGCCCCTCGATCGTCACGATCTCGGCCCCGTCGGCGACGGAGACGGGCATGGAGCAGGAACGCACCGGCTCGCCGTTCATATGTACCGTACAGGCGCCGCAAGCGGCGACGCCGCAGCCGAATTTGGTCCCGGTCATCCCGAGTTCGTTCCGCAGAACCCAGAGGAGCGGCATTTCATCTTCGACATCGAGCGTGTGGCTGACGCCATTGACCTTGAGGCTGATGGGCATGGGGGCTCCTCCCTGAAGCGGTCGCGAATATACGGAATGACCGAAAATAGCATTTCGGTCATTTAAGGAGAAGGTCCGATTATTCAAGGTCTGATGACGATATGAAGACCGATCACTGCACGGAAGGCGCGGACTTGAGGGGCGGGCCGATGAATTCGGCTTCGAGCGTGATCGCCACATCGTCGCCAACGCCCATATTGGCGCCGGGCTCGGGGATGCCGTAGACCATGCCGAAATCGGAGCGCTTCAGCGTGCCATGAGCAGAAAACCCGGCGCGGGCCTGCGGATCGAACTGGTTGCCTACCCAGCCGCCATTGAAGGTGACCGCGAGAACCAGCGGCTTCGTCACGCCATGCATGGTGAAGTCCCCGGTGATATCGGCGGTGTTGGGACCTGTCGCTTCGATGCCAGTCTGATGGAAGGTGATGGTGGGATATTTGTCAGCGTCGAACCAAGCCTTGCCAAGAAGATCGTTGAGAAATCCGACGGGTGGATTGCTCAAAGTGAGCGAGCGCACATCGACCGTGCCGTCGAATTGGGTCTTGCCCAGATCCTTCGGATCGAACTCAAGGGTCGCGTCGTAATTCGTGAAGCCCGCCGTATAGGTCGAAAAGCCAAGGTGGCTCACACGGAAGATGAGGCTCGCGTGGGATTTGTCGAGCACATAGTGGCCCGCTGGCAATTGCGTCATTTCAGCGGCCGCTGCCTTAGCCGAGGCATCACTCTCTTTCGTCTTGTTTGATTGATCGCAGGCGGCGACAAGCAGGCAGGCGAGCAAGGCAACGACATATTTCATGGCAGTTTCCTCATGCCGGGAAGATGAAACGCATTTTGATGCCCGAGACCTATTCCGGCAAGGGCGTGAATTCCTTGTCGTCGAGGTCGGGGAGTTTCATGCGGCCTGCCTTGTAGTCGGCGCGGGCCTCGGCGATCCGATCTTTCGACGAAGAAACAAAATTCCAGTCGATGAAACGCACGCCGACGGGTTCACCGCCCAGCAGCATGACAGTGGCAGGCTCAAGTGCGGTGAGAACCGGCGCGGGACCGGCGCCGAAAACGGCCATGCTGGCGGGTTCCAGTGTCTGACCTTCGGTCTCGACGCGGCCCGACACGACGTAAGCCGCACGCTCGGGATAGTCGGCGGGGAGTTCGAGACGCGCGCCAACCTCCAAGGTCGCGTGGGCATAGAAAAGCGGTGAATGGGTCGCGAAGGCTTCCGCACCGAAGCCCCTGCCCGCGACGAGGCGCAGGGAGAGGCCCTTTTCCTCGATCAGGGGCAGGTCGGCAGCGCCGTAATGGGCAAAGGCGGGATCGATCTCTTCCTTGCCATCGGGAAGCGCACACCATGCCTGAATGCCATGGAGCCTGTCGCCTTCGCGCCGCGCCTTCTCGAAACGCTCCGAATGGGTGATGCCGCGGCCCGCCGTCATCCAGTTGACCTCGCCGGGACGGATTGCGCGTTCGGAACCGACGCTGTCGCGATGCATGATCTCGCCGTCGAAGAGATAGGTGACGGTGGCAAGGCCGATATGGGGATGCGGGCGCACGTCGAGCGTCTTGGGGATGCCCGGCTCGAAGCTCATCGGGCCCATGTGATCGAAGAAAATGAAGGGCCCGACCATGCGGCGCTTTGCGAAGGGCAGCACGCGGCCGACGGTGAAGCCGCCGCCGAGATCGCGCTGACGTTCGGTGATGATGTGCTCGATCATGGGGACTCCAATTCAGGCTTGAGGCTGGGGCTTCACCCCCACCCAACCCTCCCCCCTCATATTGCGCGTAGGCGCAAAAAGAAAGGAGGGGGGAGGGCTTTCAGGAAATCGCGACGGCCTAGTGTAAAACGCTTCAGAGCCTGCGGAAAGGCGCGCGCCAGTCGACTTGAGCCAGATAGATGAAACGCGCGGACATGGCGAAAGTGGCGACCGCCAGCGCGACGACGAAGGCGACCCAGACGCCCGCGCCCTGCATGTGGAAATGGAAGGCGAGGAGCGCAGCCAGCGGGAAGCCGACGAGCCAGTAGGAGACGCCCGCAATCCACATCGGCGCATTGGCGTCTTTCAAGCCACGCAAGGAGAGCGAGGCAACGACCTGGCCCGTATCGAACAGCTGGAAGGCCGCGCCGATGCGCAGGAAGAGAACGGCGAGCTCGATCACGCCCTGATTTTCAGGTTTCGACGCATCGAGATAGACGCCGATGATCTGCGGCGCAAAGACGGCGAGACCGATGCCGCAGAGCCCCATGAAAGCCAGCGAAATGCCCATCGCCGCCAATCCGGCGCGGCGCACACGCGGCATGTCGTTGGCGCCAGCGGCCAGACCGATGCGCACGGTGGCCGCCGTGGCGATGCCGAGCGGCACCATGAAGAGCAGCGCGATCACATTGAGCGCGATCTGATGCGCGGCGACGCTGTCGGTGCCGAAATAGCCCATGATCATCGTGCCCGCGTTGAAGAACATGGCCTCGAAGATGATGGTCATGGCGATCGGCATGCCGAGACGCAGAACTTCCTTGAGTGTCACCCAGTCGAACTGGAAGAAGCGGCGGAAAATCCGATAACGCGCAAGATCACCCGTCAGGAAGATCACACCCAGCATCACCGCGAAGCTGAAGAGAAAGGAGGCGGAACTGGCAATGCCCGCTCCTGTCACCCCCATTTCCGGCGCACCGAAATGACCAAAGATCAGCGTCCAGGCAAGAAGCCCGTTAAAGACGATGGTGCAGCCCATTACGATCAAGGGTGCATTGGGGCGCGACAGGGCGGTGGCATAACCACGCAAGACATTGAAGCAGGTGGTGAAAACGAAACCGAAAGCGAGCATGCGCACGAAATGGCCTGCATCCGCCGACAGCGCCTCGGGCTGGCCGATGGCGCGCAGCATGTCGCCCGCATACCAGAGAAAGATCAACTGGAACGGCGTCATGAGCAGGATGGCCCAGAGCGACATGCGCACGGAGAGGCGCACGCCGCGGGTGTCGGCACGCTTCGACCCCAGAATATGCGCGATCATGGGCTGCACCGCGATGGCGGGGCCCATGGCAAGCACCCACATGGCATAGTAAAGGCTGAGGCCCAGCGCAGAGGCGGCGAGTGCATCCTTATTGTAAGCGCCCAGCAGCAGCACATCGACGGTACCGATACCCATCTGGGTGAGTTGCGTGACAACGACGGGCCCCGCGAGGCGCAGCAGTTCGCGCGCCTCGACGATGAAATGGCGCACGGGAGGCGGCGTTTCGAGCGGCGCCTTGATGTCTTCTATGTTCAGAGCTTCAGTCATGGTCGGGCTTTTTTCTGGTCCAAAGCCCTGAAACAGATGAGGCGTCATTTGAAAACAAAAAACCCTCCGATGCGTTTCAAGGCCTCGGAGGGTGGGTCTTTCAGATCAATACGGACGATTTCTAGTCCGCATTTTCCTCACGAGTGCAGGCATCGCACGACAGATCGGTGCGACCGACCGGTACCGCTCCTGACATGTCAATGATGCTGCTCATGATGATCCACTCGTCTTCCTATTGTGGCGCTCTTGCGCCGGGTGCAAAACGGATACGCCTGCCTTACCGCGAAGTCAAGCCGAAGGCGCGGCAGGTATAGCGACATTCAGCGTCGCGCGCACCGGCAGGTAGCAGGTGACGGTGGTGCCGAGATCGGGGGCGCTTTCGAGTGTGACCCAACCGCCATGCAGTTCGACGAAGGAACGCACAAGACTCAATCCCAGTCCCGCGCCGCGGCGGCGGTCAGAACCGGAATGGGCCTCGAAACGATCGAAGACGGTCGCCTGATATTCCGGCTTGATGCCGATGCCCGTGTCGGAGACATAAAGCTGGATGGTGTTCTCAAAACGGCGCGCGCCGATAATGATGGTATCGCCAGGGCTGGTGAAGGCCAGCGCGTTGGACAGAAGATTGATCATGATCTGCTTGATGCGCTTTTCGTCCGCGCGGATCGATCCCAACTCGCCTGCGGTTTCGACCTTGACGACAACCTTGTTCTTTTGCGCCGGGCGCTGCGCGAATTGCTCGGCGGCATAGATGACTTCGCTGATCTCGACATCGGACAGGTCGAGCGTCATGGCGCCCGCCTCGATGACCGCGAGGTCGAGAATGTCGTTCACGACATCAAGCAGCGTATCGGAACTTTCGAGGATACCTTGCATATATTCATGCTGCTTGGGATTGAGGTCGCCGAACATTTCCGTTTCGAGAATTTCGCCAAAGCCGAGAATATTGGTGAGCGGCGTGCGCAGCTGATAGGAGACGTGGCTGATGAATTCGGACTTCAGGCGGTCGGCCGTTTCCAGCGCGTCATTGCGCTCGCGCAGCGCCTTTTCCATGCGCAAGCCGTTGGTGACATCGACATAAGTGAGAAGCGTCGCACCGTCGGGCAGCCGTACGGCGGCAAAATCGATTACCGTATCGTCGACGCGTTCGAGACGGCCCGTAGCAGCGATACGCATCGCGCCTTCATGCGTCAGGCGCGCCTTGAAGGCTTCGGCCTGCGATTGATCCGCATAGAGATCGGCCGTCGCCTCGGCGATCTCATTGGCATGAGGCTCGTGATCGAGCGTCGCGCCGTCCAGATGCCAGATGCGGGCAAAGGCGGGGTTCGACAATTTCAGGCGGCCATCGCTGCCGAAGACGGCGACGCCTTCATAAAGATGGTCGATGGTTTCACGCTGGACGCGCTCCAGCGTGGAATAGGAACTGGCGAGATTGAGCTGTTCGGTGACGTTCTCGTAGACGTAGATGACGCCGCCAAAAGGATGGGCCTGACAGAGCAGCTTGATGATGCGGCCATCGGGCAGGTGCCAATATTCCTCAAGCGGCGTGGGCGAGGTGTAAAGCTCCATGCGCTGCTGTTTCCAGGCCTGAAAATTCGCCTGTTCGGGCAGGCGGCGAAGCGTGCGCAACTGATCGAGAATTTCGCCGTCTGTCGGTTCGGTGTCGAGCCATTCGGGCTCGAGACCCCAAAGGCTTTCAAAGGCGCGGTTGCGGAACTTGAGACGCTTGTCCGGCCCGCAGATGGCGACTGCGGTGGTGACGCGATCAAGCGTGGCCGCATGGCTTTCGATATGACGACGGAGTTCGCGCTCGGCGGCGTCGAGCGCGGTGACATCGATGGCGACGCCAGCGAAGCCGCCATCGACACGCTGTTCGACAACCTCTATGGCGCGGCGCTCGCCCGCCATGATGGCGTGGCTGCGTTCAGACGCGCGGGCGCGATCAAACAGGCGACGACGCAGGCTTGAGAGCACTTCCTCGCCGAGAAGCTCGATGCCGCGCATGGCGGCATCTTCGGGCGAGGTCGCCTCGACCGCACGGGCATAGGCCCCGTTGACCCATTCGAGACGGCCTTCTTCGCTGCGACGCCAGGCGGGAAATGGCGCAACCATGAGATGCTGCTCGAAGCGGGCGCGGTCCTGCTCGGCCTGACGCAGACGTTCCTTCAGGCGGCTGACTTCGGCGCGTTCGCCCGTAACGTCGCGCAGCCAGAGAACGGCAAGCGCCCCGGCGGGGCGGCCTTCGGCCTCGAAGGTACGGCCATCGATCGACTGGACATGCAGCGAGAAGCGCGCGCCACGCGTGCGCAGGCGCTGGACGGCGGTGTTGAGACTGCCGGCATTTTCGGGCTCGAGACGGGTGAGCAGATAGGCGAAATCGAGATCGCCGGAGGCCGGATCGACCAGCGTCGCGGTGGAGCCGACGATGCGGGGGCGCGACTGAAAGGTGCCGGGCGCGGCGCGAAGGCTCTCCGGCGTCCAGATGAAAACGGCGTCGGGCTCGGCGGCGAGAATGCTTTCAGCGGCGTGAAGACGGGCGTCCATGCGGGAGATATCGGCTTCGCGCTCCAGCGCCAGCTTGCGGGCGCGGCGCGAGGCGCCCAGCGCGATGATGGTGACGCCAAAGCTCAAGGCGGCAAGACCCAGCGCGCCGAGCAGATAGAGGCTGAGGGTGTGTTCGGTGACATCGGCGGAGAGGCCGAGCGAATTCAATGTCCTGGGCAGGCCGTCCATGAGGGTCGGGGCAGCCTGGGCAGCGGTGGCAATGGCGGTGGAGGCGACAAGCGACGCACCCGCCACGCCATAGCGCAGCCCCGCGCGCAAGCGACGCAAACGGGCGGCTTGTCTCTTTTCGGACGGCAAGAGCTGTCGCTTCATTATCCCCTCAGACGGCCAATTTGTGACCGCCTCACCCCTTTGGACGCCGACGCTGACGCCCATGCAAATCACTGAACCATCCAGCGATACTACATGAAGTCTTAAATTGGGGCGAAAAAGGACCGGCCCGAACATGAAAAAGGCCCGGACGTTGCCGGGCCTTTCCAGAATATGCACTGCAATGGCTTCAGTAGCGATACTGCTCGGGCTTGTAGGGGCCTTCTTGCGGCACGCCGATGTATTTGGCCTGGGCGGCATTGAGCTTCGACAGTTTCACGCCGATCTTTTCCAGATGCAGCAAGGCGACCTTTTCGTCGAGCGTCTTGGGCAGGACATAGACCTTCTTGTCGTATTCGCCGGGCTTCGTCCAAAGCTCGATCTGGGCGAGCGTCTGGTTGGTGAAGGAGGCGGACATGACAAAGGACGGATGGCCGGTGCCGCAGCCGAGGTTGACGAGACGGCCTTCGGCGAGCAGCAGGATGCGCTTGCCATCGGTGAATTCGACCTCATCGACCTGCGGCTTGATGTTGTGCCACTTGAGGTTCTTGAGCGCGCCGATCTGAATTTCGCTGTCGAAGTGACCGATATTGCAGACGATGGCGCGGTCCTTCATGGCCCGCATGTGGTCGATGGTGATGACGTCGATATTGCCCGTCGTCGTGACGAAGATGTCGCCACGCGGCGCGGCTTCTTCCATCGTCGTCACTTCATAGCCTTCCATGGCGGCCTGAAGGGCGCAGATGGGGTCGATTTCCGTGACGATGACGCGCGCGCCGGCATTGCGGAGCGAAGCGGCCGAGCCCTTGCCCACATCGCCGAAGCCGGCAACGACGCCGACCTTGCCCGACATCATGACGTCGGTGGCGCGGCGGATACCGTCGACCAGCGATTCACGGCAGCCATAGAGATTATCGAACTTCGACTTCGTGACGCTGTCGTTGACGTTGATGGCAGGCCAGAGCAGTTCGCCCTTCTTCTGCATTTCATAAAGACGATGCACGCCCGTGGTGGTTTCTTCCGTGACGCCGCGCACCGACTTGGCGATGTTGGAATAGAAGCCCGGCTTGTGCTTGAGGCGGCGCTTGATCGAGGCGAAGAGGACTTCTTCTTCCTCGTTGGTGGGGTTTTCGAGGAAGGCGACGTCGCCTTCTTCGGCGCGCTTGCCCATGTGGATGAGCAGCGTCGCGTCGCCGCCATCATCGAGGATCATGTTGGGGGCGCCGCCATCGGACCATTCGAAAATGCGGTGGGTATATTCCCAGTAGTCTTCAAGGCTCTCGCCCTTGATCGCGAAGACCGGGATGCCGCGCGCGGCGATGGCGGCAGCGGCGTGGTCCTGCGTCGAATAGATGTTGCATGAGGCCCAGCGAATGTCGGCGCCAAGGGCGGCCAGCGTTTCGATGAGGCAGGCGGTCTGGATCGTCATGTGGAGCGAACCGGCGATGCGCGCGCCCTTCAGCGGCTGCGACTTGCCGAATTCCTCGCGGGTCGCCATGAGGCCCGGCATTTCGGTTTCGGCGATGTCGAGTTCCTTGCGGCCCCAATCGGCGAGGTTGATGTCTTTGATGACGTAATCATTGCTCATGGGCGTTCCTTCAAGGGAATTGGACATGCGAATGCGATCCGGATCGCGACGGTTTGGGCAATTCTATAGCAGGGGTCGGGAAGGCAGGCAATAGAGATATAAAGAAATGTTTATATCGTTTTTTGGTAGTGTCTTGCTCACCCCATTCGTCATACCCCGGCTTGACCGGATATCCAACTTGACGCCCCTGCCGACAAGCAAGATGGATGGCCCGCCTCCTTAAATGAAAGGTGGGCCGGGCCATGACGGAATTAAGGAGACAGTGGAATTCAGTCGCGTTCGCCGAAGCCGTCGGTGACGAGGGCTTCAAGGGCGTCGAGCACCTCTTCGGCCTGCGGGCCCTTGGCTTCGATGAGAATGGTGCTGCCCGGAGCTGCGGCGAGCATCATGAGGCCCATGATGGAGGTGCCGGAAACGGCGTTGCCGTCCTTGGTGACGGAAACCTCGGCGTCGAACTTCTCGACGCATTGCACGAATTTGGCCGAGGCGCGCGCGTGGAGCCCACGCGCATTGATGATGGCGAGCGTTCTTCCGTCCGGCATAAGGCTCAGACCCCGTCGCCGGCGAGCACGCGGCTGGCGATGGAGATGTATTTGCGGCCCGATTCCTGAGCGAGATCGACGGCCTTGGAGAGGCTGACCTGATCACGCACGGAGGCAAGCTTGATCAGCATGGGCAGATTGACGCCCGCGATGACCTCGACCCTGGCCTTGTCGAGGACGGAGATGGCGAGATTGGAGGGGGTGCCGCCGAACATGTCGGTCAGAAGGATCACGCCCTTGCCGCTGTCGACGCTGGCCACCGCGGCAAGGATGTCCTTGCGGCGCTGCTCCATGTCGTCATCCGGTCCGATGCAAATGGCGGCCACCTGAGGCTGCGCACCAACAACATGTTCCATGGCGGCCACAAACTGGCTGGCCAAGGCGCCATGCGTTACGAGTACTAATCCGATCATCCACTGCCCTTTTGGCTTACCCGTTCAATTCACGAACGGGTTGCCGATCCACGCCCCCGCGGGAAGCGCCGTATGGTGCCTCCAAAAATGCCCCGATGACAAGCTTGGAACGACCCGAAATTCAGTTGAGCCGTCCGATAATTCCGTCTTCGTCCGGAAAGCCACGTTCCGCGATCAGGTTGACGGCGAGACGTACCTTGTCGGGCGCGGTGAGGTCAAACGCATGAAGCGCGATGCTCGGGAGTTCCAGCCCGCAAAGGGCGGCAAATGTGGGTTCCGGCATCCGCGGCACGTCGTCGCGGGGGACCAGTTCAACCACAAGATGCAGAGGCGCTTGGGCCAGGAAGGGAAGCGAGACGAGCCCGAGCCCGCGCATTTCCAGCAGGCCCTGAAGGGGTTCTGGACAACTTGCAACCGGAACGCCCTCCCACTTCTCCACCCGTGTCTGATCGTCGGCCACCAGCTCGGCGGAAAACGGTGGTTGCATCAAGCGCCAGGCGAGGTCGGACTTGCCCGAGCCAGACGGCCCGCGCAGCAACACGCCGCGCCCGTCAAGACGGATGCAGGTGGCGTGTTGGGAGATCGGCTTGGTCATGAGACTTTCTCGGCTGGCAAGATGACGACAAAGCGCGCGCCATGAGAGACGGGCTCGCCAGCTTCCTCCGACGCGTGAGGCATATTGCGGTTTTCGGCCCGGATCGTGCCGCCGTGGGCCTCGACAATCTGCTTGGAGATGGCGAGGCCGAGACCGGAATGTTCGCCGAAACTGTCGGGCCGGTCGGTGTGAAAGCGATCGAAGATGCGTTCGACATTGTCAGGCGAAATGCCGGGACCTTCGTCCTCGACACGGATTTCAACCGTATCGGCGAGACGCCGGGCGGAAACGAAAACCGTGCCGCCTTGCGGGCTGAAGGAGAGCGCATTGTCGATGAGGTTGCGCACCACCTGCCCCAAACGCATGTCGAAGCCGCGTACCCTGAGGCCCTCGCGGCCATTGGCGCCGGAGACGATGTCGAGCTTCACCTGCTTGCCATGTGTGACGCCGGACTCGGTGAAGAGATCGCAGACGGTTTCGAGCAGCGTCGCCACATCGACAGTTTCCATTTCCTCGCGCGACAATTCAGCATCGAGCCGCGAGGCATTGGAAATATCGCTGATCAGACGGTCGATGCGTTTGACGTCATCCTGAATGACCGCCATGAGGCGCGCCTTGGCCTTATCGTCCTTGGCGAGCGAAAAGGTTTCGATGGCGCTGCGCAGGGATGTCAGCGGGTTCTTCAACTCATGCGAAACGTCGGCGGCGAAACTTTCAATCGCGTCGAGACGATTATAGAGCGCGCTGGTCATCTCGCGCAGCGCACCGGAGAGTTCGCCGATCTCGTCGCGACGGGCGGTGAAATCAGGAATTTGTGCGCGGCGCGTCTTGCCACGGCGCACGATCTCGGCGCTTTCGGCCAGACGCCGCACGGGCTCGGCGATAGTGCCTGCGAGCACGACCGACAAGAGGATGGTGACGCCAAGAACGACGAGGAAGACCTGCATGATGGCGCGGCGTTCGGCGCGGACGATGGCGTCAATGTCACCACCTTGCGTGGAAAGCATGAGCGCGCCGAGCACGGCACGGTAACGCTGGATCGGCACGGCAACGGAAATGATAAGCTCGTTGCGCGCATTGAGGCGCTCCATCGTGGAGGGCAGGCCTGTCAGCGCGGCGGCGACCTCACTGTAGATGGCGCCGTTCTGGCTGCCCGCTTCCTTGTAGCGTTCCAGCCCGCGTCCGGGCAGAAATCTCAGCAAACCGTCAAGGAACTGAAGAAAGGCGCTGCGCTGTTCGACGCCAGCGGGCGGCGGCAATTCAAAAGCGACGATCTGGCTTGAGGCCATAAGCTGGCGGCTGTCGAGCACCAGCCAGCCATCCTTGTCATAGAGACGCGCCCGCGTCTGGGTGGGCAACACAAGACGACGGAGAATGGGGGCGGCGTTTTCGGGAATGATCGGCGTATTGGCGGCGATGCCCGCGTCATCTTCCATGTCGCCCTTGGCGCTGCCGATCATCGGCGCATGGGGACGAATGTCGAGCGGGGCGCCGGACTTGCGCGCCAGCGGATCGACAAGCTGGGCTTCCTGCACAGAGGTGGCATTCTCGGCAATCGCGCCGGCGATGATTTCGGCCTGTGTCAGAAGACTCTGACGACGCGCATCGATCAGTCCTTCACGGAACTGATTGAGATAGAGAACGCCGCTGACCATGACGAAAAGCGCCACGACGTTGAAGACGACGATGCGGCGCGTAAGACTGGAAAAACGACCCCGCAGAAGAAAACTGCGAAAACGGACAAAGGCGTTGCCAACCAGCGCTTCAAGCATGTCGAACAGGCGTTGCAGTTTTTCGGCCTGGGCTCCAGTGAGGCGCATGCCCAGACGGTCGAGCCAATCGCGCGGCTGGGACGCCAGATCGGCGACGCGACGGCGCGCATAGGCTTCGTCGGATTCACCGGGGCGAGGCGTCCTGCTTTCACGCCTGTCGCGCGAGGTCTTGCCGTCACGCTGAAAGTATCGCCTGAAGCCTCGGCCCATGCCTCTCAGCTTTCGCGGTATCGATAGCCGACGCCATAGAGGGTTTCAATCGCGTCGAAATCATCGTCGACTTCCTTGAACTTCTTGCGCAGGCGCTTGATGTGGCTGTCGATGGTGCGATCGTCAACATAGACCTGATCGTCATAGGCCGCGTCCATCAGGCTGTCGCGGCTCTTGACGTAACCCGGACGCTGGGCAAGCGCCTGAAGAATGAGAAATTCGGTGACAGTCAGGACAACAGGCTTGGCGTCCCATGTGCAGGAATGACGCTCGGGATCGAGCACCAGAGGCCCTCGTTCGAGAACGGCCTTTTCGCTGCCGTCGGCAACCGCCCCTTCGACCTTAGGCGCGGCGCGGCGCAGCACCGCCTTGACGCGCTCGACCAGCAGGCGCTGGGAGAAGGGTTTGGTGATGTAATCGTCCGCGCCCATCTTGAGGCCGAACAATTCGTCGATCTCATCGTCCTTGGAGGTGAGGAAGATGACCGGCAGATCCGATTTCTGACGCAGCCGACGTAGCAGTTCCAGCCCATCCATGCGCGGCATCTTGATGTCGAAGACGGCAACATCGGGCGGCGTGGTGGCGATGCCTGCAAGAGCGGCGGCCCCATCGGTATAGGTCTGTACATGATAGCCCTCGGCCTCGAGCGCCATGCTCACCGAGGTCAGAATATTACGATCGTCATCAACCAGCGCGATGGTTGGCATATGGCCCGGACCCTTTCTTGGCGTGTCGCTTTTCCTTGTCTCGTCCATAAGCTGTCCCTGCAACATTTCACCGCTCCGCCTTTGAAAACCGAGGGGAAAGGCTTATGGGCGCTTTTGGCCTAAAATGTGGCGGCAGTATAGGCATTTAGCTCTGTCTTTACTATGCCTTGAACATGCCCTGGGTCATGCCCGCCTTGCCC
>JBAQNC010000048.1:0-51940 GCA_049303435.1 Parvibaculum sp. | reverse complement strand
AAGGCCAGACGCTGGACGCCATCATGAGTTCACGTAACGCTGTCACCGAAGGCGTGCATTCGGCGACCGCCGTCGTCGAACTCGCCGCCATGCACAAGATCGAAATGCCGATCGCCGAGGCCGTCGCGTCCATCGTGACCGGCAAGGCGAGCGACGACGAAGCAATCAAGACCCTTCTCACCCGCCCCTTCAAAAGCGAAAACGAATTCAGCTGACCAAACCCATCAGGAGCCCTAAATGCTTTTCTGCTTCTCCGGTATCGACAAGCCTGACAGCCTCGACATCCGCCTCGCCAATCGCGACGCGCATCTGAAACATTGGGGCGATGCGGGCGTCGTCAAGGCGGGCGGTCCTTTTACGACGGATGACGGCAGCGAGATGAACGGCTCCATGCTGATCATCAATGTGCCCGACCGCGCCTCAGCGGAAAAGCTTGTCGAGACGGATCCCTATAACAAGGCCGGGCTTTTCCAGCGCATCGAGATCCGCGCCTGGAAATGGGTCATCAACGCGCCTGCGGCATAAGGAAGACATGTCATGACCTATTGGCTTTTCAAATCCGAACCCAACACCTGGAGCTGGGACGACCAGAAGAAGAAGGGCGCAAAAGGCGAGCCCTGGAACGGCGTGCGCAACTATCAGGCCAACAACAACATGAAGGCCATGAAGAAAGGCGACCTCGGCTTCTTCTATCATTCGGTAGAGGAAAAACGCATCGTCGGCATCGTCCGCGTCATCGGCGAACACCGCCCCGACCCGACGGATGAAAAAGGCAAGTTCGGTCTGGTCGACATCGAGGCGGTCGAAGACATGCCAAAGCCTGTCTCGCTTGCCGACATCAAGGCCGAACCGCGACTGTCTGAAAGCATGCTCCTGAAAATGTCGCGTTTGTCCGTGCAGCCCGTGCGTGACGCCGAATGGAAACTCATCTGCCAGATGGGCGGACTGAAGAAAGCGCCGTAGCGATTAAAGTACCTTCACGTTCTCACGAAGCCACGGCTCCAACTGCTCAAAACGAAATGCGCCGCGATCAAACAGCCCGATCGTAAAATCATATGCCTCAATCGGATCGCCATTGAAGACAAAGCCGTTGAGACGCAGAAACACATCGGCCACCGCAAAGGCGATCCGCTTGTTGCCATCGATGAAAGGGTGATTAACGGCAAGGCTTTCCAGCAATGCAGCTGCCTCCGCGATCACATCGTCATAATAACCCGTCTGTGGGCGAAACATGGCGCTTTCGAGCGCGCCCATGTCGCGCACGCCATCGGCGCCGCCATAAAGCGCTATCAATTCCTCGTGCATGGCGAGCACTTCGACGAGCGTCAGATAATCTGGCATCGGTTATTTGGCGAGACGCTTGTAAAGCTCGCCATTGCGACGAACGCTGTCGCGAAAATGCGACATGACATTTTCGCGAGGTCGCGCCGTCTGCCTGGCTTCCAGATAGGTGCGAAAAGCATCCTCAACGACAGATTGCAACTGACGTCCCTCCGCCTTGGCCAACTCGCGCATTTTGGCAAGCAGCTCTGGGTCGGCCTGCGTCGCAAATTTCTCCCGAACGGTCATAAGCGTCATTCCTCAATCTTGATTTGTCATGATATATCAAGATTTACCAAGAAACACAATCAGCTTGCCAGAAACGCCTTGTAATCGACCACCAATCCCGCCGCGGAAAACCCGATCAGCTTTTCTCCATCGGCAGGCTCGGCAAGCGTCGGGTCCGAGCCGATGCGCCCGTCGGGGAATTTCGCCCGATAATCATCGGCATCCGTAAAGCGACCGTTAGGGGCAATTTTCGGGTTGATCTCAGCCACCGCCTTGATGGCTTCGGGATAGGCAAATTGCGTCACCGCGATTTCCGATGGCGTCGCATGAGACCCATGCCCAGCCCCGTAGCGCTCCCGGCAGAAATCCATCACCGGCTTGAAGTCCCACCAGTTGGCGAGTTTCAGTTTCACCGGCCCGCGATTGCTCGCCTCCGCGCTCAGGGATCGATCCGCATAAATTTCCGAAAAGGCGGCATTGATGGTCGAGATATTGCCGCCATGCCCGTTGAAGAAATAGACCCGCTCAAAACCGTGTCGCGCCAATGAAGCAACCCAGTCATGAATCGCGGCAATCATGGTGGTGGGCCGCAAGGTCAGCGTGCCGGGAAAGCCCAGATGATGCTGCGCAATGCCGACATTGAACGTCGGCGCGACGAGAAACCCCGCCTCTTCCGCTGCCTTGAGCGCGATGACTTCCGGACAGATCGCATCCGTGCCGATGAGCCCCGTCGGTCCATGCTGCTCCGTCGAGCCGATCGGCACGACGATACCGCGCGAACGCGTCAGATAGTCTTCCACTTCCGGCCAGCTTTGCAGATGCAGGCGCATTTTCGCTCCTTGCGACGGGCACTCATGAGAAATGCTATGCTCGCACCTCAATCAGGTGAAGGCCAGCCCGCGTCATGAAATTTACAATTCGACAGGCAAACCCGGCAGATGCCGCCACCATTGCCGAGCTTTTCATCCGGGTCCGGGCTCAAATGGCCTATCTGCCGCGCCTTCACACCGATATTGAGACACGTGAATTCATCGCCCATGTCGTGGAGACAGACGAAGTCTGGGTCGCGACGGAGAGCGAAATGAAACTGGACCGCGTTACAGGTTTTGCCGCAATCCATGATGAGCCCAAAAAAATCTGGCTCGACCACCTTTATATTGCACCTATCGCTCAGGGGTTGGGCCTCGGTGCGGCGCTTCTCCACAAGGTCAAGACGCAACGTCCTCAAGGCTTTTCACTATGGACCTTCCAGCAAAATCAGGGCGCGCGCCGCTTTTACGAACGCCACGGGCTGACACTTGCGCGATTGACCGACGGGCGCGATAACGAAGAAAAGCTGCCCGACGCGCTTTACGTCTGGAGTGGCGACAAGAACGAACAGAATGACCGGGAAGGATCAAACGCGTGAGTGAGACAAAAGAACTGGCAAACGAGGTCACAGGCCCGCTTGCAGGCATCCGTATCATTGATCTGACCAGCGTTGTCTTTGGCGCTTACGCCACCCAGATGCTGGGCGACTACGGCGCGGACGTCATCAAGGTCGAAGCGCCATCGCCCACAGGCGGCGGCGGACAGGGCGGCGACATCATGCGCTGGGCAGGCAAGCTGCCCGAAGGCGCCTCGCCCGACCTCGGCCCGATCTTTCTCACCATCAACCGCAACAAGCGTTCGGTGCTGCTCGACCTGCGCAAGAAAAGCGCCGTCGACGCGCTGATGAAACTCATCGCATCGGCCGACGTGCTTGCCTCCAACATCCGCTATGAAGGCATGAAGCGCCTCGGCCTTTCCTATGAAGACGTGAAGGCAATCAAACCCGACATCGTTTTCGTCCATGCGGCGGGCTATGGTTCCGACGGACCTTATGCAGGTCTGCCCGCCTATGACGACCTCATTCAGGCTGGCTCCGGCGCCGCCGATCTGCTCTCCCGCGTCGATGGCGACCCCAAGCCGCGCTATGTGCCAACGCTGATGGCCGACAAGGTGTCGGGTCTCTTCATGGCGAACGCGATTACGGCTGCGCTTTTCCATCGCGAGCGCACCGGCGAAGGCCAATTCGTCGAAGTACCCATGTTCGAGGCGATCACGAGCTTCGTATTGGCCGAACATTTCTATGGTCATGTCTTCGATCCCGCGACCGGTCCCTGGTCCTATGGCCGCGTCACCAATCCCGACCGCCGTCCCTACAAGACCAAAGACGGCTACATCGGCCTGCTACCCTATTCCGACAAGCAATGGGATCAGTTCTTTGAAAAGGCCGGACGCCCCGGGGTCTTCAAGAACGATCCGCGCTTTGCGACCTATAAAGCCCGTACACAGAATATTCGCGAGCTTTACGCGATGATCGAGGATCTGACCGAACAGAAAACGACGCAGGAATGGCTCGACGCGCTGCTGCCGCTCTCTATCCCCATCGTCAAGATGAACCGGCTGGACGATCTGCAGGAAGACCCGCATCTAAAGGCGGTCGATTTCTTCCAGCGCTATGACCATCCCCATGCCGGACCCTATTTCGCGCTACGCCCGCCTGTGCGTTTCAGCGGCACGCCCGCCAATATCCGCCGTCACCCGCCGCGCCTGGGCGAGCAGACGCGCGAAGTGCTGAGCGAGATCGGCCTCGATGCCGAAACCATCGCCGCCATTGAAGGCGAGGGCGCCGCACAAGACGCATAAGCATCATTTGACCACCCGGTCGCCGCCGCCATAATAAACAAAAATCGACCTGTCGCATTGGAGGACAACACCCATGTCAAACGAGATTTTCCCGGTTTCCGATGAATGGGCGGCCCGTGCCTATGTCAATGACGAACGCTATTCCGCGCTTTACGAAGCGAGCATCAAGGACCCCGACACATTCTGGCGCGCGGAAGCCTCGCGCCTCGACTGGATGAAACCCTTCACCAAGGTCAAGAATGTTTCCTACGATCCCAAGGACCTGCACATCAAATGGTTCGAGGACGGCGAACTCAATGTCAGCGTCAACTGCCTCGACCGTCATCTGAAGGAGCGTCCAGATCAGACCGCCATCATCTGGGAAGGCGACGACCCGAAAGACTCCAAGAACATTTCCTACAAGGAACTGCATGCCGAAGTCTGCCGCTTCGCCAATGTGATGAAGGCGCAAGGCGCCAAACGCGGCGACCGCATCACCATCTATATGCCGATGATCCCGGAAGCGGCCATCGCCATGCTCGCCTGCACGCGCATCGGCGCGATCCATTCGGTGGTCTTCGGCGGTTTCTCGCCCGATGCGCTCGCAGGTCGCATTGTCGATTGCTCATCCAACATCGTCATCACGGCGGATGAAGGCATTCGCGGCGGACGGAAAATTCCGCTGAAAGCCAATACCGACGAAGCCCTGAAACAATGCCCTGACGTAACCAGCGTCATCACCGTGCGCCATACGAAAGGCAATGTGGATATGCTGGCCGGACGCGATGTCTGGTACGACGAGGAACGCGTGAAGGTCGCCGACACATGCGAACCTGAAGTCATGAACGCCGAAGACCCGCTCTTCGTTCTCTACACATCCGGCTCGACCGGCAAGCCCAAGGGCGTGCTGCACACGACCGGCGGCTATCTGCTCTATGCCGCCATGACGCATCAATATGTCTTCGACTATCACGATGGCGACGTCTATTGGTGCACGGCGGATGTGGGCTGGGTCACGGGCCACAGCTACATCGTCTATGGCCCGCTCGCCAATGGCGCGACGACGCTGATGTTCGAAGGCGTGCCGAACTATCCGACCGTGTCGCGCTTCTGGGAAGTGATCGACAAACACAAGGTCAACATCTTCTACACCGCCCCCACCGCCTTGCGCTCGCTGATGCGCGAAGGCGATGAACCCGTCAGGAAGACGAGCCGCAAGAGCTTGCGCCTGCTTGGCTCGGTCGGCGAACCCATCAACCCGGAAGCCTGGCTCTGGTATCACCGCGTTGTCGGCGACAGTCGCTGCCCGATCGTCGATACATGGTGGCAGACCGAAACCGGCGGCATCCTGATTTCACCACTGCCCGGCGCTATCGCGCAAAAGCCCGGCTCGGCGACCAAGCCCTTCTTCGGCATCCAGCCGCAACTGGTCGACGCGGACGGCAAGGTGCTCGAAGGCGCAACCTCCGGCAATCTCTGCATCATCGACAGCTGGCCGGGTCAGATGCGCACCGTCTACGGCGATCATCAGCGCTTCATCGACACTTACTTCACGCATTATCCCGGCAAATATTTCACCGGCGACGGCTGCCGCCGCGATGAAGACGGCTACTACTGGATCACGGGCCGCGTCGATGACGTGCTCAACGTCTCCGGCCACCGCATGGGCACCGCCGAAGTCGAAAGCGCGCTCGTCGCCCACAACAAGGTCGCCGAAGCCGCCGTCGTCGGCTATCCCCACGACATCAAGGGCCAGGGCATCTACGCCTATGTGACGCTCAACGCGGGCGAGACGCCGAGCGAAGAACTGCGCAAGGAACTCGTGCAATGGGTCCGCAAGGAAATCGGCCCCATCGCCTCACCGGACCTCATCCAGTTCGCCCCGGGCCTGCCGAAGACCCGCTCGGGCAAGATCATGCGCCGCATCCTGCGCAAGATCGCGGAGAACGAATTCTCAAACCTCGGCGACACATCCACTCTTGCCGACCCCGGCGTCGTGGATGATCTCGTCGAGAACCGGCAGAACAAGGACTGAGGTCAAAGCAAATTGCGATGTCGCCCCGGGACTTGATCCCGGGACCCATCTGCCACTCCACATCTGACGAGATCGCTGGATCCCGTGGTCAAGCCACGGGATGACAACAGAAATCATCTCGACAAGACCAATTGAATTTTCTGGAGAGCCAACCTTGCATCCTCCATAAAAAGGCCCCATGTGCCCCCGAGCAAATTCTCGGGAGGAATGCATACATGGCGAACTGGACAATCGGCGACGTCAAGATCACGCGCATCGTTGAAATGGAAGCGGCCCTGCCGCTGGGAGGCGAAGGCTCGATGGTGGAAGCGGCCTTCCCGCTAGAGCTTCAGAAGATCGATTGGCTGCAACCGCATTTCGCGACACCCGAGGGCCACGCCAGGATTGCCATTCAGGCGCTTCTCATCGAAACGCCGACAAAGCGCATCATCGTCGATACCTGCGTCGGTAATGAGAAGAAACGCGACAATCCTTTCTTCAACAATCTGCAGACGCCCTTCCTTAAACATATGGAAGAAGCGGGCTGGCCGCGCGACAGCGTCGATACGGTTCTCTGTACGCACCTTCATGTCGATCACGTCGGCTGGAACACCATGCTCGACGGCGACAAATGGGTGCCGACCTTTCCCAAGGCGCGCTATCTCATGGGCGCACGCGAATGGGCGCATTGGCAAACCGAAGGCGATGAAGGCAACGCGCCGGTGCTTGCCGACAGCGTGCAACCCATCTTCGATACTGGCCTTGCCGATCTCATCAACGACGATCACGTCATTTGCAATGAGGTTTCAGTACGACCGACACCGGGCCACACACCCGGACACATCAGCATCGTCATTTCATCGAAGGGCGAAAACGCCATCATCACCGGCGACCTGATGCACCACCCGAGCCAGATCGCCCATCCCGAATGGTCATCCGGCTTCGACACCGACCAGAAACAGGCGAATCATACGCGCGCCTCATTCGTCGCTGAAATGGCCGACGCCAATACGCTCGTCATCGGCACGCATTTCGCGACGCCCGCCGCCGGTCGCGTCGTCAGAGACGGTGACGGCTATCGCTTCACAGTCGATTGAGTTTTCCGGGTCACGCGGGACACCAGTTCCCGCGTTTTCTCCCTTCATAAGACCGGGCGAGCCCGCGGCTCAGCAAGGCCTCGCCAATATCTTCGCCCTTCATGTCGCGAACCCCGGCGATCACCCGACCGCCATATTTGTCGTTGCGCACGTCTTCAAGCCGCAGTCTTTGCCCCTCGACCAGCCGCTGGAGGAAACCACGGGCTTCCTCCACCCGCGCGCGTTCCGACGCGCATTCGCCATGAAGCTCCGGCGCATCGATCCCAGCAATGCGCACATTCATGTCGACCGTCTGCCCGATCCAGATATGCACCCGGAGCGCCAGCGTATCGCCGTCGATCACATGCAGGACTTCCGCATCGACCGGCCCCTCAAGCCTGCCCGCCGCACGACCCGGCGAGACCAGAAGGCTCGACGCGAGAACGAGACACGGCAGCAAGGCGAAGAATGGTCTGTGACGAGGCGACATTTGAAGGATCGACCGAACAGGAACAAATCATGAATATTGTTGTCTGTCCTATCACGAATTCCAACCGCGCCTATCGTCGATTCCTCCAGATTGGCATGCCTCAGAAGTCGGAAATGATGCCCTTCGTTTCCCAATCGCCATAACGCGTCGGCTCGACCTCCTTTGCCTCGCCCTTACGGCCATTGATCTCACGGGGGCGCGGATAGCGTTTTACTTCCTCATCCGCCAGACGCCGCCGTTCCGCCGCTTCCGCCAGCGCGCGCCGGGCGGCTGGGCTCAATATCTTTTCCGGTGCTGGCGTTTCGTCGGACATCGCATTTCACTCGCTTGAAGCTCGGGGTCACACTCTACATATATGACAGGGTACTTATCGAGACCAGTGGATCAAGGAATGAACACTTTCAAGACCGGCATATTGCTCGCCACCATGACGGCCCTTTTCATGGGGCTCGGCTATCTCATCGGCGGCGCAAGCGGCGCGATGATCGCCTTTGTCATTGCCGGGGGCATGAATCTCTTCGCCTTCTGGCAGTCCGACAAGATGGTTTTGCGCATGCACGGCGCGCAGCAGGTGGACGAATCCACCGCCCCGCAATATGTGCGGCTTGTGCGCCAACTGGCCGAAAATGCAGGCCTGCCCATGCCCGCGACCTATATCATGCAGCAACCCCAACCCAACGCATTTGCCACGGGCCGTGACCCTGAACATGCCGCCGTCGCGGTGACAACCGGACTTCTCGATACCTTGTCGCCGCAGGAACTGGCGGGCGTGCTGGCGCATGAACTCGGCCATATCAAGAACCGTGACACGCTCACCATGACGATCACCGCAACGCTTGCGGGCGCGATTTCGATGCTCGCCAATTTCGCTTTCTTCTTCGGTGGCAATCGCGAACGCGGCGGGCTTATCGGTTCGCTTGCCCTGATGATCCTCGCCCCCATGGCCGCAGGTCTCGTCCAAATGGCGATCAGCCGCACCCGCGAATATGAGGCCGACGCCATGGGCGCGGAAATTTCAGGCCGCCCCCTCTGGCTTGCCTCGGCGCTGGAGAAAATCGAAGTGGCCGCTCACCGCGTCACGAACAATGCCGCGGAGGCAAATCCCGCCACCGCCCATATGTTCATCATCAATCCGCTCAATGGCACAGGATCGGACAATCTCTTCTCGACCCACCCGGCAACCGCCAACCGCATCGCCCGACTCCGCGAGATCGCAGGCGAAGGCGCATCGGCCCCTCGCAATCCTTGGGGCTGAATGATCCGATAACGGATTGATATGAGTGCGAAATGCCGCGCTTTCCTCTTTTCGCCGCCTGTGGTCTAACCTGCCCCCATGACCGAAATCGAAAACGACAATCAGGGCGAAAAGCCCGACACGCGCGCCGATGCGGGCCTTGCCGCAAGGCAGGGCGCGCACCGCCTGATCGACGCCGTGCTCCGGCAAAAGCGCGCGCTGGACGAGGCCTTTGCCGACGAGGCCACACAAGGCCCTCTGGCAAAACTCGCGCTCGCCGATCGCGGTTTTGCCCGCGCCATCGCTTCGACGACGCTCCGCCATCTGGGCGAAATCGACCTCATCATCAAACGCCTTCTCTCAAGGAAACTGCCGCCCCGCGCAGGCCTGACGCAAACGATCCTGCGCGGAGCCATCGCTGAAATCCTTTTTCTCGACGTCAAGCATCACGCGGCAGTCGATCTCGCGGTGGAAGCCGCCAGTCGCGACAATGACGCGCAGCATTTCAAGTCGCTGGTCAATGCGCTACTCCGCCGCCTGCTGCGCGAAGGCGACAGCGCGCGCGAAGGCATAGATGACGAACGCGCTGCGCTGCCCGCCTGGCTCTGGAAAAGCTGGATCGGCGCCTATGGAGAGATCAAGACGCGCGAAATCATCCGCGCTCAATTTATCGAACCGCCGCTGGACCTCAGCGTCAAGGACGAGACACGGCTTGAGGAATGGGCGGCCCGCCTCGGCGCGACGATCATGCCCACGGGCACGCTTCGCCTCAACACCTCCGGTCGTATCGAAAACCTCGAAGGCTTCGACGAAGGCGCATGGTGGGTGCAAGACGCCGCCGCCGCTCTGCCGACGCGCCTGCTCGGCGATATGAAAGGTCGCGACGTTCTCGACCTCTGCGCCGCGCCCGGCGGCAAGACCATGTGGCTCGCCGCTCATGGCGCCAATGTCACGGCTGTGGATCGCTCCGCCCCGCGCCTTGAACGGTTGAAACAGAACCTCGCCCGCCTGTCGCTCACCGCCGAAATCGTGACAGGTGACGCCGCGACATTCGACACGAGCCGCCAATGGGATTTCATCTTGCTCGATGCGCCCTGCACAGCGACCGGCACGGCGCGACGGCATCCCGATGTCTTGCAATTGAAGACCGCCGCCGACCGCGACCGCCTCGCCGCGCTCCAGACACGGCTGCTTGATCATTGCGCCGAATTGCTGAAGCCCGGCGGCACACTCGTCTATTGCACCTGCTCGCTGGAACCTCAGGAAGGCCCCGCCCAGATCGAAGGCTTTCTTGGCCGTCATCCCAATTTCATCCGTATAAAGATCAAATCGGATGAGGTTGGAGGCCTGTCTGAAATAATCACGCCGATGGGCGACCTTCGAACCCTGCCCTGTCACCTCGCCGACCGGGGCGGCCTTGACGGCTTCTTTGCCGGTAGAATTAAAAAACGCGAGTGAAGTCAGGATTCATTTGAAGGAGAATCCGGACCAAACAGGAGCCGGGACGGACGTCGGGGATTTTCATGTGCATCATCTGTAATGGATCAGACAAGGAATTTATCTGCGAAAGGGCGTCCTACAAGATTTACCGCTGTACGGGTTGCGGCTTCCGCTTCGTCGATCCGCTCCCGAGCGTCGATGACCTCAATGCCTATTACCGGCGCAATCAATCGACACCCTATCTGGACAAGGCCGACGCCAAGATCGGCCGCACCATGAAGCGCATCAAGCGCTACATGAAACTCGCGCCGGGCAAGAAGTTTCTCGATGTCGGCTGCAATCTCGGCACAGGCGTCAAAGCGGCCGCCAATCTGGGACTCGACGCGCATGGCGTCGATATCGACGAAGAGAGCCTCGAATTCGCCGCCAAATTCGTACCCGAGGCCCGCTTCCATGCAGGCGACGTATCCGGCATGCCCGCAGAATGGGGCAATTTCGATTATGTCTATTCGAGCGAGATGATCGAACATCTACCCGACGCTCACGCCTATTTCGACGCCCTGTCAAAACGCATGAAAAAAGCCGCGATCCTCTACATCACCACGCCCGACGCCGGCCATTGGAGCGTGCCGCGCGAATTCTGCAAATGGAAAGCAGTCATTCCGCCGCAACATCTCCTCTATTTCACGAAAGACAACATGCGGGCATTTCTGGCCGCCCATGACATCGAGATCATCAAGTTCGAATTAGACCTGAAAGCAGGCCTCAAGGGCATCGGTCGGAAGCGCTGATCAACCGACCTTGACGAGATGCGCGCGCTCCTTCGGCACGAACATATAGTCGGCCGCCCCGGTAAAGCCATCAACCGGGTTCATCCGATAGGCGTCATGCTCGGAGGTGGCGAATACCACATAGTCATGCGGCAGCAACGCGTCGAAGATTTCGGCAGGCGTCGCGCCCGCACGCGCCAGAATGGGCTCGATCACTTCCAGCATGATCGCAGGCCGAAAGCGCTCGATCGACGCCATCGCACCGCGCAGGAAATGCACCTCCCAGCCCTCGATATCGACCTTGATGAAGTCGATCCGCGACAGTGCATTATCCTTCACGAACTGATCGAGCGTCGTCAGCTGGATGTCTTCCGAGGCGGTCTCGCGCCCGTCGGTCTGTGGCCCCATGTGCGACAGGCCAAAGCCCATCGAACCACGCCGCTTCAAGGGCACATGAAGCGTCTCGGTGGTGACCGCATCGGAAAGCCCGAGCGGCACCAGCGTAAGATTGGCGAAACGGCGTAGCCTGAATACAATCTCGAGGATAGAGCGCGCATAGACGCCGGGCTCGAACGCATAGACGTGACCCTCCGGGACCATGCGGGCGAAAAGCTTGGTGTGCTGCCCCGCATGCGCGCCCACATCGATAATCACGGCGTCGCGCCCGATGAGTGGCTGAACGCCCCGCCCCAGATCGCGATGATACTGATAGGCTACAGCCTTGTAGAGATGCGCCAACCACGTCAGTCTCTGGCGGAAGGTAAGATCGGGCCCATTTGATCGGGCGGAAACCTGGGTCATGAGTTACCGGAATTATGAAGATTAAAGGCGCAGCACGAGAGCATTTGTCTATCCTTGCGCCCAAAGATTCAAGCTGTTAAGCACTGAATTCGCCGAGATATAGTGGTTTGAGCCGGCTGCAGCCGCCGATATCGGGTATTTTCCAGTATCGGGTATTTCTAGAAGTGTCCCAGGGGGTTCAATGAGCGCGCCGTCGTCCATCAAGATCGCACCATCCATTCTCGCATCGGATTTTGCTAGACTGGGCGAGGAAGTCCGCGCCATCGACAAGGCGGGCGCCGACTACATCCATATCGATGTCATGGACGGCCATTTCGTACCCAATATCACCATCGGCCCCGATGTCGTGAAAGCGCTCCGCCCCCACACGAAGAAAACTTTCGACGTCCACCTGATGATCTCCCCAGTCGATCTCTATATCGACGCCTTCGCAAGCGCGGGCGCGGACATCATCTCGTTCCACCCCGAAGCGGGACCTCATCCCCACCGCACGGTTCAGGCGATCCGCGCCGCGGGCGTCAAACCCGGCCTCGTACTCAATCCTGCGACACCACTCGAAGTCCTCTGGCCGCTTCTCAATGACATCGACCTCGTGCTGGTCATGAGCGTCAATCCCGGCTTTGGCGGCCAGAGCTTCATCGAAAGCCAGCTTGCTCGCATCACGACTATCCGCAAGGCAATCACCGCCAGCGGACGCGGCATTGAGCTTGAAGTCGATGGCGGCATCAATTTCGAGACCGCGCCGCGCGCCATCGCCGCTGGCGCCAATGTGCTCGTCGCAGGCACCGCCACATTCAAGGGCGGCCCAACTGCCTATGCTGATAATATTGCCAAGCTTCGGGGAAACGCCTGATCCAGACGCCGCTGCCGGAGGCAGTTGCCAATGAGAGAAGTTGAAAAAGACGAACATGAAGCCGCGCATGAAGATCGGGAAATCGTGCCGCCGAAAATGACGGCCTTGCCTTCTGATGTGGAAGCCATTTCGTCGGGCCTGTCGGCGCCTGCCTATCTTTCCATGCCGCCCGGCAATCGCGCCATCGACCTTCTGGGCGCAACGCTTGTCCGCGCCCGCGACCGCCTGCTGGCGCGCACCTATGCCAGCTGGGCCTATCGCAAGAGCTTGCGCGGGCCGATGCCCGATCACATGATCCACTATCCGCGCGACCTGCGCCCCGGTCGCGCCGCCACGGCAGATATATTGTTTCAGGGCCGCTGGTCGCTTCCCGGCGGACAGGTCAAGACCGATGGCAGCTCGCCTTTCCTCGCAACGCCACCGTCCGAAGTCTGGAGCGAGGAGCTTCACGGCTTTTCCTGGCTGCGTCATTTCACGGTCGCAGACGGCGACGCGGCGCGCACCTATGCCCAGACCCTTGTCGCCGGATGGATCGGCGAGGCGGGCGACTGGGACGATATTGCCTGGCGTCCGCACGTGCTGGGCCGCCGTCTGATCTCATGGGTCTCCAACGGCGCGCTCATCATCGACGGCTCGGATCTCATCTACCGCTCGACCCTTTTGCGCAACATGGCGCGTCAGGCCCGCCATCTTGCGCGCACGGCCTCGCTCGCGCCCGCAGGCGAACCGCGCTTCACGGCAGCGCTGGGCCTTGCTTTTTCCGGCCTTTGCCTGTCCGAAGGCCAGAAGCGCCTCGACAAGGGGCTCGTCCTTGTCTGTCGCGAGGTGGAGCGACAGATCCTGCCCGATGGCGGTCATGTCAGCCGCAACCCGGCGGCGATGCTCTCTATTCTCTTCGATCTCATTTCGTTGCGCGAAGCGATGATCCATCGCCACATCAATGTGCCGAAACCCATCCTCGACGCTATCGACCGCATGATGCCCATGCTGCGATTCTTCCGGCATGGTGACGGTAAACTGGCGCTCTTCAACGGCGCCAATGAAGGCATGGAAGGCGCAATCGACGCCGCTCTGTCCGCAGACGACACCAAAGGCCGCCCTTTCGGCTTTGCCCCCCATTCGGGCTATCAGCGCATGGTGGCAGGGCCCACCTATATCGTCGCCGACACGGGCCCCCCGCCGCCCGGTCGCTACAGCCATGCCGCGCATGCTGGCTGCCTCTCCTTCGAGATGAGCGCCAAGACCGCCCGCATCGTCGTCAATTGCGGCTCGACCCGCGTCCTCGGCCCAGACTGGGAAGCCGCCAGCCGCGCCACCGCCGCCCAATCAACACTGGTGCTCGCCGACACATCCTCGGCCCGCATCCTGCGCGCGCCGCTTGGCCGCGCGCTTCTCGGTGCCCGTCTGATGGAAGGTCCCAGCCGCGTCGAAAGCCGCCGCCACGAAAACGAACTGGGTACCTGGCTGGAAGCCGCGCACAACGGCTATGAAAAGCTCTTCGGCCTGACTCATCGCCGCCGCCTCTTCCTCAACGCAGACGGTGAGGAACTGCGTGGCGAGGACATGCTGGTCGAAACCGAAGCCCCAAAAGGTCTGCTGCAACGTTTCCACGCCCGCAAACCCGAGACCGACCTGCCCTATACGATCCGCTTTCACCTCCACCCGGACGCCCGCGCCTCGCTGGCGCATGACGGCTCCAATGTGCTGGTGCTGCTTGCCAATGGCGACGGCTGGCAATTCCGCGCCCGCAGCGCAGGCCGACCTGCCGAAATCGCGCTGGAAGAAAGCATCTATCTGGGTGCCGGCGACACCACCCGACGGTCCGAACAGATCGTGGTCTCGGGCACCGTCTTTCGCGGTGAGGCCAAGGTCAACTGGTCCTGGCGACGCCTTTCCACGCGCCACGGCGGCCAGCCAAAAGCGGAAGCGGTGGAATTACCCGAATTGCCGGAACTGGGCTGACAACGCGCCCGACCCGGACATTTTGCCCATCACCTCCCGCTTGGCCAAAACCCCCGTTCGTGCTATCGCCCTGCCATCCCAACCCCGCCCGCATCGAAAAGAGAGCCGCCCATGTCCGTCTCGACCAAAACCCTCCCCGAAGCCGCCGACCTCCAGCCGGTCCGCCGCGCCCTTCTCTCGGTCTCGGACAAGACAGGCCTCATCGAATTCGCCAGGGCGCTGCATGAGGCAGGCGTCGAACTCGTCTCCACCGGCGGCACCTCCAAGGCCATCGCCGAAGCCGGGCTCCCGGTGAAAGACGTCTCCGACCTCACGGGCTTTCCTGAAATGATGGACGGTCGCGTCAAGACGCTTCATCCCAAGGTCCACGGCGGCCTGCTCGCGGTGCGCGACGATGCCGAACACAAGGCGGCGATGGAAGCGCACGGGATCGGCGCCATCGACCTTCTCTGCGTCAATCTCTATCCCTTCGAAGCCACTGTCGCCAAGGGCGCTGCTTATGACGAATGCGTCGAGAACATCGACATCGGCGGCCCGGCCATGATCCGCGCAGCAGCCAAGAACCACGCCTATGTCGCCGTCATCGTCGAGGGCGGCGACTACGCATCCGTTATTGAAGAAATCAAATCCAAGGGCGGCACGACCAAGGCGCTGCGCCAGCACCTCGCCCACAAGGCCTATGCCCGCACCGCGACCTATGATGCCGCAATCTCCAACTGGTTTGCCGACACGCTGAAAGATCCCGCGCCCGAATTCCGCGCCTTCGGCGGCCAGCTCAAGCAGACGCTGCGCTATGGCGAAAACCCGCATCAGATCGCAAGCTTCTATGTGACGGGCGACAATCGTCCCGGCGTCGCCACAGCCGTACAACTTCAGGGCAAGGAGCTTTCCTACAACAACATCAACGACACGGACGCCGCCTTCGAACTCGCCGCCGAATTCGATCCAAAGCGTCCCGCCATCGCCATCATCAAGCACGCCAATCCCTGCGGCGTCGCCACCGGCAATACGCTCGCCGAAGCCTATCGCTCGGCGCTCGCCTGCGACCCCGTTTCCGCCTTCGGCGGCATCATTGCCTCCAACATCAAGCTCGACGGCGCGACGGCGGAAGAGATCGCCAAGATCTTCACCGAAGTGATCATCGCGCCCGACGCCGACGAAGACGCGCGCCGCATCATCGGCGCGAAGAAAAACCTCCGGCTGCTGATTACAGGCGGTCTACCCGATGCGCAAAGCCCCGGCCTCACCGTCAAATCCGTTTCCGGCGGTCTCCTCGTCCAGTCGCGCGACAATGGCCATGTCACCCTTGACGATCTCAAGGTCGTGACCAAGCGCCAGCCGACCGAACAGGAACTCAAAGACCTGCTCTTCGCCTTCCGCGTCTGCAAACATGTGAAGTCGAACGCCATCATCTATGTGAAGAACGGCGCGACAGTCGGCATTGGCGCGGGCCAGATGAGCCGCGTGGACTCAGCCCGCATCGCCGCCCGCAAGGCGCAGGATGCCGCCGAAGCCGCAGGCCTGAAAGAACCGGCGACCATCGGTTCGGTCGTGGCGTCGGACGCCTTCTTCCCCTTCGCAGATGGTCTCCTCTCGGCGGCCGAAGCGGGCGCCACCGCCGTCATCCAGCCCGGCGGCTCCATGCGCGACGATGAAGTGATCGCCGCAGCAGACGAAAAGGGCCTTGCCATGGTCATGACCGGCATGCGCCACTTCCGCCACTGAAAAGAGAACCGGCGCTCCTCTGCATCGCGCAAAAGCGGGCTTGGATAAAAAGAAATATCCACTGGCGTTGACACATCTGCCCGTGTCCCGCAATCATTGAAAATATGCAGTACAGACCATCTTTTCTGAGGCAGATCGGAAAATAGATGCAGTTAAATAGACGGACCTGGCCTCTGGCAGTGATTCTCCGGCACGCCGGTCCTCTACGCAAAGTGAGGGGATGGGATCGCGTTCTTCGATTCCTGTTCAGCCCGGACAAACAGAAACCATTCGAATTTTCTGTTCCTTTTTTTGGCCTGTCCTACTTCGGCACTGCTGACAGTTTTATTGACTGGTCCGTACTCTTCTACGGTGCGTATGAACACGATCTCTTGAAATTTGCCAGCGGCTTTCTGAAAGAAATAGATCAACCCGTTATTTTCGACATTGGCGCTAATGTTGGCCACCACTCGCTCTTCTTTGCCAGTCACGCTGGCGCCGTCGTCCACGCCTTCGAGCCCAGTCCGCTCCTTTGGCCTGCCTTTCAACGCCTGATGACTGCAAACAAGGTGGACAACAGAGTTCTCCTGCATAAATGCGGACTTGGCGCGATCAATGCAGAACTCACATTTCATGTACCAACTGGCGCAAATCGCGGCACGGGGAGTTTCAAGACAGACCGTGAGATAGGCATTTCAGAAATATTGGCTTTGCCTGTCCGACGCGGAGATGACTATGTCGCCGAGCACGGGATCACCAATATCAATCTCATCAAAATTGACGTCGAAGGATTCGAGAAGGACGTATTGGCCGGGATCGGCGAAACGGTGGCGAAGGCGCGTCCGATCATATGGATCGAAATAAGTGGGCCGGAGGCCGAACAAACTGCCAGCCTTGCAGCATTGGGAAAAATTCTTTCCGGTCCCTATGAATTCCGGATAGCAGAACGCAAGGGCCATATTTTTAACTCGACGGAATTCCGCGTTATCCCTCAGTTACCCGAAAAAGGCGGTTTTAATCTTTTCTGCCTTCCCAAATGAGGACTAAGTCAACACTCATGAAATCGCTGTTGCGCGCTCTTCTTTCACAAAGCAGAGCATGACGATGCCGATAACAATCAAGGGCACCACGACCGTCAGACCAAGTCGCTGGCTCCCCGTCACACCCGTGACGATACCGATCAGCAGCGGCGCGACGAATGTCGTCGCCTTGCCTGCAAGCGAATAGAGCCCGAAAAATTCGGTCATCATTTCAAGCGGTGCGATACGCGCCAGCATCGTGCGGCTGGAAGCAATCGTTGGCCCCGCCATCAACGCAAAAAGCGCAATCGTCGCAAAGAAGCCCTGTTCGGGAAGCGTCGTGAAAGGCTTCGCGCCTTCGACGACCGGCACCATGATGAAAAAGAAAATCCGGTCGCGATCAAACGACACCAGCACCAGAAATGAAACAAGCGCCACAGCGAGAGAGACGATCAACGTCTTCTTGGAGCCATAACGCTGATCGGCCCAGCCGCCTGCAAAAGCGCCGAAGGCGGCAAAGAAGGTCGCCCAGATGCCATAGATCGCCATTTCCATCGCGCCCCAATGGAAGGTCGATGCCGCAAGAATACCGCCAAAGACGAAGATCGCGCTCATGCCGTCGTAAAAGGCGAGACGCGAAAAGAGATAGAGCGCCACATTGCGGAAATGCCGTGCCCGCATGATCGTGTGCCCAAGACGGACGACGCCTTCTTTCGCCGCCGCCACGCGCGACAGCCCGCGCGATGCCTGATCGGGCACGAAGAACAAGAGCGGCAGCATGAAGATCAAAAACCACGCCCCGGTGATCGGCCCGACGATGCGGTCCGTCTCATGAGCCGCCTTGGAAAGCCCGAAGACAGGCGCATCGGGAATGAAAGGCGCATGCACCACGCCCGGCAATTGCAGGAACATGAGTACGATCACCAGCGCGATGATGCCCGCAAGCTGACCCGCGCCGATACCGATGCCCGACAGAAGCCCGATGCGATGTTCCGATGCAATCGTCGGCAACATGGCGTTGGCGAAGATGATGGCAAATTCCATGCCGACGGAGGCAACGACAAGCGCCCCCATGATCGGCAAAATCGGCGTACCGGGAATGGCCCACCACAGCCCAAAGCACCCCAACGCGAACATCAGCATGAAAGCGACGATCCACGGCTTGCGACGCCCGGCGGCATCCGCCATGGCGCCCAGAAACGGGCTCACCAGCGCGATGATAATGCCCGCCGTCGCCTGCACATAGCCCCACATGGCCTGACCATGTACGGGATCGCCGACGACGACGGAACTGAAATAGGGCGCGAAAAGGAAGATCGTGATCAGCGAGAAATAAGGCTGGTTCGCCCATTCATAACTTACCCAAGCGGCCTGTGCGAGATTGCTCGCAGGCTCCCGTCTCGCCGTCACGCTTGTCAATCCGCCGCCTCCACGCGTGTCTCATCCACGAAATACATCAACCCGAGCCCGGCAAGCAGCGGCCCCATGAACGCTGTGGCTGTGCCCGAAAGTGCGTAGAGACCGAAAAATTCCGACATCTTCGATGGCGGCGCAATCCGCGCCAGCATCGTGCGACTGTTTGCATAGGCCGCCGTGATGCAGATTGCAACGATGATGACCACCAGCAGATACATGAGTTCGGGCAGCGTGCGGAAGAAAGGCAGGCCCCATATCGGCGCGCTCGCCGGATCGTAAGGAATGAAGAAGAGAATGCTGGTCGGCGTCATCGACACCGCCAGAATGATGCCGAGCGACGTCCCGCCGATCGAGGTGATGATGGCCCGCTTGGATCCGAAACGATCGTCGAGCCAGCCGCCGAAGAAGCCGCCGCCAACTGCAAAGATCGACAGCACGATGCCATAGATCGTCAGCGTCAGCGCATCCCATTTGAAAACGCCTGCCGCATAGACACCGCCAAAGATCAGCACAGCCGTCTGCCCGTCATTGAAGAACATGCGCGCGATAAGATAGGTCGCGACGTTCTTATAGTGGCGCACCTGCCGCACTGTTTTTATGACACGGGTAATCCCGTCCCTTACCGCCTTCACCTTGTCGATCTTTTGCGTCGGCTTCACGTCCGGCGTGAAGAGCAGCAGCGGCAATGTGAAAATGAAAAGCCAGATCGCAGTGATCGGCGCGGAGATGCGGCTGTTCTCATGCATCGAGACATCGAGCCCGAAAAGCGCATGATCGGGGATGAAGCTCCAGGTGACATGACCCGGCAACATAAAAGCATAAAGCATGAGGCAGAGAATAAGCAACGCGCCCGCATTTGACATGGCCATCGCCAGGCCGGAAAGAAAACCGACCCGCTCCTGCGGCGCGACGGCGGGCAGCATCGAGTTGTGAAACACTTCCGTAAATGAGAACGACACCGAGACGATGATGAAAAGCGCCGCGATCTGATAGATGCCAAGCCCGGCGCCCGCAGGCAACGCCCACCACAGCATGAAAATCGCGGGCACCATTACCGCCACAAAGCCGATAAGCCAGGGCTTGCGCCGTCCGCCCGTATCGGCAATCGCCCCGAGGAGCGGCCCGAAACAGGCGATGAAGAAACCCGCGACGCTGTTGATATTGCCCCAGATCGCCTGACCGCGAACCGGATCGCCCACAACGATATTGGAGAAATAGGGCGCAAAAATATAGATGGTGACGACGATCACATAAGGGTCGCGCGCCCACTGAAACATCGCCCAGCTGACCTGTCCCCTGGTATCGGCGGCAGGAGCGCCTGTCGCCGACAATGGGCCGGTATGCCGATGAGAAGGGTCAGCTGAATCGGGATGCGGATCGTTCTGTATAGCCTCGCGCACATCCCCCAGATCCTTCATCCCGTCCAAATCGCAATCCCCCTGCCAGCGCCGGGCTCATTGTCGAGCCTCTGTTTCACGCGAAGTGAATTGGATCACAAACCAGCAGGCGTGGAAAGTTTCGCGAATGTAAGGGAGAAATCAGGCAAGACGCGTCTCACCGCGAGGGCGAGCGCAGAGACAAGCAACAGAAATCCGATCTGAAAATGCGTCGCCTGCGCGAAGGGTGCAACGGCAAGTGGCATCGCGAAAAGCATGATGAGCCATATCTTCTCACGTCGGCTCGTTCCTTTTTCCGCCATGTCGCTGCCGATAATGGCGAGCGCCGGTGCGAGAATGGCGAAGCCATAGTCGAATGCATATGGCGATACGAGCAGCGTCGCGACAATAAGCACGGCCCATGAAAGGCGGCTCGCCCCCTTGCGCCTCCACACCAAGGCGGTGCATGCCGCAACCACAAGGGCCGTCAATGCCTGCGCGGCATAGGCCAAGCTTTGCGGCACGCCGAATTCGCGCAGGAAGACGAAGGCGCTTGGCATCTTCGCCCAAGGCAGCATGCCCTGCTCCATCACCTCACGCACGATGGGCGTATTGTCGAAAAACGCCTGCCAGAGATCCGGCCCGAAAACCAGATACGACAGAAGCAGAAGCGCGAAGGCGCTCGCCCCCGTCGCAAGGAAAACCCGCCACTGACCCGACGCCAGAAAGGCCAGCGGTAACAAGACCCCGAGCTGCGGTTTATAGACAAGCACCCCCAGTACAAAGCCAGCGAGCCAGGGCCGCCCGCGCTCAAGAAGCAGAAGCCCGCCCACAAGGATCGCCGCCGAATAAAGCGAGTTCTGCCCATGAAAGATGCAGATGAACGCGCCGGGAAAGGCGAGTGCCAGAAACAGCGCATCGCGACCTGACGCGAGCTTTGAATCAAACAAGGGTCGCATCGTCGGGAGGTAAAGCCCGACACCGAGACCCACAAAGACAAACCACGAAAGCCCGTAAGGCATCAGCGCCAGCGGCGCGACGAACATTTGATAGACGGGCGGATAGTGCCACAAGAAGACTTCGGTGTTGGCAGGCACGGCCAGTTGTTCGGCGGCAAGAATGTGGGAAAGGTTGAACGCTCCCACGGGATCGCCCGCCAGCGTCAGATGAGATGCGGCCCAGAAGGTGATGAAGTCATAGCCGAGCGGCTTGCCGAAGACATCGATCATCGACGTAGCGCTGGCAATCATGGCAAATCCTGCCAGCACATAGACGATCACGGCCAGGCGCGGATAGACGCGCATGCGCTCGGGATCGAAAAGCGGAGATCTGGGACTCGTCATCGCATATAGGCTCAAAGGGATCGGACCACCCCGCAACCTTAAGCAATTCGCCTTACGATAGTCTTTATGGCCGAAAACCGGCCAAAACCGGTGATAAAGCGCCGTTCAAGCCGCCGCTCCGCAGCATTTCTTGTATTTCTTCCCCGATCCACAGGTGCAGGGGTCATTGCGGCCGACCTTTTCGACGGTGCGTGGCCGCGTGCCCATGGCGCCGTCCACATAATACCAGCGGCCGTCCTGACGCTTGAAATGGCCGGTCTCATGATGAACCTTGTCCACGCCTTCCTGACGGAACAGGGCTACAAATTCAACATAACCCTCTTCGTCGCCATCCTTGCCCTTTTCGGCGTGGCGCAGCTGAAGTCCCGTCCATTCACTGGACGCCGCCCAGTCCGCCGCGCTCTGGCGATCGAAATCGTCGCGCGTGCCGGGCAGCAGGGTCTCTTCCAGATAGTTGATGGTGCCCGTGGCAAAGGCCGAATAACGCGACCGCATCAGCGCTTCGGCGGTCGGCGGCAGAGCCGCGCCCGAGAGATAGAGACCGCAACAATCGGCAAATTTCTTGCCGGAAGCGCAGGGGCAAATGTCGGGCTCGGTCATATCCGCCTCTTTCGGGCTTGTGTATCAGGTCAATGCGTAGAATGAGGCCGTGTTATTAGTGGAGAAAGGAGAGCAAGACAAGACGGGTGGGCCGAAAGTCTCAATCGGCGCGGCACCCTTGCTCCCGATCCATCGCCACGATCGATTGATCCGACAAGGGACACTTCCACAGATATTGCGCTGCGACGAAAAACATCTCGTTGCACGAGGGCGCCTGGCGTAGGCTTAAGCCGAAGCACCGGCTGCAATGAGGACGAAGACAAATTCCATGCTGAGAAAATACGCTGTGTTCATTCTGCTGGCGGTCGCTCTTCTCGGAGGGGCGCTCTTCGGTTGGTGGAAATACACGCATCCTGGCCTACCCGACGGCATCGCCATGGCCAATGGACGTCTTGAGGCCGAACAGGTTCAGGTCGCCACCAAATATGCCGGCCGCGTCCAGGACGTTCTGGTCGAAGAAGGCGATCTGGTGACCGCCGGTCAGGTCATTGCCCGCATGGACACGCGCGACGTGCTCGCCCAGCTTGGCGAGGCGCAGGCGCAATTGCTCAGCGCCCGGAGCGCTGAAGGCGAAGCCCAATCGGCGCTCAGCGCGCGCGAAGCTGATCGCCTGCTCGCCCGCCAGGAATTGTCACGCATAGACCAATTGCACAAAAAGGGCTTTGCCTCCTCCCAGCTTCTCGACAAGGCGCGCGCCAACATGGATGCGGCGGAAGCCATGTTCCAATCGGCTCAGGCAACATTGCGCCGCTCGATTGCCGGTATCGATGCGGCCCAGGCCACCATCAATCGCGTACAGGCCGCCGTCGACGATTCAATTCTCAAAGCGCCACGCAGCGGCCGCGTCCAGTACAAGCTCATCCAGACCGGCGAAGTCGTTGCCGCAGGCACGCCCATCGTCACGCTGCTCGATCTGACGGACGTCTATATGACGGTCTTCCTTCCCGCTGCCGACGCCGGCGTATTGGGCATCGGCGATGAAGCGCGGATCATTGTCGACCCCGCGCCGCAATATGTGATCCCCGCCAGAGTGACCTTCGTCGCCGAAGACGCGCAATTCACGCCCAAGGCGGTCGAGACCAAGGACGAACGCGAGAAGCTCATGTTCCGCGTCAAGCTCACCATCGATCCCGAATTGCTGAGCCTCTGGGAAAGCCGCGTCAAGACAGGCGTGCGCGGCGTCGGCTATGTACACGTTAAACGCGATATCGCATGGCCGGAAAATCTGGCGGTCAATTTGCCTGAACCGACACCCGAAGCGGCGCCCGCAACGGCAAATGACAATGCCGGAAACTAACGAAGAAGACGCGCGCGCCGCCATCGAGGTCCATGCCATCAGGGTCAAGGGCCTGACCCATCTCTATGACGAGGTCGCCGCACTGGACAATGTCTCGCTCGACATCCCGTCGGGCTGTCTTGCCGGCCTCATCGGTCCCGACGGCGTCGGCAAATCGACATTGCTGGCGCTGCTGGCAGGCATCCGCGAAATCCAGACCGGTGATGTCGAAGCGCTGGGCGGCAATATGCGCGATCGCATTCATCGCAGCATCAGCCATCGTCGCATCGCCTATATGCCGCAAGGCCTCGGACGCAATCTCTACCCGACGCTGAGCGTGTTTGAAAATCTCGACTTCTTTGCTCGCCTGTTCGGGCAAGGCAAGCAAGAGCGCGAAAGACGCATCGCCGAATTGCTTAAGGCCACCGGGCTCGATCCGTTTCCCGATCGTCCCGCAGGCAAATTGTCGGGCGGCATGAAACAGAAGCTCGCCCTTTGCTGCGCGCTCATCCACGATCCCGACCTGCTCATTCTGGACGAGCCCACCACCGGCGTCGATCCGCTGTCGCGTCGGCAATTCTGGGACCTCATCCGGCATATGCGCGCCCGCAGCCCCGGCATGAGTGTCATCGTCGCCACCGCCTATATGGAGGAGGCCGATGAGTTCGACTGGCTTGCCGCCGTCAATGCAGGCCGCGTCATCGGCACCGGCTCTCCCGCCGAATTCAAATCGCAGACCGGCAAGGCGACGCTGGAAGAAGCCTTCATCAGCCTTCTCCCCGCCGAACTTCGCACAAGAAGCGAACCTGTCGTCGTGCCGCCACGCCATCCGGATGGCGGTGTGCCCGCCATCGAGGCGCGCGGGCTGACACGTCGCTTTGGCGCTTTCGTCGCCGTCGATCATGCCAGCTTCTCCGTCGAGCGCGGCGAGATCTTCGGCTTCATCGGCTCCAACGGTTGCGGCAAGACCACGACCATGAAAATGATGACCGGTCTCCTGCCCGCCAATGAAGGCGACGCGATGCTCTTCGGCCAGCCGCTGAATGCGCGCGACATGGAAACGCGTCGTCGCGTCGGCTACATGTCGCAATCCTTTTCGCTCTATGCCGAACTGACAGTGCGGCAAAACCTCGAACTTCATGCGAAGCTCTTCAGAATTCCACCCGATCAATCAGAGACACGCATCGCCGAAGTCGCCGAACATTTCGATCTTGAAAAAGTCGCCGAAGAACGTCCCGACGATCTGCCTCTGGGCATCAAGCAACGCCTGCAACTCGCCGTCGCCGTTCTCCACAAACCCGAAGTCCTGATACTTGACGAACCGACCTCCGGCGTCGACCCGATCGCACGCGACGTCTTCTGGCGTTATCTGATCGAACTGTCACGGCGCGATGGCGTCACGATCTTTCTCTCCACCCATTTCATGAACGAGGCCGAGCGCTGCGACCGCGTCTCGCTCATGCATGCCGGTCGCGTGCTTGCCGTCGGCACGCCCGAGGAACTCTCAAGGACACGTGGCGAGGCAAATCTCGAAGAGACCTTCATCTCCTATCTGGAGGAAGCCCTCGGCCAGACGAGACAAGCCCCCGGCGAGGCGGCAGAAGCAGCCGCGCCACTTCCTCAAACCAACGCGTCGACGAAGTTTCAACGGCGTCATCGCTATGATCCGTTGCGCTACTGGGCCTATGCGCGCCGCGAGACGATGGAACTGCTCCGCGATCCGATCCGTCTCCTGTTTGCGCTGCTTGGCCCCGTCATCCTGATGATCGCCTTCGGCTATGGCATCTCCTTCGATGTCGAGGATATTCCCTACGCCGTCTTCGATCAGGACCAGTCGCATGAAAGCCGCGAACTGCTGGAGGCCTTTACCGGGTCGCGCTATTTCGAGCAACATGCGCCCATCTCTTCCACACAGGAACTCGACAGACGGCTCAAGAACGGCGAGTTGAAAGTCGCCATCGAAATACCGCCGAATTTCGGACGCGATCTCATGCGCAACCGCAAACCGGAAATCGCCGTCTGGCTCGACGGCGCCATGCCCTTTCGCGCCGACACCGCGCGCGGCTATGTAAGCGGCCTCGCCCAGAACTATGTTCTCGACGAGATGAAACGAAAGACAGGCAAGTCGATAAGCCTCAGTCCGGTCGATGTCGAAATGCGCTTCCGATACAATCAGGCCTTCAAGAGCGTCTTTGCGATCGTCCCCGGCGTGATCATGCTGATGCTTGTGCTGATCCCGGCCATGATGACGGCAGTCGGCGTCGTGCGTGAAAAAGAGACCGGATCGATCGCAAATTTTCGGGCGACGCCTGTCACCAAGCTGGAATTTCTGCTGGGCAAACAGACGCCCTATGTCATCACGGCCTTTGTAAGTTTCGTGAGCCTCTTGCTGCTGGCGATCTTTGTCTTCGGCCTCTCGATCAAGGGCTCTTTCCTGACGCTGATGCTGGGCGGCATACTCTACATTCTCGCCACGACAGGTTTCGGCCTGCTCGTCTCCTCTTTTACGAGCACACAGATCGCGGCCCTTTTTGCGACCGTCATTCTCTCGCTCATGCCCGCGGTCAATTTCTCGGGCCTGCTGGTGCCCGTCTCCTCACTGGGCGCGGCGGGCCGTGCGCTCGGCCTCGCCTTTCCCTCCTCCTGGTTTCAGCCCATCAGCATCGGCGTCCTGTCGAAGGGGCTGGGGTTCGCCGATCTCTGGCCGAACCTCGTCATGCTGGCGTTCTTCTTCCTTCTCTTCACGCTTCTCGCCGCCATCGCGCTGCGCAAACAGGAGAAGTAAGATGCAGCAGCGTTTGCAGAATATCCTCTCCCTCGGCATCAAGGAATTGCGCAGCCTGCGCACCGATCCCGTGCTGCTGTTCCTGATCGTCTATTCCTTCACCTATGCGATCTATGCCGTTTCGAAAGGCATGAGCTTCGATGTGGCAGATGCGTCTGTCGCCATCGTCGATGAAGATCACTCGGCGCTGTCGCGTTCCATCGCCGACGCCATTCTCGAACCCTATTTCAAATCGGTGGTCGAGATCGACGCGCGCGACATCGACAGGAACATGAATGCCGGAAATTATGTCTTCGTGATCGATATTCCGCCGTCATTCGAAAAGGATGTGATCGCGAACCGCCATCCCACCATTCAGATCAACGTCGACGCCACCGCCATCGCGCAAGCCGGCAATGGCGCAATTTATCTTGAGTCCATCATTTCCAACGAAGTGCAGAATTATCTGCGCGGTCATGAGAGCAGTGCGGAACTGCCGATCAATCTTGTCAGCCGGACGAAGTTCAATCCCAACGGCACTTCCTACTGGTTCATGGCGATCCTGCAGGTCGTCAACAACATCACCATTCTGTCGATCATCCTGACGGGCGCAGCCTTCATTCGCGAGCGCGAACGCGGCACCGTCGAACATCTGCTGGTGATGCCGGTGACGCCCTTCGAGATCATGTCGGCAAAGATCTGGGCAAATGGCCTCGTCATCCTGACGGCCGCCGCTCTTTCCCTGGTCTTTGTTGTTCACCTGTTTCTGGGGGTGCCGCTCGGGGGCTCGCTGCTGCTCTTCATGCTGGCGGCCGTCCTCTTTGAGTTTTCGGTGACGGCGCTCGGCATCATGCTCGCCACCTTCTCAAACTCCATGCCCCAGTTCGGCCTGCTCGCCATGCCCGTTCTAGTCATTTTCGAATTGCTAAGCGGCGGCACCACGCCTCTGGAAACCATGCCGGACTGGCTGCAATTCGCCATGCAGCTGACGCCCGCCCCGCATTTCGTCAACCTGGCGCAAGCCATCCTCTTTCGCTCCGCCGGCTTCGAGATCGTCTGGCCCTATATGGCGATACTGGCGCTGATCGGCGCCGTCTATTTCCTGATCGCGCTCCTGCGCTTCCGCCGCACCATCGTCCGGCTGGGATGACGGTATGAACACAAGCAAATTCGTGGACACCTAGTCCGCCGCTTCACGCGAACCGCCAAAGGGAATCAACATCGGAACGCGTTTCCGATAGGCTGCATAATCTTCCCCAAACAAACTCAACAGGTCCCGTTCTTCAAAATACAACGCAACCAAAATATACAGCGTAGACCCGGCTGCGAATACGAAATGGCCAAGACTCATCACCGGCGCAGCCCAAAACGCGATAATGAAACCCAACATGATCGGATGCCGCACCAGACTGTAAAGCATGGGTGTATGAAACGGAATGGCCCCCGCGACGCGCCCGCGAAATCCTGCATAGGCCTGCGTAAGCCCGAACAATTCGAAATGGCTGAGCATGAACGTGGAGATCAGCACCACCAGCCATCCAAAACCAAAAATGCCAAACATGATCTGAGCGGCGACACCATCCAGTTCCCAGATCGTCATGCTAAGAGGACGCCACTGCCAAAATAGCAACACGAGGGCGAAATTGCTCGCCACAACATAGGTACTGCGTTCTATGCTATCGGGGATGATCTTTGTCCACCAACGCTTAAAGGCAGGCCGGGCCATAACCGTATGCTGGAGGGCGAAAATGCCGATCAATGCCAGATCGATGATCAACGCCACCTGCCAAGGACCCTGGGTGCCGGAGTCGATCATCTTGGGAACAAACAGGTTGCCCACAAAACCTATCAGATAAAGAAAGGCAGCCAGAAAAAATACATAGGCCACCAAGGCATAAAGCAGCTGCAGGAACCTGTTCATGAGACAATCCTCCGTAATGTTGATCTCGCCTCATAAGTAAGACCGGTTGTGTGAAATTGGCCCGGACAATTCACCCCAAATTGTCCGTCACTGTACCGATCAAAGGCTGGTACAGTTTGTAAATGGCTTCTGTATCGCCAACTCTGATTGCCAATGCGCGGCGCCCTGCGGGCGATCCCCGGTCTGCGGCGGATTGCCTATTCGAAGCCATGCGAAATCAGATAAATCAAAAAACGCTCATAAGCGGAATGCGTGTGCCTTCGATCCGGGCCATGGCGCGCGCCTGCGACACCAGCCGACATTCGGTTGTCGAGGCCTATGACCGGTTGACTGCCCAAGGATATCTGACCGTTCGCCCGAGCGCAGGATTTTACGTTGCCGAAGGATACCGCCCGGTCGCTCCCGAACCCGAACAGCCCCAAGGCTATGAGGTTGCTTGGCTGGTTCGTGAAGTCTTGGAGGCCTCCGACGATCTGCTGAAAGTAGGCGGGCCCTGGCTGCCGGACGATTGGCTTGACGTCGAGGCGATACAACAGGTTGTCAGATCGCTGGCGCGAGGTGAGGCCACCCACCTCACCCGCTACGGACAACCTTTGGGTTATCCGCCCCTGCGCCAAGAACTCCGGCTTCTTCTATCAAGAATCGGCCTCGAAATTGGCGTTGAACAGATACTGACAACCAATGGAACAAGTCACGCTTTTGACCTGCTCATTCGCAGCTTGATAAAACCCGGCGATGCCGTCCTTGTTGACGACCCGGGGTACTACAATCTCTTCGGATTCCTTCGTTTTCAAGGCGCTCGACTGATCGGCGTTCCGAGGAATGCCGACGGACCCGACGTTGACGCCTTGCGCGCTCTGGCAGCAGAGCATGGCCCCCGGATTTTCATAACCCAATCTGCCCTGCAAAACCCCACCGGATCAGACACATCTCCCGCCGTCGCACACCGCCTTCTGGAAGTGGCGCGAGATTATGATTTGACCCTTATCGAAGATGACACCTATTGCGATCTTGACCCGACACCCGGCCCACGACTGGCGACGCTCGATCAACTGGAGCGGGTGATCTACATACGAAGTTTCTCGAAGGCGCTTTCAGGCAGCTTACGCGTCGGCTTCATTGCAGCCAGCAAGGAACGGATCGACACTCTAACCAATATCAAGGTCCTCTCGGCGATCTCGACATCTCTCTTCGCCGAAAAGCTCGTATATCGCCTGTTGAGCGACGGTCACTACGGACGTTTTCTCAGACGTATCCATGGACGCATTGCGCAAGCGCGAACCTCGGCCCTCGATTTGTTGCGCGGCGCAGATATGGAAATATTTGTTGAACCAAGAGCCGGCAATTTGCTCTGGGCGCGATTTCCCGGAATCGACGATACAAAACGTCTGGCAGCGCAAGCGCGCAATCAGGGCGTAATTCTCGGTATCGGCGATGTCTTCCGACCCAATCTGGAGCCCTCACCGTGGATGCGCTTCAACGTCGCTCTTTGCCACGACCCAAGACTCAGCCGTTTCCTCAACCAGATCCAAGCACCGGACGATACTGTATAGACCCAAAGATCAGGCCCACATAAACGAAAACGGCCCGCAAGCGGACCGGTTTCGTATCAATTTTTAGGAACTTTGGAGCGGGCGAAGGGATTCGAACCCTCGACCCCAACCTTGGCAAGGTTGTGCTCTACCCCTGAGCTACACCCGCATCCGAAGGCGCGTTTTATGGCCTATAGATGAGCCCTTTGCAAGGGGGCTCATGCAAAGAAACTACTGCAAAAGTCCTGTTTATGCGAAACTGACCTTTGTCGGCTTGTTTAAGCATATATTTTGAGACCCTCGGTTCCCGACCCCATGCAAAATCAACGCATCGCCACCCGAGATGACTGTCTGCGATGGCTCGCCGCCCACAAAATTATCCACGAAACCCGCGACCATGAGGCGCTTCACACGGTTGAAGAGGCGCAGGCCGCCCGTGCGCTGTGGGGTCCGCCCTGGGACAGCGGCGGACATTGCAAGAACCTCTTCCTGAAGGACAAGAAGGGCGCGCTGTTCCTGGTGGTCACGCTGGAAAATCGCAATCTGCGGCTCAATCAGCTTGGGCAGCCTCTGGGCGCGGCCCGCCTCTCCTTTGCCAATCCCGATCTCCTCTGGGAGATGCTGGGCGTCCGGCCGGGCTCGGTAACGCCCTTTGCCCTCATCAACGACCAGCCGACCCGCGTCACTGCCGTCCTTGACGCCCCCATGCTGGATCACGACCGGCTCCACTATCATCCACTCGACAATCGCTCCACCACGGCCATCTCCCGCGACGGGCTGATGACCCTGATGCGTGAAACAGGCCATGAGCCGCTCATTATGGATCTCGTGAAAGCCACCGACACGGCAAGCCTCTGACAGGCGGGAAAGGGGCGCACAAGCCCTTGCGCCGGGCAGCGCTCTGCCGGTAAACCCCTTGCAGACGCTTGCGTTCTGCCGGTAAACCATTGTTTCCAATAGATCGTCTCCCCACATAGAACAGAGACAAAAAGTCAGGGCCAGAGACTATGAGCGAGATCATCGGACAAAATTCAGGCAGCAACGGTTCGGGGACGGTTTCTCCTGCCGAGGTCATCTTCGACACGACCACCCAGACCTTCGCCGCCGATGTGCTCGACGCCTCCATGCAGGTGCCCGTCATTGTCGATTTCTGGGCCCCCTGGTGCGGCCCCTGCAAGCAGCTGACGCCGATCCTTGAAAAAGTCGTGCTGGCCGCCCGCGGCGCTGTCCGCCTCGTCAAGATGAACATCGACGACCACCCCGAGGTCGCCCAGCAATTGCGCGTACAGTCGATCCCGGCGGTCTTCGCCTTCAAGGACGGCAAGCCCGTCGATGGCTTCATGGGCGCACTGCCTGAAAGTCAGGTCCGCGATTTCATCACGCGCCTTGTCGGCGATGTCGGCCCGACGCCAGCCGAAGAAATGATCGCTCTTGGATATGCCTCCATTGAGGCAGGCGATCTTGCCCGCGCCGCCCAGGCCTTTGGCGCGGCGATCCAGCACGAGCCGGGCAACCCCGAAGCGGTTGCAGGCCTGGCGCGTTGCTACATCGACAGCGGCGACTTCGAACGCGCCCGCCAGACACTCGGCCTCGTTCGTCCTGACGGCAAGAACCACCCCGCGATCAAGGCCACCGAGGCAGCCTTGTCCCTGGCTGAAAAATCAGCCGATCTGGGCGACACCGCGGAACTTCTCGCGCGTATTGAAAAGAACCCGAAGGATCATCAGGCCCGCTTCGATCTGGCGCTGGCGCTCCACGCCAAGGGCGACAAGGAAGGCGCGGTCGATCAACTGCTCATCAGCTTTGAATATGACCGCAAATGGAATGACGAAGCCGCGCGCAAACAACTCGTCGAATTTTTCGACGCCTATGGCCCCAAGGACGAAGTCACCCTGTCGGGTCGGCGTCGTCTTTCGTCGATCATGTTCAGCTGAGGCCTGAGGAGAGAAAACAAATCATGGGATCGACGAATCGCTATATGAGCGTCGCGGACCTTCCCGCCACCATACCGGTATTTCCGCTGGCGGGCGTGCTGCTTCTGCCCCGCACGCAACTGCCGCTGAACATTTTCGAGCCCCGCTACCTGCAAATGGTGGACGATACCCTACGCGGCTCGCGCATCATCGGCATGATCCAGCCCGAGGACGAAGACAGCGCTTCGACAGGCGAACCCGCACTCATGAAAGTCGGCTGCGCCGGCCGCCTCACCTCCTATACCGAAACAGGCGATGGTCGTCTCCACATCACGCTCACAGGCATTACGCGTTTCCGCATCGTCGATGAATTGCAATCCATGACGCCCTATCGTCAGTGCATGGTCGATTTCGAGGAATTCGCCGACGACCTCAAGCCCGAGCATGACGCAGAAAAGGTCTCGCGAGATCGCCTGCTTGAAGTGCTGAAAGAATATCTCGACGCCAGCGGTCTGCAGGCCGACTGGCGCGCCATCAAGCTTTCGCCCAACGAATCTCTGGTCAATTCGCTTTCGATCATCAGCCCCTATGGCCCGCGCGAAAAACAGGCGCTGCTTGAGGCCAGAACGCTCGAAGACCGAAACCAGATGCTCATCGCGCTCACCGAGGTCGCCCTCCAGCAAGGCTCGGCGAACGAAAACACAGTTCAATAGTTCTCTTCAAGGAAACCACCATGACGGACGCCCAACCGAGCCTGCGCACCGAAGTCGATCCCAAACTGCTGGAGATCCTCGTCTGCCCCGTGACCAAGACCACCTTGCGTTACGACCGCGAACGTCAGGAACTCATTTCCGACAAGGCGCGTCTCGCCTTCCCGATCCGCGACGGCATTCCGATCATGCTGACCGACGAAGCCCGCGCCCTCGATGACCAGTAACGCCGCAGAGACCTCGCGCCCCTGGCCGAGCGAAATCAAACTGAAAAAGGCCGACCGTCGTCTCGAAGTCCGCTTCGAGGATGGACCGGCCTATTCATTGCCCGCCGAACTTCTGCGCGTCGAAAGCCCGTCGGTCGAGGTGCAGGGTCACGGCACCGGCAACAAGACCATCGTGCCCGGCAAACGCAACGTCGCCATCGCCTCGCTCGAACCCGTCGGCAATTACGCCGTGCGGATCATCTTCAGCGACGGCCATGACAGCGGTCTCTTCACATGGGAAACGCTCTACCGGCTCGGTCACGACTACGAGGAAATCTGGGCCGACTATATCGCCGCGCTGGCGCACAAGGGCTTGAGCCGGGATTGAATAAACAAGACTAGATCGCCTCGCCCTTCAGCAAGCGCGGCAGGTCGCCGACGACGCCGCCTGCGTGGCGCATGAAGAGACGACGCAGCGGACCGATCTCGTTGACGATGCCGAGACCCAGATCGCGCGCCAGACGAATGGGCCCGATGTCGTTGGAGAAAAGCCGGTTGAGCCCGTCCATCATCAAGGACAGCGCCGTATTGTCGAAACGCCGCCAACGCTGATAGCCCTCGAGCACATTGAGCGAACCTATATCGAGCCCGAGCCGCACGGCATCGACCACCACTTCCGCCGCCACCGCCACGTCGCGCAATCCGAGATTGAGCCCCTGGCCTGCAATGGGATGAACGCCATGCGCCGCGTCCGCAATAAGCGCGAGGCGCGGTCGCACATAGTCGCGCGCGAGCTGCAACGACAGCGGATAGGACCAGCGCGGTCCCACCGGACGGCACACGCCCAGATAGTCGCCAAAACGCGCCTGCATCTCTTCGGCAAAAGCTTCATCGTCAAGCGCGAGAATGGCTTTCGCCGCTTCCGTCTTTTCCGTCCAGACCAACGACGCGCGATTGCCGACCATCGGCAGAATGGCGAAAGGCCCGCCGGGCAGGAAATATTCCTGCGCCACGCCCTCATGCGGACGTTCATGCTCGACTGTCGTCACGATGCCCGTCTGGCCATAGTTCCAGCCGATGGTCTTGATACCCGCCTCGACCCGCGTCGGCGAGGCGCGCCCGTCGCAGGCAAAACAGAGCTTCGCCTCGACCGTACCGCCATCGGCCAGCTTCGCCGTCACATGGCTCGCGGCGTAATCGACATGTTTCACCGCATTGGGCGCGATGAGACGCACCAGCGGTTGCTCTTCCACGGCCTTCTGCAAGGCGATCCGCATATGCCGGTTCTCGATCAGATTGCCGAGCGGCTCGTCGCCGATCTCCGTGTGATCGAAATGCAGAAAGAGCGGTGACGCCCCTTCGCGCACGCGCCCATCAGACACCACAATGTCATTGATGGGCTGCATCTGGCCTTGAAGGAATCTCGTGACGCCGAGTTGATCGAACATGCGGCACGACGCAAAGGCGATCGCCGAGACGCGACCGTCAAACCCGGCGTCCGTCGCCTTTGCCGGATCGAGCGCATCGACCACCGTTACGCTCAACCCACCCTGCGCCAGCGCCAAGGCGAGCGGCAACCCGGAAAGCCCGCCGCCAACGATCACCACATCGCTTTTGTAATCGCTCTTTGTCATGGCTCGCAGAGTCCACCCGATTGCGCCATTTGTCCAGTATTCCGCGCGGGATCATATGGACGCAGGGGCCCTCGACGCCTAGTCTCTGCAACACATTTGAGGGGGTCCAGAATGACAAATTTCGACGCGCATATTTCGGCGCTGGCTCTGGGCCAACTCTTCGAGAACGGCGCGCTGACGCCCAACAAAGCGACAGACTTCTATCTCGCCCGCGCCAAAGAACTCGACCCCGATCACCGCATCTATGTCCGCTTCACCGAGGCGCGCGCCCGCGCCGAAGCCGCCGCCGCGACAGACCGCGCCAAAAGAGGCATGAGGCTCCATCCACTTGATGGCGTCCCCCTCTCATGGAAAGACCTTTTCGACAGCGCAGGCACGGTCACCGCTGGCGGCTCGCTCGCCCTCAACAACCGTATTCCCGATCGGGACGCCGAGGTGCTGGCCCGCGCCAGCCAATCGGGTAGCGTCTGCCTTGGCAAAACCTCCATGTCGGAATTCGCCTTCTCGGGCCTTGGCGTCAATCCCACCTGCGGCACGCCGGTAAATCCCTTTGATGAAGTGACCGAACGCGTCCCCGGCGGCTCGTCGGCGGGCGCCGCCGTCGCTCTTGCGCGTGGCCTCTGCGCGGGCTCCATTGGCACGGACACGGGCGGCTCGGTCCGCATTCCTTCCGCCTGGAACGGCCTCGTCGGCCTCAAGACGACAGCGGGTCGCCTCTCGCTCAAGGGAACGCTGCCGCTGGCGGCGACCTTCGACACGGTCGGTCCCCTTGCGCGCAATGTCGCGGACGCCAATGCGCTCCTCTCGCTGCTGACCGGCGACAAGCCCGCGGACCTTTCGGGTGCCTCGCTTGCAGGGCTCACGCTCTGGCTGCCCGGCGGCATTGGCTGGAGCAGCCTTGACGCGGGCATCGCAAATGCCGTGGACGCCGCCTTGCGCAAACTCATCCACAAGGGCGCCCGTATCGTCGAGCACCCTATTCCGGAACTCGACGCCATAGACGCGCTCCTGAACACCAGCGCAAGCCGCCTTGTCGCCGAGGCCTATGCCAACTGGGCCGAAACCATCAGGTCACATGAAGGCGAAATCTATCCGCCCGTTGTCGAACGCGTTATGGCGGGCAAAGGGATCGCGGCCCACGATCTCTTGAAAGCCGACGAAGAACGCCACCGTCTGACACAGAGCTATCTCGACCGTACCGCTGGCATTGACGCCATCGTCATGCCGACAGTTGCGATTTCACCGCCGCCGATCAGCAAACTCGTCAAAGGCGGACCGGATTATTTCAAGGCCAACGCCCTGGCGCTGCGCAACACGAGACTGGCCAATCAGATCGGCCTCTGCGCGCTCACGCTACCTGTCGGTTTCGATGCGCATGGCATCCCCGTCGGCATGATGCTTCAAGCTCATCCGGACACGGAGGAAAAACTCCTGCGCATGGGCGCGGCGATCGAAAAGGCGCTTCACTAGGCGCAAATGAAAAGGGCGAACCTTATGGCCCGCCCTTCCCTTTTCTATTTATGTCTGATCGCCTTAGCGAACCGGCGCCTGACGCGCGCGGTCTTCGATGGCGCGCTTCTGGATATAGGACTTGATCGCCGCCGCATCTTCTTCCGAGATAAGATCGGCGAAGCTCGCCATCCCGTTATCCTTCAACGTGCCGCCACGCACGATGTCGTCGAAATGCTCCCGCGAATTTTCATTCATGCGGCGCAGATCAGGCGTGATGCCTGGGCTGATGGCACCCTGACCGTGGCAGAAGGCGCAATGGCGCGTGTAGGAAAGCTCGCCCTTGGCGACCGTCGCCTCATCCGCCGTCAACGCAGGCCAGACCGGAATGGACTGATCACGCAGCGCAAGCTTTTGCAACTCCGCCGTGCCGCCGATCTTGAAGACCAGCAGACGACCGTCATTACCGTATTTTGCAGCCGCCGACGTGCGCGCATCACCCGATGTGATGTTGACGCCACCCCAGCCAGCGAGCACGGCGACATATTGCGTGCCATCGACCGTATAGGTCACAGGCGGCGCAACGATGCCGGTCTGGATTTCCTTTTCCCAGACCTTTTCGCCGGTGTCCGCCTTATAGGCATAGAGATAGCCGTCCGCCGTGCCCTGGAAGACGAGATTGCCGGCTGTCGTCAGCACGCCGCCATTGAGTGCGGCGGGATAGGCGACCTGCCATTTGATGGTGCTCGTCACCGGGTCCCATGCCTTGAGGAAGCCTGTCGCAGGCGGCACGTCACCCGCCGCCTTCATGGCCTCTACAAGGTCCTCATACGAGATACCGAGGTTCCACCAGTTGGCTTCCGGCGAGTAGTGATGCTCAGCCTTCCATTCCTTGTCGAGCGAATAGGGGAAGGGAATGTCCTGCCCCGGAATATAGACAAGGCCCGTATTCGGATTGAAGGCCATCGGGTGCCAGTTATGCGCGCCATTGGCCGACGGCATCACGAATTGCGTCTTCTTGTCGTAAGCCATCGCCGGGTCCTCGATCGGACGACCGGTCTTGAGGTCGATGCCTTTCGCCCATGTGACGATGGCGTAGTTCTTTGCCGACAGAAGTTCGCCCGTGTTCGCGTCCAGCACATAGAAGAAACCGTTCTTGGGCGCGTGCATCAACACGTGACGTTCCTGACCGTCAAGCTTCAGATCGGCGATCATCAGCGGCTGGGTCGATGTATAGTCCCAGTTGTCGCCGGGCGTTTCCTGATAATACCACTTCATCTTTCCGGTATCGGGATCGAGGGCGATGATCGACGACAGATAGAGATTGTCGCCGCCGCCGGGCGAGCGAATTTCGCGCGTCCAGGGCGAACCGTTGCCCGTACCGATGAAGACCGTATTCGATGTCACGTCATAGACCATGGAGTCCCATGCCGTGCCACCGCCGCCGAGCTTCCACCACTCGCCGCCCTTCCATGTCGGAATGGCTTTGGTGAGTTCGGGATTTTCAACCGGCAGCGAGGGATCGCCCGGCACCGTGTAGAAGCGCCAGACCTGTTCGCCTGTATCGGCGTCATAGGCGGTAACGAAACCGCGCACGCCATATTCCGCGCCGCCGTTGCCGATCAACACCTTGCCATTAATGATGCGCGGCGCGCCCGTCGATGTATAAGGCGAGCCGGGAATGGTTTTCACTTTCCAGACGACCGAACCGTCTTTCGCATCGAGCGCAAAAAGATTGCCGTCAAAGCTTGCGACATAGACACGGCCCTTCCAGACCGCCACGCCGCGATTGACGACATCGCAGCAACCATAGCGGCCCCATTCGCCCGGCACTTCCGGGTCGAAACGCCAGATCTCTTCGCCGCTGCGCGCATCGACCGCGATTACCTGCCCCCAGGTGAGCGACATATACATGACGCCATCGACGACGATGGGTGAGGCTTCGAGGCCACGATGCGTATCCGTGTCGAGCGCCCAGGCAAGGCCGAGCTGTCCGACATTCTTGTCATTGATCTGGTCGAGCGGCGAGAAACGCTGTTCGCCATAGGTGCGACCATGCGCCAGCCAGTTGCCTGGCTCGCTATCGGCATTGACGACACGCGCGCCATCCACATCGGCGGGCGGACGCGTGGCCGTTTCATCCGTAGCCGGATTATCGGCGGACATGGCGTCGCCTTGCGCCATCTGCTTGGCCAGATCGGCGGCAGCCTGATCGGCCATGTCGATGGCCGTAGTGTGATTGACGGCGCTGCTATCCCCCCCCGATTTGAGAGCGGCGATGCCGACCCCGACGACGAGAATAGCGCAAGCCGCCAGGCTGACCGCGCGCGGCCAGATACTGTCTGTTGATTGAGCCATGAAATTCCCTGTTTTCCTGTTCCCTCGACGCCGCACGCCGCGCGACGCCCCCTTTTGAAAAGGCTCTGTGGCCTTTTTTCTGACCAAACCTTAATCGAAGGCTCGCCGTCAGGAAAGGTGAGGAAGAGGCAGGGAATCGAGAAATGTGGAAACATGTGGAAAAAATCGCACAAGGATTGAGCAAAGACTATTTTATGCCTAAACTTTAGGCTGTTTTCCGCGTGTCTACCTGACCCTCACCGATCCTGATTTTGGAAAATACCAATGTTGTCAATGATTTGTAAGGATTTCCCTCATTCGGCACGGTTCTTGAGATAACTGTGCCCAAGTGCCGGTATGCGCCGCTATGCGTATGTGACAAGGCGCTATCGCTTCAAGCCGGGGGGCAATGACCCGGCAGTCAATGGAGAGACGGATGACTGAGAAAGGAAATATGACGGGGGCTTGGTCCAAGCTTTCGTTGGGGGCCACAGCGGTCACGCTGGGGCTGCTCGCAACAATGGGCAGTGCTTTTGCTGAAGAGGCAGCGCCCACCATCAATTCAGGCGACACAGCCTGGATGCTGACATCGACGGCACTCGTGCTGCTGATGACGATCCCGGGCCTGGCCCTTTTCTACGGCGGCATGGTCCGCAAAAAGAACGTGGTGACGATCAGCGCCCAGAATTTCGCCATTGTTGGCTTGATGACGGTGCTCTGGATGGTCATCGGCTACTCGCTGGCCTTTACCGCGAACCCCAGCGAAGCCATGAACGCCTATGTCGGCGGCTTCGATCGCGTGTTTCTCTCAGGTCTGAGCGTCGACGCAGTTTCCGGGTCCATTCCCGAAAGCCTCTTCATGGTCTTCCAGATGACCTTCGCGATCATCACACCGGCCCTGATCACAGGCGCCTTTGCTGACCGCATGAAGTTCTCTTCCCTCCTGGTCTTCATGTCACTCTGGCTCGTCTTCATCTACGCGCCGATCTGCCATTGGGTCTGGGGCGGCGGCTTCCTCGGCGGCGCAGGCGTGCTCGACTTCGCCGGTGGTACGGTCGTTCACATCAATGCCGGTATCGCCGGTCTTGTTGCCTGCCTCGTGCTCGGTCCGCGCAAGGGCTACGGCACGGAAAACATGGCTCCCCACAATGTCGTGCTCACCATGATCGGTGCCTCGCTGCTGTGGGTCGGCTGGTTCGGCTTCAACGCAGGTTCGGAACTCGCCGCTGACGGTCGCGCTTCCTTCGCCATGGTTGTCACGCAGATCGCCACGGGTGCGGCTACCCTCGCCTGGATGTTTGCCGAATGGATCGTCCACAAGAAGCCCACGCTTCTTGGCATGTGCTCGGGCGCCGTTGCTGGTCTCGTCGCCATCACACCGGCTTCCGGTTTCGTTGATCCCATGGGGGCACTCTGGATCGGCATCGCCGCTGGCGTGATCTGCTTCATCGCCTCGACAAGCGTCAAGCGCGCGCTGGGCTATGACGACGCTCTCGACGTCTTCGGCGTGCATTGCATTGGCGGTATCGTCGGCGCCGTGCTCACCGGTGTCTTCGCCACAATGGCCGTCACAGGCGCAACCGACCCGGTCGGCGGCATCGACGGCAACTGGGCCCAGGTCGGCGTTCAGATCAAGGGTATCCTCTACACCCTCGTCTGGTCTGGCGTTGGCACCTTCGTCCTGCTGATGGTCACCAAGATCTTCTTCGGTCTGCGTGTCTCCCCGCAGGAAGAAGTCGAAGGCCTCGACATCAACCTCCATGGCGAAACGGTTCAGTAAGTCGCCCTTGGACTGAATTGAAAGGGCGCTCAATTCCTCCTCGAATGAGCGCCCTTTTTTTGTGCAGCGCGTCATGCACAGCAAACAAGCAACTGCCCTTATATTCACATTTTAAGGTGGGGTGTGAATGGGCAAATTCGGGGAAAGACCTCGGGCACTCTCGATTAGTTCAGTAAAATCAAGCTCTTGCCAACTCTTCCGCCTACGGCATGGTTCTTGATTACCCATAGGCAGACACCGGCGACAGACCACCCCATCGGGACCTGCACCGGCATCTGGTCCCCTAGACCCCGGCGGCTGAGGCCATCCGGCGGCAAGCAAATGAGGAAACTGATATGAAACTCGTTATGGCAATCGTGAAGCCATTCAAACTGGACGATGTCCGCGAAGCCCTGACGGCTCTCGGCATCGAAGGACTGACGGTCTCTGAGGTCAAAGGTTATGGCCGTCAGAAGGGTCAGACGGAAATCTACCGCGGCGCTGAATATGCGGTGAACTTCCTGCCCAAGATCAAGATCGAAGTCGTCGTGGCCGCCAGCCTCGTTGACAAGACGGTCGCCGCCATCTCCGGCGCCGCCAAGACCGGCAATATCGGCGACGGCAAGGTCTTCGTCGTTCCCGTCGAATCCGCCCTGCGCATCCGCACGGGCGAAACCAACGACGACGCGATCTGAGGATCGCGGCCCGACCATCGAGGCTGGCGGGGCACTCCTGAAGCGCCTGCCAGCCCCGCGAGGCAAGTACGAGCGACCAGATTGTCGCTTGTTCGTCGAGTGCGCCAATGGAGTGCCTGTGTGTGACAGGCAAGTGTGTGACCGGGATCATTTCAGTCGGGCCTTGGGCTTCCCCCTCAAGGCTCGGCCTCCCGGAGCCAGCGGCCCCTATCGACGCCTGAAGCCCGAGGCCAGCAATGTCCCCCATTGTCTTGTCCCCGGGCTTTTGTGCGAACTCGATTCCTGCACAAATTTCAGCCGTTTGCCTAAGAAGTGTGACTGAGTTTTGAGCCCCCGCTGGACGAGCGGAAAGCCTATGGCGATCCCATTCGCAAAAAGCCCCATTTTCTCCCGGTTTTATTGCCTGCCAAATAAGCAGTCGGTTGGCATGACGCTTGATTGTGCAATAAGCCAATCAAAACGGCAGCATGAAGCCTTAAATCTGGGCTTTTCACACCTTGCTGCCTCATCTACAGGGGAAATGCTGAATGAGTCCGGCCATAGCCGGCGCCGCCAATGGCGCCGATGTCTTTTTCATTTTGATGGGGGCCATCCTCGTCTTCGCCATGCATTCCGGCTTCGCCTTTCTGGAAGTCGGCACCGTCCGCCACAAGAACCAGGTCAACGCGCTGGTGAAGATTCTGGTCGACTTCGCAGTCTCGACCATTGCCTATTTCTTCGTCGGCTACGGCGTCGCCTATGGCGTGCATTTCTTTGTCAGTGCGCCGGTGCTCAACGGCAATGAAGGCGAACTCTTCGCGCCCCAGGGCCGCGATCTCGTCAAATTCTTCTTCCTGCTCACCTTCGCCGCCGCCATCCCGGCCATCATCTCCGGCGGTATCGCCGAGCGCGCCCGCTTCTGGCCGCAGGCAATCGCCACCGCCATCATCGTCGGCCTCGTCTATCCCTTTTTCGAAGGCATCGTCTGGAACGGCAATTTCCGTTTTCAGGATTGGCTGACCGCCACATTTGGCGCGGCTTTCCACGATTTTGCAGGCTCCGTCGTCGTCCATGCCGTCGGCGGCTGGCTGGCGCTCGGCGCGGTCATCATGCTGGGCCGCCGTCTGGGCCGCTACACCAAGGCCGGCAAGCTCGTCGCCTTCCCGCCCTCGTCCATCCCGTGGCTGGCGCTCGGCTCCTGGTTTCTCTGCATCGGCTGGTTCGGCTTCAATGTCATGTCCGCCCAGTCGCTCAGCGCCATTTCCGGCCTCGTCGCCGTCAACTCATTGATGGCGATGGTGGGTGGTATCCTTGCCGCCCTCGTCATTGGCCGCAATGACCCCGGCTTTACCCATAACGGCGCGCTGGCGGGCCTTGTGGCCGTCTGTGCGGGCTCCGACCTCATGCACCCCCTTGGAGCGCTGGTCACCGGCGGCATCGCCGGGGCGCTCTTTGTCGCCATGTTCGAATGGAGCCAGTCGAAGGCAAAGATCGACGATGTGCTCGGCGTCTGGGCGTTGCATGGGCTTTGCGGCCTCTGGGGCGGCCTTGCCTGCGGTATCTTCGGTTTGACCGCCCTTGGCGGCGTCGGTGGCGTCACCTTCATGAGCCAACTTGTTGGCTCCCTCGCCGGGGCCGCTTTCGCCCTTGTCGCAGGCTTTGCCGTCTATGGCGCGCTTGCCCGCACCACAGGCATCCGCATGAGTCCTGAAGAAGAGCATCGCGGCGCCGACCTCTCGATCCACAAAATCGGCTCCAATCCGGAAGCCGACATACCTGCCCGATAAGCAGGCAGGACTCCGCGCCCCCACATGGTTAACCACACATTAACGAATTACTTCCAATTGTGTGGATAAGGCGCGGAGACTCCACAGGTTTTTCCACCGGTTCAGGCATTTATCCCAACTGGACCGGTGGCGACCCTGTCGATACTATCGCGCCAGCTTGAAACAGCCGCTGGCGACCCTGCGGCAAATCGTGAGGAATGACGCTCCCTTGTCCGCGCCCCGACAGATTCACAATCGACTGGATGTCCTGCCGGAGAGCCCCTTTCCGCGCCTCAACGCGCTGATCGAAGGCGTCACACCGGGCAAAACGCCTCTCATCATGTCGCTGGGCGAACCGCAGCACCCCTTCCCCGATTTCATCACCCGCGTCATTACCGAAAATGCCGAAACTTTCGGCAAATATCCGCCCATCATCGGCACGCCGGAATTTCGCGCCGCCGTCGCAGGCTGGCTCAGCCGCCGCTATGGCATCGGCGAGGCGATCGGCGCGGGCAAGCCCCTCGACCCGGACCATCAGATCCTGCCCGTCAACGGCACTCGCGAGGCGCTCTTCAACGTCGCCCTGGTCGCTACGCCGAGCGAAAAATCAGGCAAGCGCCCGGCGATCCTGATGCCGAACCCCTTCTATCAATGCTATGCCGCCGCGGCGCTGGCCGCAGGGGCCGACCCCATCTATGTCGCCGCCACGCGCGACAATGGCTTCATGCCGGATTTTACAGCGCTGCCTGACGATCTCATCGCCCGCACGGCCATGATTTATGTCTGTAGCCCGGCCAACCCGCAAGGCGCTGTCGCCAGTCTCGATTATCTGAAAGATCTTCTGCGCCTCGCCCGCAAACACGACATTCTGCTCGCCGTCGACGAATGCTATGCCGACATCTACGACCGCGACGCACCGGCTGGCGCGCTACAGGCCGCGCTCGAACTCGACGGTACGCTCGACAATCTCATCGTCTTCCATTCGCTGTCCAAGCGCTCAAGCCTGCCGGGTCTGCGCTCGGGCTTCTGCGCGGGCGACAAGAACTTCATGGCCCGCTTCCGCAGCTTCCGCAATATCGCCGGGCCGCAAGTGCCCATTCCCATTCTCGCGGCCTCTGCCGCCGCCTGGGCCGAAGACAGTCATGCCGCTGACAATCGCGCGCTTTACCGTCGCAAGATCGACATGGCCGAGCGCATCATCGGCAATCGCTTCGGCTTCTATCGACCTGCAGGCGGATTCTTTCTCTGGCTCGATGTCGGCGATGGCGAAGCCGCTGCCGCCAAACTATGGAAAGAAGGTGGCGTGAAAGTCTTGCCGGGAGCCTATTTATCGCGCGAAGATTCAGGTGTCGAAGATGATTTGCACCGGCATGACAATCCCGGCACGGCCTACATCCGTGTCGCTCTGGTCGAAAGCGAAGCAAAGACGGAAGAAGCACTGAAGCGTATGGCGGAAATTCTGTGATGGGTAGTGCCGCGCGCGGCGGCTCTAGAGGAAAGAAGTCGCAAAAGAAAACGACAAAGCGAGCGCCTAGGCGGCCAAGCTGGAGGTCCCTTGTGAGGATACCAAATCCGCTCGATTGGCTACCCCCCGGAGCGCGTCTCTTTGTCGAGCGCCGCATCGAGGAAACTTTTGGCGTGTCCCTCATCGGACTTGGCCTCTTCGCGCTGCTCGCACTGGTAAGCTGGCATCGAACGGATCCGAGCTGGAACAATTCGACCGGTGCAACCGTCGCCGAAAATCTGGCGGGCATTCCCGGCGCTTTCCTCTCCGACATTCTTTTCCAGACGCTCGGCCTCGCAAGCCTCGTGCTCATCGTCACGCCCATCGTCTGGGGCGTGCGATTGTTCCAGCACACGCCCCCCAACTGGCTCGTGCGCCGCGTCGCCGCCTGGCTCTTCGCCACACTTTTCGCCGCTGCATTATTTGCCACATTTCCCGTTGCCAAATTCTGGGCGCTTGCGCCGCGTGCGGGCTTCGGCGGCGTCCTTGGCGACATTCTCGCAGGCTTTGGCCAGAACGCCTTCGCAGGCTTTACCGGTCGCGGTTTCGCCTTCGCGTTCACCGCGCTCATCACCGCGCCTGTTGCAACCTGGCTAAGCCTCTTTGCCTCCGATCTCACCTTTACCCAGATCGGCAATGCCGCAAACCGCCTGCGCGAATGGCGGCAATCGGACGACGACGAAACCGAAACCGAAACCGATGATCTGAGCTATCCCCTGCACCGCCGCCGCCGTGGCGCAGCGGACGAAGAAGCCATGCCTGTGATGGCCCCCAAACGCCGCTCCAGACAATCGCGCACCCCGCGTCGCCCCGATGTGGAGCCAAGCCGCTTGCGCGTCGCTTACTGGGCCGTCACCGATCGGATTACGGATAGAATAGACCGCCTGCTTCGTCGCGGCGAATATGGGCCGTTGTCGGACGAGGAGATTGCCGTCGCCCGCCTCGGCGGTGGCTTCGGCACGCGAGGCCGCGCCAACGTCGTTGATGACGACGACATCTACGATGACGACGACGACGACAATTACGACGAAGAAGATGCCGCCGAAGACGATGACGATCTTCTCGAAGCCATGCGCGAGGCGCGACTTGACGGTCGCTCGGGGCCGCGCGTTTCGCGCTCCATCACGAAACCGAAAAAATCCAACCGCGCCCGCGCCGAAGCCCAGCCCCGCCTGCCGCTGGAAGCAGCCCCCGACTATCAACTACCGCCCCTGAACCTTCTCGCCAAACCCAAGGCGCAGGCGCGCGAGGAAATCGACGACGAGAGCTTTGAGCAGAATGCGCGATTGCTCGAAAGCGTACTCGATGATTTCGGCATTCGCGGCGAGATCATCAATGTCCGCCCCGGCCCCGTCGTCACGCTTTACGAGCTCGAGCCCGCCGCAGGCATCAAGTCGTCGCGCGTCATTGCGCTGGCCGACGATATCGCACGCTCCATGAGCGCGGTTTCGGCCCGCGTCGCCGTCGTTCCAGGCCGCAATGTCATCGGCATAGAACTGCCCAATGCGCGCCGCGAAATGGTCTTTCTGCGCGAACTGCTCGAAACCAGCGACTATGAAAGCTCGTCGCAAAAACTCGCGCTGGCGCTTGGCAAGAATATCGGCGGCGAACCCGTCGTCTCCGATCTTGCCCGCATGCCGCATCTCCTGATCGCGGGCACCACGGGTTCGGGCAAATCGGTCGGCATCAATACGATGATCCTCTCGATCCTCTATCGACTGAGCCCTGAGCAATGCAAGCTCATCATGATCGACCCCAAGATGCTCGAACTTTCCGTCTATGACGGCATCCCGCATCTGCTGGCCCCCGTGGTGACCGAACCCAAGAAGGCCGTCGTCGCTCTCAAATGGGTCGTCAAGGAAATGGAAGACCGCTACCGCAAGATGTCTAAAGTCGGTGTGCGGAATATAGACGGCTACAATACCCGCGTCATCGACGCCGACGCCAAGGGCGAAGTGCTGGTGCGTACGGTCCAGACGGGCTTTGATCGCGAGACCGGCAAGGCGATCTACGAAGAAGAAGAGATGGACCTCTCGCCGCTGCCTTTCATCGTCGTCATCGTCGATGAAATGGCCGACCTCATGATGGTCGCGGGCAAGGAAATCGAAGCCGCGGTGCAGCGCCTCGCCCAGATGGCGCGCGCCGCCGGCATCCACATCATCACCGCGACGCAGCGCCCCTCGGTCGACGTCATCACCGGCACGATCAAGGCGAATTTCCCGACGCGCATTTCCTTTCAGGTCACCTCCAAGATCGACAGCCGCACGATCCTCGGCGAGCAGGGCGCGGAACAATTACTGGGGCAAGGCGACATGCTCTACATGGCGGGCGGCGGCCGCATCCGCCGCGTGCACGGGCCTTTCGTCTCCGACGATGAAGTCGAGAAGGTCGTGACCTTCCTGAAAAAACAGGGCGTGCCGGAATATCTCGAAGCCATTACCGCAGAGCCGGAAGAAGCAGGCGACATGCTGGGCATCGATGGCGGCGGTTCGGGCGACGAGCTTTACGACAAGGCGGTCGCCATCGTCGCTCGCGACAAGCGCGCTTCCACCAGCTACATCCAGCGCCGTCTGCAGATCGGCTACAACCGCGCCGCGCGCCTGATTGAAATGATGGAAGATCAAGGCGTGATCAGCCCGCCCAATCATCAGGGAAAACGGGAAGTTCTCGTCGGCGAGCACTGACGCTCTATTGCAACAGCGCTGGCTTAATTTTGGTCAACAAACCATAACCACCAAAACACCTTGGACACGCCCCGCCCGCCTCACTTTTTCGCCACAAAGGCTGCACATGCTTCTCTTCATGAGAGATCTCGATCATAGAAACCGCATCCGGCAATTGATGCTCACCGCCGCCGCGCTCCTCGGCCTCGCCATTCTGGCGGCGACCGTGGCGTCTGCTGGCGCCCGTGCGGTCGAGACGAACGCCAACAATCTTTCGGCTGCCGATCGCGCCGATCTTTCCCGCGTCGATACCTATCTGACGGGCCTCACCAATCTTCAGGGCCATTTCCTTCAGGTGGGCCCCGACGGCTCGCTGGCGCAGGGAGAATTTTATCTGCGCCGTCCCGGTCGCATGCGTTTCGAATACGAACCGCCCGAAAAGCTTCTCGTGGTCGCCGACGGCACATGGGTCGCGATCAAGGATGGTTTTTCTGCCACCCAGCGCTACCCCATCGGGGCGACACCGCTCGGCATCCTGCTCGACGAACACGTCGATCTCGCCAAGGAGGTCAAGGTTCTGGCCGTCGAACACCAGCCCGGCGCGCTCCGCATCACGCTTGCCGACAAGAGCGGCAATGCCCCCGGCGACATTACGCTCGTCTTCGACGAACCCGCCCTCCAGCTTCGTCAGTGGATCGTGACGGACGCGCAAGGGCTCCAGACGACCGTGGCGCTGCGCAATATCCAGTCGGGCGTCCGCGCCGACAATAGCCTTTTCGTGCTCAAAACCGAGCAGCGCCCGAGCTTTGGCGCGCATTAGGATATCCCCGCAGGCGATCTTTTTATTAAACAGGCGAGGCGGAATTCCGCCATTCTTCCCCTCCATCTGCTTGACCACGACGGGGGGACCCGTGCTACCTCTTAAAGGGCATGAGCCACAAACCCTCTAAGTCCCCATCACGACGACCCGTCGTCGGCATCCCCTGTGATGTCAAAATGTTGGGGCCCCACCCTTTTCAGGCCGTGGGCGAAAAATACATTGCCGCCGTTGAAGGCGGTGCAGGCACAAAACCCATTTTGTTGCCGGTCCCCCGCTTCGCCCCTGAAGCAGGCTCCTTCGACGCCCAGGCCGAAATCGATGAAGTTCTGGCGCTTTGCGACGGCATTTTCCTGCCCGGCTCGCATTCGAATGTGCATCCGAAACATTATGAAGGCCCCGCCCCGCGCGATGGCGTCCTGCTGGATGAACAGCGCGATACGCTGACACTCGACCTTATCCGCACATGCGTCGAGCGCGCCGTACCGCTGTTTGTCGTTTGCCGTGGCTTTCAGGAGCTGAACGTCGCCTTTGGCGGCAGCCTGCATCAGCATTTGCAGGAAATGCCCGGCGAACCGGGCTTTGCGCCCCGCTTCGACCATCGCGAGGACAAGGAAGCCCCGCTGGACGAACAATATGCGCCCGCCCATGAAATCACGCTGACGCCCGGCGGCTATTTCGCCAAACTCATCGACGAGCCGACGATCCGCGTCAACTCGCTTCATGGCCAGGGCATCGCCCGCCCCGCCACACGCTTCAATGTGGAAGCGCGCGCCGCCGACGGCACGGTCGAGGCCGCCAGCATCAAGGATGCTCCCGGCTTCGCCTTTGGCGTGCAATGGCATCCTGAATGGAAATATTGGGAAAACCCGGTCTCGCAAAAACTCTACCGGGCCTTTGGCGATGCGGTGCGCAAGGCCGCTCAATTCCCCGCGCTCGAAGAAGCGCAATAACCAGTACGGGCTTTCCCCCGTACCCAGACAAAGAGATGGTGCCCCATGACGGGCAACGATGAGAGTACCAGCAAAGACGACACAGTTAAGAGCAAAGACGATCTGATCAAATGGCTGAAGGATCGTCACATCACCGAAGTCGAGGTGATGATAGCGGATATGGCGGGCATCGCGCGCGGCAAGATCGTGCCCACGCGGAAATTCATCACCGGCCTCAATGAACGAACCCTGCGGATGCCGGAATCGATTTTCGGCCAGACCGTGACGGGCGACTTCATCGACAGCGCTGTTCTCCCCGATACCGAACCCGATTTTGTTCTCGACCCCGATCCGGGCACTGTGCGCATTGTGCCCTGGTATGACGAACCGACGGCGCAAATCATCTGCCATGCCAATTATCGCGACGGCAGCCCCGTTCAGGTCGCGCCGCGCAATGTGCTCCGCCGCGTCCTCGCGCTTTACGAAGCCAAGGGCTGGCAGGCGGTCGTTGCGCCGGAAGTCGAATTCTTCCTCGCCGACAAGAACATCGACCCCGACTATCCGCTTCAGCCGCCGATCGGCACCAATGGCCGCCGCGAAAACGCGCGCCAGTCCTACGGCATCGATGCGGTCAACGAGTTCGATCCGATTTTCGAGGACATGTATGATTTCTGCGAAGCGCAGGATCTCGAAATCGACACGCTAATCCATGAATCCGGCGCCGCCCAGGTCGAAATCAATTTCGACCACGGCGACCCGCTCGATATTGCCGATCAGGCCTTCCTCTTCAAGCGGACGATGCGTCAGGCCGCCATGAAACACGGCGTCTATGCCACCTTCATGGCAAAGCCTTATGAAGGCGAGCCCGGCAGCGCCATGCATATCCATCAGTCGCTGGTGGATGTCGATACCGGCGAGAACCTCTTCTCGACCAAGCAGGGCCGCGACACCAAACTCTTCCTCTCCTATATCGCCGGCCTGCAAAAGCATCTGGGCAACGCGATGGCGCTCATTGCCCCCAACGTCAATTCCTACCGCCGCATCGTGCGCGACCTCGCCGCCCCCATCAACACCCATTGGGGCCACGAAAACCGCACCGTGGGCTTGCGCGTCCCTGAATCCAAGCGCGCCGCGCGACGCATCGAAAACCGCGTCCCCGGCGCCGACTGCAACCCCTATCTCGCCTTCGCCGCGTCGCTCGCTTGCGGCTATATCGGCATGGTCAACGGCCTCGTCCCCACCAAGGAAATGAAGGGCAATGCCTATGAGAGCAAGCGCCACGCGCTGCCGCGACATCTCCTCGATGCGCTGGAAAACCTGCGCACCGCGTCTGAACTGAAGGAAGTCCTCGGCGCCGATTTCGTCTCGGTTTTTCTCGACGTCAAACACACCGAACACGACGCCTACCAGCAGGTTATCTCCGCCTGGGAACGCGAGCATCTGCTGCTCAATGTTTAAACATCCCTCACGCGTCATGCCCCGGCTTGACCGGGGCATCCACCTTCTCGCTCAGAGACAAAAGAATGGATCGCCTTCTGGGGCGCGACCGCGAGCGACAAACGCCTCGCGCTTGAAAACGACGCCCGCCACAATCGCTGGCACAAGGCCATGCTGCCGCTGATCGCCAGGATCGCGCCGAAGGCCGACGAAGATTTTGAAGCTGACTGCCTCATCGGCATCGTCAATGGTCTGGGCCCTCAGGCCGCCATCAACCCGAGCAAGGCCAATCGCGCACGGGCGCAGGAGACGCTTGCCCGCCATATTGCAGAACTCACCAGAATCTGACTGCTCATAGAAAACTGGCTTCATCGCCTGAGCTTCTATAACATCGCTCCCATGCTGTACAAATGGACCCAGATGACGCGTATCGAGAAGCAGGAGCTTCTGATCCTCTGCGCACGCATCGGCTACAATCCATAGACCTCTCCGTCGCGCATGGCGCTTCTCTTGCGCCTGCGCTTTTCCCGAATTTTTTGAATTTCACGGAAACACGGAGATTTTCCCATGTCCAACGCACAAGCAAAATCCAATCAGACGAAGCGCTGGCAGGAGATGGACGCCGCCCATCATCTGCACCCCTTTACCCAGCATAACGAACTCGCCGCACAAGGTGCCCGCGTCATCACCAGGGCCAAAGGCGTCTACATCTACGACTCCGAAGGCAACCGCCTGATCGACGGCATGGCGGGTCTATGGTGCGTGCAGGTCGGCTACGGTCGTCAGGAGCTCGCCGATGCCGGATACAAGGCGCTTCTCGAACTGCCCTATTACAACGCCTTCTTCCAGACGACGCATCCCTACGTCGCCGAGCTTTCGCAGAAGCTTGCCGAAGTAACGCCCAAGGGCATCGAACGTTTCTTCTTCGCCAATTCGGGTTCCGAAGGCAACGACAGCGCCGTCAAGATGATCCGCTTCTACTGGAACCTGAAGAAGCAGCCGAAAAAGAAAATCATCATCTCGCGCGAGAAGGCCTATCACGGCGTCACCATGGCGGCGGCCTCGCTTTCCGGCCTCACCTCCATGCACCCGCAGGCCGACCTGCCGCTGCCCGGTTTCGTCCATATCGCCTGCCCCTATTGGTATGGCGATGGCGGAGACATGACGCCGGAAGAATTCGGCCTCAAGACCGCCCAGGCGTTGGAAACGAAGATCCTCGAGCTTGGCGCTGAAAACGTCGCTGCTTTCGTCGCCGAACCGCTGCAAGGCGCTGGCGGCCTGATCATTCCGCCCGCCAACTACTGGGGCGAGATCAACCGCATCTGCCAGAAATACGACATCCTCCTGCATGTCGATGAAGTCATCTGCGGCTTCGGACGTACGGGCAAATGGTTCGGCTCCGACACATTCGGCATCGAGCCCGACATGATCAACATGGCCAAGGGCCTGTCGTCAGGCTATCAGCCGATCGCAGCCGTCGGCGTTGGCTCCAAGATCGGCGAAGTGCTTTTCAACGCCGCAGAAGAATGGTCGCACGGCTTCACCTATTCGGGCCATCCCGTCGCCGCCGCCGTGGCGCTCGCCAATCTGGAGCTGATCCAGAAGGAAAAGCTTGTCGAAAAGGCAGGCGGGGCCACCGGCGCTTACTTCCAGAAGAAGCTCGCCGAACTTTCCGACCATCCGCTGGTCGGCGAAACGCGCGGCGTAGGCATGCTGGGCGCCATCGAACTGGTAAAGAACAAGAAGTCCCGCGAGCGCTTCGACGGGTCGATGAGCGTCGGCTACCAGTGCCGCGTCCATTGCTTCGCCAATGGCCTCATCATGCGCGCCATCGGCGACACAATGGTCCTGAGCCCGCCGCTCGTCATCAATGAGAGCGAAATGGACGAAATGTTCGGCCTCGCCAGGCTCTGCATTGACATGACCGCCAAGGATCTCGGCGTCCTCTAAAAAACTCAGACGACCTGCCATTATTACCGCGTATTAATGGCAGGTCTGCTGACTTTTTGATTTCTGAAAAATCTTTAAGCTACTGAAATCATTATATAAAGTTGATATTTTCGAAAAAACGAATCTTTTACAAAAGCTTTAAAACACCCCATTGAACCGGGCCCATCCGGCAACTATCTCTTTTAGATGAGGCTTGAGTGCTTAACGCCGATGGACGATCAGCCCCCCTTTCGTCCTTCTGCCAGCTCATCCTCCCAAGGTGTCGGCAGTCCCCTCCCGATACCAGCGCATGTATCGCGCGGCCGCGCCCCGTCGCTCCCCCCCGACGGGGCGCTGGCTTTTTCAGCGCCCGTCAAAACGCAACGATGTCGGGGCGCTGGCTTTTTCAGCGCCCGTCAAAA
>JBAQNC010000047.1:0-5220 GCA_049303435.1 Parvibaculum sp. | reverse complement strand
AGTGGTGCCCCCGGCAGGATTTGAACCCGCGACCCCCTGATTACAAATCAGGTGCTCTACCAACTGAGCTACAAGGGCGAACCGGTGTGGGTTCTACATTAGCGTCTGGCGGGAGGCAAGAGTCCTTCGGGTAAATCCGGACACATCCGCGACCATCAGATATGGCCGTATCATGCTGTTTTGGGCAGCCCGGAATGGCTCAGCGTCGGGGTTGAGTCGGTTGCAGTTCGGCCATCTTCTTTTCGAAATTGGCGGCAATTTCCGCAAATTGCTTGAGGCGCTGGTCGCCTTTGATGAATCCCGCCTTCGCCTCGATTGCCGACTTGATCGCGGCGGCTTGCGGTGTGTCGCCGTTGAGCAGACCGACCAATCTTGCTGCAAGTGAAAAATGTTCGCCTATCGCGTCCCCGCAAACATGGTCGCCAAGCCTTTTGGCGTAGCGGCTGTCGGCCAGAATGGCTGTGGCGGAGATCAGGGCATAGACCTCCGGCGGTAGGGAAAATACGGGGCCGCGATGTTTTTCGATTGCATTCATGAAGGCCGCGAGGTCGATGTCAAACCCGGAGAGAGGCGGGCAGGGAAGGCCTTTGAGCGCCTTGTCCATCGCTTCGGCGACCCTGCCGGTATAGCGAATCGTTGCGACGTCTTCCGAGCCGGGCGTGAAGGTGAATTCGCCGAAGACCGGACCTTCCAGAGTGTCGTAGCAATCGACGCGCACGAAATCGGTGTCCATGTTGCGTGACAACTCGCTCGCCATAGCCAGAATTTCGGAAGCATGCAGCGGGATGACATGTCCCTGTGGCCGGTAGACGCCGGGATTGAGGTGAATTTCCTGCCCGATCGGCATCGGCACGAAGCACCCGTCAAAGGCCGCCGTGCGCACGGGCCAGACACTTCGGTCCATTTGCATGACATGGGTGACGATGCCGCGAAAGGCATAGACCTTATAGTCGAGCGGCAGGGTTGCACCCCGGCAGGAGGGTTCCAGAAATTCCTCGACCAGCCAATGGTCAGGCGCAGGCGCGAGAGGGGTGATTTCTTTTTCGGTAATGACCCGACCGGTCAGTAGGTCGAGAAATCTTTCGTCGTCGATCTTTTCCAGCACCCAGATGCCGCGGCTCGAATGGAGGTTGGGCTGTTTGACGACGACGCGTTTCCCGAATGACCGGCTTGCGGTCAACGCTTCGGCAAGGTTTGCAAATCTTTCGACACGAGGCGTCTTCCAGTCATGCGTCCTGACAAATTCATAGGCCTTGAATTTGTCGTCAAGGTCCCAAGGCACATGGTCGCCCCATTGATCGTTCGTTCTTTCCATCCGTCGTCTGACCATTTGACGAAAGAGGCTGACGGCTTCGACGCGGGGTGGTTGGCTCATGCAGCTGGCTTGAAGCAGACAAAGGTCGAGAAGCACCAGAAAGCGTTGATGATCTGGATGTCCTGAAATCCGATTGCGGGAAGGTTTTCGTAGTACCAGGGGATGTCATTGATATGCATGACATTCTCGAGACTCTTTGCTTTTTCGGCAATCTGCTCTTCGCTCAGGCCGTTGCGCCGTTTGAACTCATGGTAAAATTTATGCGGAAAAGGGTCGAGCGAGGTTTTTTCGGAGAGAACAAGTGCCCCGCCGGGTTTCAGTCCCTTGAAGATGTCGCGAAGATAGGCGCGTTTATCCGTGATGAAATGGAGGGTCCAGTTCATCAGCACCACATCGAACGGATTTGTCCGGGGGAATGTCTCGGAGCAGATGAGTGTGGCGATATCCTGCGGACAGGCGTTGAGCATGTCCTGGCTATTGTCCACGCCGAAGAGATTGTGAAAGCCCGCCGAATGGAGATGGCTGATGGTCTCGCCCGTGGCGACGCCGACATCGATGATCGCGGCATCCTTGCCAAAATGGTCGCATATGTCGACGCATTGGCTGATGACGGATTCATATTGAGGAATGTGTGAGCGAGCATGACTCGGGAAAGTCCTTGCGACTTCCTGATCGAACTTCCAGGTCATGTATTTTGCCATTTGACGGTGGGCATTTTTTTTCCGGTGGCTATGTTCTGGGCAAGGCCCAGCGCCGGTTGCTGGCCTTCCACATTCTTGACCAATGACAGGCCGAATTTTTTTGCAGGCGAATAGACGTTGGGCAGGCGCTGTTTGAGCGTGTCGTTGACGCCGGGCGTGGAGACGAAGCCGGCCTTCTGCAAAATTTGCGTCATGAAGCCCATGCTGGGAACGTAACCGTCGTAAAGCACCGTGGAGCGGTCACGCAGGCTCATGCCTGTTTGATGCATGGCGATAAAGGGCTCGTTTTCGATGAAGCGCACATAGTCCGGCGTCGACATGAGCTGGGCGCGCAGCTTGCCGTTGAGAAAAGGCGATCTCATGATGGTGTAAGGATGAGTGCCGTCGATGGCGATATATTGCGATCTGGCGGCAATGGCGTTCAGAAAGCCGCCGACGTTGGCGAAAGCATGGGCGACGCCGAGTGCGATGACGATGTCGAACTTGCCGGTTGGCTTCGACAGAAATTCCTCGATGCTGAGTTGCGTAATGTTCCAGCGGTCCGCCGAATAATATTTTGCGAGATTTTCTTTCGACTGGGTCACATATCCCGGTTGTAGCTCAACGCCGGTATAGGACTTTGCGCCATTGGAAAGCGCCCATGCGCCCGAGGCCGCATTGCATGATCCCAGATCGAGAACCGTCTTGCCTTCAAAGATGCTTTGGGGAAGGAGGATTTCATGTCTGACATACATGAAGTCGGGATCGATCCGATAGGCGATTGCGTCAGGACGGTCCGTGCGCGGGTCTGTCTGGATGAATTCGGGTTGGTCATTGAAGATGTTCAGAGGCATTTCTTGCTGATTTCCGTCCCGTACTCTTGCGCTTTCCGCGCTCCTTGAAATGATTGTCTGAAACCTAACCCAATCCTTGATCCGCAACCATCGTAAATGGGGTTCTGTGACGGTATCTTGTCAGGGCGTATGGTCTTGCTTGTATTGGTCAGGCAATCTTCCGTCTCGTCAGCGCCCTTGTCTGATGGCGCAGGGCAGGTCATCTTGCCTTGGCAATCATGTTTTGCAGCGTCTCCTCGTTCGGACGTCATGTAGTGGTTCTGCGTCGGGGAGGCGTTGAGTTTGGGAAGTCTGGTTTTCTGGCTATTGGGGACAACTCTGGTCGCGGCGATGGCGGGCGGCCTTGCCTATGGTGTCATGTCGGGCAGGCTTGGCCGTGTCGGGCCCTATCTTGTTGGCCTTTTTGTCTTTGCTCTGGTCTGGACGGCGTGGCCCTATTGGGCGATCTACGATCTGCAGACGGCATTGCTGCGTGGCGACAAGATTGCGCTCACTTCAATGGTGGACTGGAATTCGGTGCGCGATGGCGTGCGCGAAGACCTCAAGGCGGCCTATACGGCGAGGATCGTAAATGCCGATCCGCGCGTTCAGGCTCTCAGTCAGGCGGTCAGCGCTGCTGCGATCGATCGTGTGGTCGCAGCCCAGATCAACCCTTCAATGCTTTCGGAAATGGCGCAGAATGGTGGCGACCCCTCCGATCCGATGGGGCAAGTGCGCTACGCCTTCTTTGCGGGAAGCCCGCTGGTTTTCCGGATGGATATCGGCGCACGCTTTTCGACGCCGGACGAGCAGACGATCTATCTGCTGGAATGGAGCCTCGGCTGGAAGCTGAAGCGAATTATCGTCGCACCTTATCTGCTCAAGGGCGGGCTTTAGGGTCGGTTGCGCCGGGCCAGCTCGTAAAGGGCGACGGCGGCCGCGTTGGAGACGTTGAGGCTTCGCATGGGCCCGGTGGCGGGCAGGCGCGCGAGTATGTCGCAATGCTCACGTGTGAGGCGGCGAAGGCCCGCACCTTCCGCGCCGAGGACGAGGGCCACTTTCGGTCCGGTCTTGAAGTCGGGCAGCGAGACTTCTCCCTCGCCATCCAGTCCGATGACCTCGAAGCCCAGATCTTTCAGCTCGTCCAGCGCCCGGACGAGGTTGGTGACCTTGGCGACCTTGACCTTTTCCAGCGCGCCGGAGGCTGACTTGGCCAGGACGCCGCCCAGCGGGGGGCTGTTTCGGTCGGTGGTGATGAGTGCGCCTGCACCAAAGACGGCAGCGGAGCGGAGAATCGCTCCGAAATTATGGGGATCGGTGACCTGATCAAGGACAATGACTGTTTTGGATTCTGCGCAGGCCTCGTCCAGCGACAAATCGGGCAGGGCGGAGACCTTCGCCGCGATTCCCTGATGCACGGCGCCGGGGGGCAGGGCGGCTGCGATTTCCTCGCCAGTCATGATTTCCGGGGAAAGTGATTTGCTGGAATCCAGATTCACTCCTTGCTCGGCCAGTTCATGTTCCGCATTACGGGTCAGCATCAGGCGCAGTATCTTGCGCTCGGGGTTGAGCAAGGCGGCGTTAACCGCATGAAATCCATAGAGAAAGTTCTCATCTGCGCCCCCTTTGTGGCCCTTCGGGGCGCCATGATGGGATTTGCGGCCTCCTTCTCCCTTGCGGGGGCGGGAGGGGGCGTCGGGGCGATGATGGGGGCCGGAGGGCGGCTTGCGTTTGCTCATGACGACGCTTATATTGCGCCTTCCGGGCTCATGTAAACGCCTGCTCAACGGTGCCTTTGGTTGGTTCTCGTAGCCGCTAAGGACGCCGCGGGGTATTTCATGCGTTTGGGGACCGGGATTTCAGTTGACAGCACGGCGGCAAAGCTCAATAAAGCCGCCCGTGTGCGAAGCACAGTCGGCGGCAGCGAACGTATTGGGATTTCAAGACATTTGACATCGGACACGGAGGGGTGCCCGAGTGGCTAAAGGGGACGGACTGTAAATCCGTTGGCTACGCCTACGTTGGTTCGAATCCAACCCCCTCCACCATGTCCCTTGGAGAACAAGAGATCTGGTTCACGTTCGATGTTGGTTGTTACGAAGGGAATTACGGTCAGGCGGGTGTAGCTCAATGGTAGAGCAACAGCCTTCCAAGCTGATGACGAGGGTTCGATTCCCTTCACCCGCTCCAGACCGTCGCCGGAACTGGGCAAGTTATTGAGACGCTTTAGAGATCGATCATTCGACCAAACGAGGTACTACACCGATGGCCAAAGAAAAATTTCAACGCAATAAGCCGCATTGCAACATCGGGACGATTGGTCATGTCGATCACGGCAAGACGTCTCTGACTGCTGCGATCACGAAGGTTCTCGCCGAAACGGGCGGTGCGA
>JBAQNC010000046.1:0-2507 GCA_049303435.1 Parvibaculum sp. | reverse complement strand
TAGGGGCACTACATCGCCTGGTTTTATCCGATCAGCGAGGAAACATGACGCAACGCCCTTTCGCATTATGTCATGCAGCGCATAACGCACCGACGAGACGGTGATATGGATCTCGTCGGGGAACGCTCGCTTGCTAGATGATATTGAATAGAGGCGCGGTTGCAGACCACGCAAGGCATCTACTAACTGCGTAGCTTCTAGTCCCTTCACGGGATATCGCGTTATCACATCAATAATGTGATTTTCATTGAGGTAGGTTGTCAGAGCTTTTCGATCATTTCCCTCGACGAGAGCCTGAAGCTCTATGGCATTTGTTAGCTCAGCCCAATTTTTCAGAAACTTTGGTGTGAGAGTTGTAATCTCGAAATTTTTCGCGAGGGCTTCAGACAAAGATGTGTCATTTTTCTTCAGGGCAATGACCTCACTACCCGTGAATTCTGTTTGATCCAGTATCTGATTGATCAGATCAGGATCATTACGCGGAAGGATACCTAAAGCATCACCAGGCAAAAATTGAAGAGCGTGCTCATCAATAGAAAACTCGATATGTCGCGTCTCCTTCGTTGAGCCGCGCCCGGTCAAAATAAGGTTGTCGAATACAGTCGCGGCGAGAGGATGGTGTTTATCATACGCAGACAAATATGATGCATTTGTCGCTTGAGCCAGGGAGATTTTGTCTGATCCAGCACCTTGCCTCGCTAATTCTGCTCGATGTTTTTTCAGCGCCTGCTCTATCCAGGTCTCGGCCGCATCATCATAGTCAACGTCACAATCGACACGCTCATGAAATCTTTCAGCGCCCAATTCTTCAAGGCGGAGATCCAGCACCTTCGCAGCCTCGCAGAAGAACTCGTATGTGGAGTCCCCTAGCGCAAGCACGGCAAAACGCATTCCATCCAGCTTTGGGGCCTTACGTCCACGGATGAATTCGAAGAATCCCTTGGCTGGTTCCGGCGGTTCTCCTTCCCCGTGAGTACTCGAAATGAGGATGATTGCGCGCTCATCTTTGAGGAAACGCGGCTTATATGTAGCAAGATCCCTCGCGACCGCTTTGATGCCGAGGCCGAGTGCTTGGGATTCTATACGGTGCGCAAGTGCTGCAGCATTTCCCGTCTCGCTCGCATAGAGAATTGTCAGCGTTGTGTCTACGGCTGGCGACGCCTTTATGCTGTGGCTTTCGAGTCCCTCAACTTCGCTATCTCGTAATCGTGCATGTGCTACACCCGCAAGAAATCCGCTCGCCCAGAGTGCGTCCTTTGCGCTAAGCGCATTTGCCAACTTCTCGAGTTGTTCTCGGTCGCGGTCGGTGAGGCCGATATCTGACTCGATTGAAACAGGCATATTCATTGTCGAACTCACTTGCTATCAGGACTGGTCAAAGTCACTTCCAGCGCAAGGAAGATCTATTTTCCAGATCTCTACCGAGAACGACACGATATACAAAAAAATTTTGTAAATTTAGATCGCACTCAATCTCGCGCAATGGGAACACTCCAGCCATTGGGCGATTGAGAAAAAATACACCTCGCACAAATTCACACAATTGAATATTATTTATTGTTATCTGCAAAAATATTGGATTTAAATGGATATCGAACTCGCGCGGACCTTTTTAGCGGCAGCCGCTTCGGGCAGCTTTGTCGGCGCTGCAGAACGGCTCAACCTTACGCAGACGGCGGTGAGTGCTCGGATAAAGGCATTGGAGGACCAGCTGGGGCGGAAATTGTTTATCCGCAACAAAGCTGGCGCAAGGCTTACCCCAGCGGGGAACGAGTTTAGTCCTTTTGCTGCGTCACTGGTTCAGACATGGGAGAGAGCCCGTCAGCAGATTGCCCTCCCTCCAGGGCGCGAAGCGATCGTGACAGTCGGAGGGGAATTCAGCCTGTGGAATCCGCTCCTTCTCAATTGGCTCATCTGGATGCGCCAAAATGCGCCTGAAATTGCTCTACGAACTCACGTTGATCTTGGCGAGCGACTCATTGAGCAGGTGCAATCCGGTGCCCTTGATATCGCAATCATGTACGCACCAGCACATCGGCCGGGAATTAACATTGAGCTATTGCTGGAGGAAAAGCTAATAGCCGTCAGTACAAAGCCAAACTCAACCGACATACTTGAAGATGGATACGTGCATGTCGATTGGGGCCCTGAGTTTTCCGCACATCAAAAAGTAGTTTTCCCCCACCTAGATGACGCTGGCCTTTTTGTCGGCTTAGGTCCGTTGGCGCTTCAATATATTTTGAGCGTTGGTGGAACCGGATACTTCAGGACACGCGCTGTACAGAGATACATTGAGGCAGGCAAACTCCATCATATTCCGAACGCGCCAGACTTTTCATTTTCGATCTACGCAATATCGTCAGATCAATCAAACGGGCGTGCTATCGCCGCTGCTCGTCAAGGACTGCACATCGCGCTCAACACCAATGTAGAAGCCGAAAGCCAACTTAACTTTACCAATGTTTAGGTGAAGTTCTTGAGATAGGCAGCCAGAACCACCGCATGAT
>JBAQNC010000045.1:0-4219 GCA_049303435.1 Parvibaculum sp. | reverse complement strand
CGTCGGGTGAACCCGCTGATCGATGCCGCCGACGCCGCGCGTCGGACGCTGGAGAAGGGGCTGACGGCGAGCCCGGCTTTGAAGCTCAGCCCGAACGTGTCCTCAACCAGGACGAAATCGACAGTTTGCTCGGTTTCGAAGTGGAGGAGGAACAGGTTGGAGAGCGCACGGGTATCGGCGCGATCATCAATTCGGCGCTTGTCTCATATGAACGCCTGCCGATGCTCGAAATCGTGTTCGACAGGCTCGTGCGTCTGATGACGACGTCCTTGCGTAATTTTACGTCGGACAACGTTGAAGTCAGTCTGGAAAATATTTCGTCGATCCGTTTTGGCGACTATCTCAATTCAATCCCGTTGCCTGCCGTTCTTGCGGTTTTCCGCGCCAAGGAATGGGACAACTACGGGATGTTCACGGTCGACTCCAATCTGATCTATTCGATCGTTGACGTGCTGCTCGGCGGTCGTCGCGGCACGGCGGCAATGCGTATTGAGGGCCGTCCCTATACGACGATCGAGCTCAATCTCGTCCAACGCATGATCGAAGTCGTGCTGCAGGACACGAAGGCGGCATTTGAGCCATTGTCGCCGGTGACGCTCGAGCTTGATCGCATCGAGACAAATCCGCGTTTTGCGGCCATTGCGCGTCCCGCAAACGCCGCCATTCTCATCAAACTTCGTATCGACATGGAAGATCGTGGCGGTCGTATCGAGATGTTGCTGCCTTACGCGACGCTTGAACCGATCCGCGAACTTCTGTTGCAGATGTTCATGGGCGAAAAATTCGGTCGTGATTCGATCTGGGAAAGCCATTTGGCGACTGAGTTGTGGTCGACGCAGGTTCCGTTGGACGCCGTTCTCGATGAACAGCAGATCAGCTTGCGCGACGTCATGAACTTCAAGGTCGGACAGACACTGATGTTGAACAGTGGTCCTGACGCGATGGTTGAAATGCGCTGCGGCGGGGTGATGTTGGCTCAGGGCCGCATTGGACGCATCAGCAACAACGTCGCAGTACGCATCGAACATGGCATCAAGGTCAGATCGACGCCTCAGGCGACTGACCAGCAGGGTGGGGGGCAGTGATGGATTTACCATTGGACATGTTGCTGGAAGTGATCGTTTGCGTGCTTCTTGCTGCCACGATCGGCTATTGCGCGACAATCGATCGTCGTTTGCGCTCCATGCGCGAGGGACAGGATGGTATGCGTGATCTCGTTGTCGAGCTTTCCAATGCGACACAGCAGGCGACGAATGCCATTGCGCATCTGCGTCAGGCAAGTGACGCCACAGGGAAGACGCTTTTTGAAGAGGTCAAGAGAGGTCAGGCGCTGGCCGACGAATTGTCGGTGATGATGCAAGCCGGGAACGATATTGCAAACCGTCTTGGCGGTATCGAGACGCGGCGCTCCGTGACGCCACCCAGAGCGCCAGAATCGGAAGTTATCCCCCGGATTGTCAAGCCGCGGGCCGGGCAGGTGCAACCGTCGCAAGCGCGCACGTCTGCCAGAAATGCTGATGGACCCAATCCGTTACTCGATCTTTTGAAGCGCGCGCGCTGAATTTCAATCCGCAGGTTTTTAAAATGCTTAACCGTCTTCGCCTTTTGCCGACTGTCATGCTGGTCGCCGCCATGCTGCTGGGCCTGAAGGTCGTGCATATGATCGGCGGGTTGAGCAATATTTCAGTTGTGGCGCGGGCTGAGGCTCAGTCGGCGGAGCCGACAGGCGTTGAAAAATCTTCCGACGCCGAGAACAAGCCGACGCATGACGCCAAGCCCGAGCAGGAAGCTGGTGCGGCGCATAATGCCCAGCCCGCAGATGAAGCGGCGTCCGAGCATGCTTCTGCTGAAAAGCCCGAAAAAGTTCGTCGAGGCGCCAACCCGGTGCCCAGTCCAGCGCAGACGAAGGCTGCTCTCGAGGCGCAAACGGAGCAGTTGCACCAGACCCCGACTTCGCCTGCCGAGATCGCTATTTTGGGGAGCCTGTCCGAGCGTCGCGAGGAAATTGACAAGCGCGCGCAAGCTCTCGATTTGCGCGAACAGCTTCTGACCGCTGTAGAAAAACGTGTTGATGAGCGTATTGCCGAATTGAAAGCCATCGAGGCCAGGATCAACGGCCAGATTGCCTCAAACGACAAGGCGAATGATGAACGCCTCAAGAGCGTCGTTCAGATGTATGAAACGATGAAGCCCAAAGATGCAGCCCGGATTTTCGGTCGGCTCGACATGGGCGTGCTGATCGATGTCGCCAAGCGCATGAACCCCCGCAAGATGGCAGTTATCCTTGCCGCGATGGACCCAGTCACGGCACAGGACCTGACGGTTGAACTCGCCACAGGTAATCATCTGACGGATGCGCCTGACCCGAAAGTCGATGCGACCAAACCCATGCAAAACAGCATGGTTCCGGCATCCGGCAAGGCCGGTTGACCCCGGTCAGGTTGGCAAATTGGTCGTTCATGGGGCCTATTCTTTAGACCTCTCTTAACCTCGTTAACCTAAGCTTGGAAACCGGTCTATCTGCTATCGGGCAGGAGGCGGACTGGTGTGCCTGATCTTCGGGCAGAGGTGGGTATTTTGTTTCAGGCTCGGTCGCAGGAAAAAGGAAGTCGTATCGTGCGGGTGCTGCGTATTGTTATGCTTTCGACAATCGTTGCTTTCGGCATGGTTCTGCTTGTTGTATCGAGCGTCTCGTCTGCTTTTGCCTCATCTGGCGCGACGATGTCGATGTCGGAAGATGGCGGTTTCGGGCGCATCGTTTTTCACTGGCCGGGTGGGGTGCCGCGTCACAGCGCGGCTGTGAGCTCCGGTGTTTTCGTCGTGACGTTCGACAAGCCGTTCGATGTGGATATCACCGAGTTTCTGCGCCAGATGCCGCATTTGGCCGCACTGGTGCGGCAGGACCCCGACAAAAAGACGCTTCGCGTGGGCCTTAAGTTCAATTGCTGGCTCAATACCCAGGAGGCGGAAAATTCGCTCTATGTCGACTTGATGCCGTCGAACTGGACAGCTGCTCCGCCGCCGCTGCCAGCGGAGGTGTTGGCGCGGATCAAGGCGAAAGCCGACGCAATCGCCGAAGCGGCCGCCAGGGAGAAGGCGGCAAGAGCTGCCGGTGTGGTTGACCCGGTGGCGCCAACGCCGGAACTGCGCGTGCGCGTTGCGAGCCATGACGGAATTACACGGCTGGTCTTCGACTGGAACCAGCCGGTTCTTTATTCGCTTATACAGAAAGACGGCGAGGCGACGATCACATTCGATCGCTTTGCAAAGGTGGCTCTGGCGAAAATCCGGGTCAATCCGCCACCATTCCTGAAAACGATTACGTCAATGGACCATGACGGCCGTCTGTCGGTATTCATGAAGCTCACCGACAATGTGACAGTGACGGATTTCCGCGAAGATCTGGGCGTCGTGCTGGATTTCAAACAGCAAGTTGTAGATGTTGCTCCGGCTGGGGATGCCCACAAGACATTGGTAGCTGCCGACAAGAGCACGCCCTCCAAGGCTGCGGGCGGACCTGAACATATAACACCTCATGAGGCGGCTCCGTCGGACGTCGCCGAGACGGCGGCTGGCCCTGAGCCTGTCGAGGGCCACGCCGAAAAAGTGACCGAAGCCAAGGCTGGCGAGGCTCATACGCCGGTGGCCGAACCGGAAAGGGCCGTTGCACATGCGGTCGAGCCGTCGCTTGAAAGTGCCGCCTCGGTAGAAGCCGCACCGTCCGAGAATTTGCAGGTTGCCGCCAGCGAAACGAGTAATCGGAGCGAGTTGGTCTTTCCCTGGGCGGCGCCTACGGGCGCGGCGGTGTTTGCGCGCGCAAATGAACTATGGGTGGTGTTCGATCGCGCCGCCAATTTCGATTTCTCAGGTGTGGATTTCGCTTCGGTAAAGGGCTTCGGGAAGCCCAAGATATTGGATGTCGAGGGCGGAAGCGCGCTTGTCTTTCCGGTCGAACAAAATGGATTGCTGATAGGGGCCGATGAGACCGGAACCAGTTGGCATGTCGTGCTGGCCAGCAGTCTTGCGAGCGCAGGTCGTTCGATCATGCTTACCCGCAACTGGAGTGCGTCCGGTGACGGTTATGTCTCGGCAAATATTTATGGCGCCCGCAAGATCATCGGGATTTCCGATGCGCAGGTGCATGACAAGCTGTTGGTCGCAACGGCTCGCGGCGGAATGCAGTCGATGCCGGTGGCGCGGAGTTTTATCGAGTTTCAGG
>JBAQNC010000044.1:0-4130 GCA_049303435.1 Parvibaculum sp. | reverse complement strand
CTCGTAGGGAGGGCGTAGCCCGACTGGAGAGGCCCCACCCCCGCGTTGCGCCCCAAATGGCGGGTCTGACGGTCGTGATCGGTTCGGATAGCAAACGGTTTTCTTTGCAAGGAGATCGTTCATGCCGGGCCGTCATGTCACCGACCAACAGATGAGGCTTTTCATGACGCTCAGACAGACCCATTCCACTCCCGTGGCCGCGGCGAAGGCCGGTATCAGCCAGGCAACGGGGTATCGGCTGCAAGCCGACCCAACTCTACCATCGCAGAAGAAGACCCCGCGCAGTCGGCGCCGCCCAGACCCGCTTGCTGATATTTTCGACACGGAAGTCGTGCCGCTGCTGCGGTCCTCACCGGGGATCCGACCCGTGGCGGTTTACGAGGAGCTTCTGCGCCAGCATCCCGATCTGGGCACTGGCATCCGGCGCACTCTGGAGCGACGGATACGCGCCTGGAACGCCGAGCATGGCCCCGAACAGGAAGTTATTTTCCGGCAGGTCCACACGCCGGGCAAGATGGGCCTGTCGGATTTCACCGCCATGGGCAAACTGGGCGTGACCGTGGCCGGTGAGCCGTTGGATCATCGACTCTATCACTTCCGGCTTGCCTATAGCGGGTTCCAACACGCCCATGTCGTGCTGGGGGGCGAAAGCTATGTGGCGCTGGCCGAAGGATTGCAGAATGCTCTCTGGACGCTTGGCGGCGTGCCGCACGACCATCGCACCGACAGTCTGTCGGCGGCCTTCAAGAACCTCGACCAATCCGCCCAGACCGACCTCACAGACCGCTTCGATGCCCTGTGCCGCCATTACGGCATGATCCCAACGCGCAACAACAAGGGCGTTGCGCACGAGAATGGCTCCATTGAGAGCCCCAATGGCCACCTGAAGCGGGCGATCGAGGACGCGCTGGTCATGCGCGGGGGGCGCGACTTCGAGGATCTGGCAGCCTACCGCCGCTTCATCGACGAGATCGTTGGCCGGATCAATGCCCGCAATGGCAAGCGCATCGACATGGAACGCCCCAGTCTCAGGCCTTTGCCGGCCCGGCGGACGACGGATTACGAGGAGGTCACGCTGCGCGTCACGTCCTCCGGCGGCTTCACCTTGCGCAAGGTGTTCTACACCGTGCCCTCCCGGCTGATCGGGCATCATCTGCGGATCCGGCTCTACGATGATCGGCTGGAGCTATTTCTCGGAGGCACATCCCTGCTGACGCTGCCACGCGGACGGGCATCGAGCAGCGGAAGCCACGGTCACGTGGTCAATTACCACCATGTCATCCACTCCTTGCGCAAAAAGCCCATGGCGCTGATGGGGCTGGTCTACCGGGACCAGTTGTTTCCGCGACGGGCGTTCGGCGACATGTTCGCGGTTCTGCTGGAACAGACCGGCGAGAAGAAGGCGTGTCGCATGACCGTCGATCTCCTGGCGCTGGCCCACGACCGGGGGTGCGAGGCCGAATTGGCCGCGCAGATCGAGGAGGATCTTCGTCAGAACCGTCCGCCTGACATGGCGGCTTTGCGCGCGCTCTTCAGCCCGTCGGTCGAGGCGCTGCCCAAAGTCGAGGTGCGGATGGCCGACCTGTCATCCTACGACCAGCTGGTCGGCAATGCGGCATCTGCCGAGGAGGTTGCAGCATGACGTCGTCGCAGACCGATACCGCCCGCCTCACCCTCGCTCTGAATGAATTGCGCCTGCCAGCCATCAAGGCGCTATGGCCGCGCTTCGCCGAACAGGCCGACAAGGAAGGCTGGCCCGCCGCCCGGTTGCTCAGCACCCTGGTGGAGCACGAGCTGGCCGAACGCGATCGCCGCCGTATCGAGCGACATCTCGCACAGGCCCGCTTGTTGCCCGGAAAGACCCTCGAGACCTTCGACTTCGCAGCCGTTCCCATGCTGTCCAAGGCCCATGTCAGTGCCATCACATCTGGTGACAGCTGGATCGGAAAGGGCAGCAACATCCTGCTGTTTGGTCCACCAGGCGTGGGCAAGTCGCATCTCGGCTCCGCCATCGGGCTTGCACTTGTCGAGAAAGGCTACCGCGTCCTCTTCAGCCGCACCACCGATCTGGTCCAGAAGCTCCAGCAGGCGCGCCGCGATCTCGTCCTCGAAAGCGCGATCGCGAAACTCGACAAGTTCCACCTGCTGGTCCTCGATGACATCACCTACGTCACCAAGGATCAGGCCGAGACCAGCGTCCTCTTCGAACTCATCAGCGCGAGATACGAACGCCGCTCCATGCTGATCACGGCCAACCAGCCCTTCGGGGAATGGAATACGATCTTTCCCGACCCGGCCATGACGCTGGCCGCCGTCGACCGGCTCGTTCACCACGCGACAATCTTCGAGATGAATGTCGAAAGCTACCGTCGCAGAGCCGCCGAAAAGGCAAAGGGGCCGGGTCGACCCGCGCAGAGGGCCTCACCGGCAGATATGAAAGCTGATTGACGCGCCGCGACAATCAAAAACACAAACCCCTTGATCGCGACAGAAAAGGGCGGCATCGTCGCAAACGTCGCGACCAAGGATTCTCATCCTGATTGACGCGCTCCTCTTATCCAGATTGTCGCGCTACAACTTTTGCCGACAAGCTCGTGTTCTGTCCCCCGTTAGCGCCTATGGCTCAGATTTGAGGTTGTAGCCTGAGCGAATTAGGTCGATGTCTGGAACAATTCTCGTCAGTGGGATCCGACCGAAGATTCATGCCACTAGACCTTGCTAATCGCACTCTGTGGGACCTTGACGTCTCTTTGGCCCGGTTACCTAGAAATCTAAAGAACCTTCGCGTTCTAATTTTTCTAATTGTGCTTGTGTGATCCCGACATTACGCCCGTCGATCAAATTTAGATAATTCGCTTTGTGGATATTGTATGCGGTTGAAAAGGCTTCCGCAGTTTTGATGTCCAACTCTGAGGGGCTGGCGGATGCAGGGAGACTCTCGAATGCCCACGCTGCATCACTCGATAGGTATTCCTTGTCGCCGATGAGCAAACCGACATCTCCGAAGAATGCTGAAACATTTTCAATTGTGATTCCTCCTTGCGCATAATTGGCTAAGCACTGATGGCGGAAAGTATCGAGCGCAAACCTTGAACCATTTGCTCCAAAAATTGCAACGCAGGCTCGGTCAATGAGTTCTGATAGTCTGGTCCGTAGTGTGTTCCACTCCGCGTCTGATCGGCGGAAAGTGGCGGAGGCCATGTCACTGGTCAGATTGATCGCCTTAAGTGTGTCGGGTGACAAATTTGTCAGATTGAGGGAGCGCAGGACCACTTGGCTATCTTTTTGTGCTCGTGAAACAGGTGTCAGAACATCCAGAAAGGGTGCTGAATAAAAGTCTGGATGGTGAGCCTTTTTCCGCATTGAGGTCGCCCGCCATTCTGAGGGGCGTAAGCCTGTGGCCAGTTCTGCCTTAAGAAAGGCGCTGGCAGCTTCAGCGAGTTCCGATCGAGTTCTGGTTTCGAGATGATCCGTGATCCTTGTAAATTGATCGGCGCTGCAGAACTTCTGCCGAAACGCTTTTGCGCCGCGATATCTTTTTCTTGCTCGATTTGCCCGAGGCCGTTTTGCTAGGTCGCCAGGTGAAATCAAAGGTTGTGCGCGCGAATCGAGCTTTTCATAGAACTGTGCGAGATGGAGAGGAAACAGCCTTGGTTGAATGTCAGGCTGTCTGCAGTTAGTCAGCGCTACAAGACCTCTTCGATATCGTCCAGTTGTAATTTGAGACCATTTCATTAGTTCTGCGCGAACATAAAACCATGCCGAAAGATCGATAGGGTCGAGCCGTTCATCTTCGTCCAGAGCTAGTTCTGTCTGATATTGAATGCGAAGTTTTTTTGCATCCAAAATTGCTTGTCTTTCGACTGGTTCGGTGTGGTTGGGCGTAACAAATTTTTTCGGCATCCTTTCGCGACTTGACGCGACTGATGTGGTGTTGCGTGAGCCAAGTTGTGTTTTAGGCTTTTGATCATGAGGAGATGAGTGAATGCCTGGGGTTCGTCCATAGAGCCTTTCGAATTCCGCAAAAATATCGTTAGAGAAATCCATAGGCATCAGAAATTCCTTTTCATAAAGTTTCGTGATGGCTTGAGCGTCATAGTTGGTAGTGGTGGATCTCGGTCTGGTCGAGC
>JBAQNC010000043.1:0-4390 GCA_049303435.1 Parvibaculum sp. | reverse complement strand
GCGGTGAAGTGGCCTCAACAGTGGCCGCGCCCACTGCAGCAACGTCCGATGCGCTCGCAAAACCCGATCCCGCGCTTGATTATCGTCTGGGGTCTGGCGACAAGCTCCGTCTCATTGTTTTTGGTGAAGAAGATCTGTCTGGCGAGTTTGACGTGACAGGGGCGGGCAAGGTCTCCTTACCGCTGATTGGCCAGGTTCAAGCCGCCGGCATGACCCTTGACGAGTTTGAAGGAGAAGTTCGAGGCAAGCTTGAGCAGGGTTATTTGACGAACCCCAAGGTCAGCGTCGAGGTTTTGAATTACCGCCCCTTCTACATCATCGGCGAAGTCGATAAACCGGGTCAGTATCCCTATACAAATGGAATGAATGTCATCAACGCCGTGGCTGTGGCAGGCGGGTTCACCTACCGCGCCAAGCAGGACGAGGTTTACATCACGCGAGATGGCGACAAGGAAAAGGCCTATGCGGCCGATCAGGCCGTCAAGGTTTTGCCCGGTGATATCGTGCGCATTCCCGAACGGTTTTTTTGATCGTTTATTAAAGGATATGGTTAACGTCGCTTCGGAGGTTTGAAAGTGTGGTATTTTTGCTATCATTTAGCATGAATCTGACTGAATCTATCCTATCTGAAGTATTGATTTCAGACTCCGCTTTGGAATTTTGCAATCAATGGCGTATCGTAAACAAAGTGTAATGCCCGCGAGCTATTTTTGGCAGGACGCGCTTTGAGCATGTTTTTTTGTCAGGTCATCCCGCCTGATCTAAAAGTTCTGGAGGCTTCGATGTTGAAGAAATTTCTTCTCGCGACAGTTTGCGTTGCCGGTCTTTCAGTTGTAGGGCCACTTTCTGCAGCCTACGCCGATACGGCACCGACATTGACGGTAGATCAGCAAGCCGCGCTTGATGCGCAGGTTGCGGCGGTTGAAGCACTGGTTATTCAGTATCAGAACGATCCGGCTGGGCTTCAGTCCGCTATTCAAAGCCTTGTTGAAAATGCATCTGATCCGGCTGTGGCAGGTCAGGCCGTCGTGTCGGTGTTCAATAGTTCGACCAATCCGGCGATTCAGACAATTTTGGCGAACAATCCGGGTATCAAGGATGCCGGCGGTCAGGGCCTTGGCGCTGCGATCGCGGCGATTGGTGTGACCAACCCGGATATTGCGATCCAGATGACAGCTTATGTTCAGGCCAATGGCGGGTCGACATTTATGTCATCGGTGCAGTCGGGAAGTGATACCCAGACGGCATCGATTCAGCAGCAGCAACAGCAGAACAGTACCAATAACTACAATAATCTGAGCAATACCTCGACCCCGGAAACGCCCGCCAGCAGTAGCTGAGCCAGTTGTGGATCGTGCGGCGGTCAAATTGATGTTCGGTATTGTTGTTTTGTGAATCGCTCGTTAAAGCGGGCATAACTCTTTTCAGGTACGGGGATTAACCATGTTGTCAATGTTCACCAGACTTCTGATGACGGCCGCTCTTGTCACGGTTGGCGCCGGAACTGCTTATGCGACTGATGCGCCTGGAGTGAACGGTGATACGAGCGCCAAGATGACTGACACGCGCGGCAATGTGCGTTATCGGGCGCGTCCGGGTTATGATGCGGTGGGAATCCATGCGGGTGGTTTTACGGTTTATCCGCAGGCGAGCGTTACCGGAAAATATGATGACAACATCTATGCGACGGACACGGACACAAAGGGTGATTTTATCACCGAGCTCTCCTCAAGCGTTGCAGTAAACTCCAACTGGAGCCGCCATGCCTTGAACTTTAATGCAGGTATTGCGAAGAGCTTTTATAACTCGCACAGCGGTGAAAATCGGCTGGATTGGAATGTTGGTGCGAATGGCCGTCTTGATGTGACGCGCGACACGCTCATCAATGGCGCTTTGAGCTATCAAAAACTTCACGAGGATCGGGGTGATCCGAACTCGCCGGGGTCTTCTTCGGAGCCTGTGCCTTACAAATTGTTTACGGCATCCGCCGATGTCGATCAGCGCTTCAATCGTATGACGGCTCAGCTTAGCGGCATGCTCAATGATTATAACTATGACAATGTGGCCTCGACGTCAGGCGGCCTGATCGATCAGGATTTCCGTGACCGTAAGGAATATACTGAAGGTTTAAAGCTTGGTTACGATGTATCGCCTGACACAAATGTTTATGTGAAGGGTTCTCTGAACCAGCGTAAATATGATCAGAATCCCCCGGTTGTTGCTCTTAATCGTGACTCAAAGGGTTATGCAGCTGTAGTAGGTTCAGATTTCCGTCTGTCGAATCTTGCGCAGGGTGGAATTTATGCCGGTTATCAAAAGCAGACTTATGATGATCCGACCCTTTCGGATATCGATGGACTTTCTTATGGCGCCAATGTTGAGTGGTATGTGACGCCTCTTACGACCGTCACGTTTAACGCTGATTCCACGATCAATGAAACAGTGACAGCCGCGTCCGGTTATCTTTCCCAATCTGTTGGCGCACGTATTGATCATGAGCTTCTTCGTAACGTGTTATTGAACGCGAGAGTTGGTTACCAGAACGATGATTACACGGGCATCAGCCGAACTGACGATATCGTGAACGCCGGATTTGGTGCGGACTATCTGCTGAACCGGAATTTTTCGGTCAATGTTGGCTATGATTATACAAAACGCGATTCATCCGTTTTGGGTAGTGATTACAGCCGGAACATCATAGGCCTGACACTGACGGGCAAGCTTTGATCCGGCTGATGTGAAAAAGACTTCGAGATTGACCTATTTACGAGATCGTAAGGGCAGGATTGGTTTCATATCCTGCCCTTATTGTTTTGTTTGAGATATTGTTTGTGTCGATTTGGTAGAGTGAGCCAAGTGTAGGCGCCAAGGAATTGGGTATGAATATGTCGATCAGAAATGCCGCTCCGCGCGGAGAGGGTGGCGGATATGGTGATCTCCAAGCGGAGGGAGATGCTGGGCTTGTCGACATTGATATCCTTGCCATTCTTCGTACGCTGCGCAAACGCGCGGGCGTCATAATCGGCATTACAATCGGCGTTACAGCGCTGGTCATTGTGGGCGTTTTCCAGATGACGCCGCTTTATACCGGCGAAACGCTCATCATTCTCGATCAGCAGAAGACGCAAGTTGTGGATGTTGAATCCGTCATGTCGGGTTTGGGGGGAGATTCCGCAACCGTCGACAGTCAGGTTGAAATTCTGAAATCCCGCTCCATAGCGCGTCGCGTGGTCGAGCAAATGAACCTTGTTGATGATCCGGAGTTCAATGGCGCGCTGAAACCACCTTCCGTGTTGAACTGGATTGATCCGCGGGTTTGGATTTCGTCTCTTGTTAGCAAAGCAAACGACAGCGGGCTGACCGAAGAGCAGCAGCGAGAGGCGACAATCAACCGGGTGGTTGATGCGGTGGTCGGCCAGACAGATATTTCGCGTCGCGGGCTTACCTATGTGATGTCACTCAAATTTACTTCCGAGAACCCGGCCAAGGCGGCAAAGATTGCGAATGCGTTGGCTGATACCTATGTCGTTGATCAGCTGGAAGCCAAGTTCGATGCAACGAAGAAAGCGAACGAATGGCTTTCTTCGCGCTTGCAGACATTGCGTCAGCAGGTGGAGGCCTCAGAACGTGCCGTCGAGATTTATCGTAATCAGAACGGCCTTGAGAATGTTGATGGCGTTACGATTAATGATCAGCAACTTTCCGAACTCAATGCTCAGTTGATCCTGGCCAAAACCGGTCTTGCCGAAAAACAGGCGAAATATCAGCGCGCGAAACAGATATTGGCTGCGGGGGGCAGTATCGAATCTGTTGCCGATGTCGTTCAGTCGCAGACGATTTCGACATTGCGCGGCAAGGAAGCTGATCTTGCGCGCCAGCAGGCTGACCTCTCGTCCAAATATGGGCCCAGGCATCCGGCAATCTTAAATATTGACGCGCAGAGAAAGGACATTCAACGGCAGATTTACAGTGAGGTGCAGCGCATTGTTGGCAGTATCCAGAATGAGGCCGTAATTGCCCAATCGCGTGTGGATTCGCTGCAGAAGAGCCTTAATGATCTGAAGGGCACGTCAAACGAGAATAATCAGGCCTTTGTCCAGATGCGTGAGCTTCAACGCGAGGCTGACGCCAATAAGGCTGTCTACGAATCCTTTCTCAACCGCTTTAAAGAAACATCGCAACAAGGCGATCTTCAGACGCCTGACTCGCGCGTGATTTCCGCCGCGACAGCGCCGTTATATCCTTCCTATCCCCGGAAGAGCCTTATTGGGGCAGTCGCTCTTGTTCTTTCGGGCATGCTTGGCGTCGGTATGGCATTGTTGCTTGAGCGCCTCGATAACAGTCTTCACACGTCGCAAGAAGTCGAGGAAACGCTTGGCTATGCGCATCT
>JBAQNC010000042.1:0-5359 GCA_049303435.1 Parvibaculum sp. | reverse complement strand
ACATCGCAGGGGTCACTGGTTCGAGTCCAGTATCGTCCACCATTTTCCCGCACAAATCAGAATACGCTCAAACGAACGCCGCTTGCTATGCGTCGGCGCGCTAACCCTTCACTTCCCTGAAGACCGGAATGGACCGACCGAAGGGCGCCTGTTCTTCCGTGTCATAGCCGCTCCACACATTCGGAACTCTCAGAAGGGGTTCCAGACACCCCTGCCCTTCGAGCAGTTCCGCAACTTTGGAACGGGCATCGCTATCGAGCGCGTTGTAGCGCTTTTGCAGCATCTCGAGGCACCAGACGCGATATTGCGACGTGGGCAACTGAGTATAGGGCGCGCCCTGAATATCGACATTGTAGTGGCTTCTTCCATCCGCCCAGGCTCTGGCATTGGCGCAAAGCGCTTCCAGATGCGTCTCTCCGATCTCCTTGAGCAGTGGCAGGAGGTCATCTGGAATGCCGGAAACGAGTGCGCCATGTTCGCGTGAGGCGCGCGCGTTCCACAGACGATAGACCCAGGCCATCACGCCCGGCGCGGTTTCGCGCATGATGAAGGCAGGCGTCGGGCCATCGAAAAATGGTGAAAAAGCGGTCCGAAAAGACCGATGTCGGCAAGCGTCGGGCGGTCGCCGAGCAGGTTTCGGCGCTTGTCGAAAACGTCGCTCAGAATTTTCAACAACGTCAAATAGCCCTGCTCCACATTGGCGCGGGTGCGATCATTGACGCCGTCCCTGACAACGAAATTGCCGAACTGGCGTTTCTCCGTCCGGTTGCGCTTGAGCCATGCTGGCAGCGGCACATCCACGGTCATCTCATCGACGATCTGGCGCGCCAGCAATTTGGCGCTCGTCGGATAGTTCCAGCGATAGTGCATGGCTGAACGCCATAACCATTCGTCGGCATAATCCTCGATGAGGCGGCAGACGAAGGCCTGCACAGGGTTGCCCGAGAAGTAAGAGACCTTCAGGCCATAGACTTTTGTCAAATCATGCTCTCCCGAGTGTCGTTGTTTCAAGGTCGCGATGACTTATGACGCACGCCGCCGGAAGATCATCCGCCCGATCAGGAAAAGCACAATCGGAACCAGCCCCAGTGATATCGCCGACATCCACCAGAAGCGTTTGATCAAGCGCTCGCGAACATTCAGCGTCAGCTGCGCGTTTGAATTATAGCCCTCGGGCATTTCCAGAACGCCCACCCGGTCGGTGAAAGAGTAATAGGCGGTGAGAAGCTTTTCCCTCATCGCAGGCCGGTCAGCCGACAGATCTTTCGTCTCGCCGGGATCGGCCTTGATGTCGAAGAGACGCCATTGCCCATCGCCCAAAGGCGGCAGGTTGCGGGTGATCTTGTAGTGCCCGAGATAGAGCGCGGCATTGCCCGACACCTCGATCCCGGCAACATCGTCCGGGCCATATGTCTGTTGCGCGTCGCCATGGAGTACCGGGACGAGGCTACGACCGGTCATGGGCTTCTGGCCGTTGTCGGGTAGTGTCACCTTCGCTAGATCAAGCAAAGTCGGCGCGACATCGGTAACCATCGCGAAGGACTGCACCCGCTGCGGCGCAATGTCGGGGCCGGCGATAATGAAAGGAACGCGCAAGCCGCCTTCTGCCGCATAGAACTTGAAAAGGTCACTGGGCGAAGCCGCGGCATTGGCCCATTCGGGCCCGATAAAGGTCCAGCTTCCGCGCTCGCCGATGTTCTTCATGCCGATGTGATAGCCGTTGAACTTCATCCACAGCGCCAGAGACCGGTCGTTGTCGCCGCGGCTGGGGGCGGGACCATTGTCCGAGGTCACGACAAAAATCATATTGTCGTAAAGACCATTCGCCTTGAGATAGTCGATCAGGCGACCGACATGATGGTCCATCGCCTCCAGCATGCCGGCATTGACCTGCATGCGTGCGGCATAGAGGGTCTGCTCGTCTTTGCTGAGGCTGTCCCAGGAGCGCGAGCCATGCGGCATCGGCGCGAGTGGCGCGCCTTCGGGAATAAGGCCGCGTTCGACAGCGCGCTGATGACGGCGGGCGCGCAGGACGTTCCAGCCCTCCTCATAGACACCGATGTAATGCGCGGTGAACTCGGGTGGCGCCTGCACCGGAATGTGGATGGCCTGAAAAGCGACATAGGCAAAGAACGGCAAAGAGGCATCGCTCTCACCGATATACTGGATCATCTTGTCGATGAGGAACTTCGAGGAATAGAAATCCTTCGGCAGGGAAGCGGGCTTGTCGTCCTCGAACCAGGGGGCTTCGCTGTAGAAGGGTATGAAGGATTTGTCTTCCCAGTTGTCTGCCCCCGACGCATCGAGCGCAAAGGACCGGTCGAAGCCGTGCGAAACCGGCAGGTCGCCCTTTTCGCTGCCCAGATGCCATTTGCCCGTCATGAATGTTCGATAGCCCGCTGCTTTCAGATCGTCGGCCAGCGTGGCAACGCCCGGTTCCAGCGACAGCGTATAGCCGGGCTTGCCCTCCTGTTCGGGCGGAATGATTTCAGGGATCGTGGCGACGCCTGTGCGGTGATTGTCCATGCCGGTGAGCAGCATCGCGCGCGACGGGGCGCAAAGCGGCGAGCTTCTGTACTGGGTGAACAAGGCCCCGCGCGCTGCCAGCGCATCGATGTTGGGCGTGTGGGCTTCGCCGCCATAGACGCCAAAATCCATCAGGGCCGCATCGTCCACAAGCAAGAGAACGATGTTGGGGCGGTCCGGCTTGGTTTCGGCAAAAGCCGACCCGCAACAAAACGATCCGGCCACAAGAACCAGAACCGCAAACGCCCAGACACACTTCGCAATGGCTATGCGCCCATTCATGTACATCAGTTCCCCCCGCACATCTCTGACAATAATGTCAGTCATTAATTTGGCTGTCAATCAGGGGGAATGATTGACTGACCGGGGCCATCCAAAGGGAAGGTTCGCAGCCGACGAAAGTTATGTCCGATAAAGGGTTGACCCCAACAGCCAAAGCTCAGATCGCGCGCATTGGCGGGCAACCGAGGCGAAGGGGAATTTGTCAGGCGCTTTGCGAGAGCCGCTCGACCGCGTAGCTGAAGGGCGCTTCGAACCAGAACATTGCCCCCTCGCCGGGCCTGCCGCTGGCGCCAATCTCACCGCCCATCTGCTTGACGAGACGGGCGCTGATAGCCAGGCCGAGCCCTGTACCACCATAGGTCTTGGCGATTTCATTATCAGCCTGAACGAAGGGCGCGAACAATTTATCGACAACACCCTCCGCAAAGCCAATGCCATTATCACGCACTTCAAAACGCAGGCGGAGCCCGTCAGCCAATTGTTTGGCGACGGTCGCCTCGACCTCGATACGGCCGCCTTCAGGCGTGAACTTCAAGGCGTTCGAGATCAAGTTCGACATTATCTGACGCAAGCGTCCGCAATCGGCGAGCATCGCCTCATCGGGAATATCATCGACCATGAATTTCAGTGTGATGCTCTTGTCCCGCGCCTTTGCCGACCAATAAAGCAGGGACTCAAAGAGCTCGGCGAATTCCAGAGGCTGAATGTCGAGGTCGATCTGCTGCGCTTCCATCTTGGAGAATGTGAGCACATCGTTGAGCACGGTCAACAGACCGACGGAAGCCTCTTGGATATAGACGCCATACTCACGCGTCTTCGGCTCCTTGCTCATTTTGACGATGAGATCGGAAAACCCCATGATCGCGTTCATCGGCGTACGGATTTCGTGGCTCATGGTCGCCATGAAATCAGACTTGATGCGATTGGCGTCTTCTGCCCGCGCTTTTTCCTCCAGCGCGAGTGAAACCGCCTCATCCGCCCGTTTGGCCAGATCCTGCTCTTCCTGCAGCTTCGCAAATGTCTCGAAATATTTCTGGCGGTTGAAGTGCATGATGACCGCCGCCGTGCCGAGCAACATCGTGCACAAAGCCGCCGAAGTCGGGTTGAGCAGATCCGCCTCGAACGCAGCAAAAATGATGAGAGAGAAAGGCATCAAGAGCGCGACAACATTTGACCACAAGCGCATGGTTGGCACCCAGGAGCAATGCGTGAGCAGGCTCGCGCCGAAGACAATGGCGGTAACGACGTAGTTGTTTGGTGCGCCCAGAACCCAATTGAAGCCGGCGATCGTGTAGGTGGCGACCGCCGCAACATGGAAAAGACCGGCATCGGTCCAGCACACTTCGGTATTGATCCGGGCAATATTCTTTTTGACGTTGCGCCGCCAGAGAAAGGTGCCCGTGTCGAGCGCGACAGCTGAAATGAACCAACCGATGGCGCTTGTCATTCCACTGGCGTGGAATGTGGTCAAGGCCAGGGCCAAGGGAAAGCAGCAGCGGAACAGATAAAGGCGGTCCTCCATCGATATCCAATAGAGGAGTACCTTGCGCCTTATATGCTCCTGCGATTCCACGATGGAATTCATTTTTGCCCGAGCCCTATTTCCAGAGAGAGAAAGCCCCCTGCCAAGGCGCAATCATTCCACCACCAATTTAAGGGCAGGTTGCGAATTTCGTTAAAAATCGAACTGTTTCGTTAAGCAATGGTCATGTTCAAGTCACATATCCGCGCCAACGCCCGCAAAACAACGTTAATGCTCCATAGTGAATTGCCGTCTATTGTGATGAGGCAATTTGATCTGAGTCGTGGTCACTGGTGTGACACGGGTCGAGCCTTCGAGGCGGCTAAAGGCGGGCACAAGCGATGAAGGAAAAGGAACTTCGACTGGCTCTCGTATGCTATGGCGGCGTGTCGCTCGCCGTATACATGCATGGCGTCAGCAAGGAAATCCTGAAGCTTGTTCGTGCCTCTCGCGCCTATCACAGCGAGGACAATCACATCCGTCGCCAGACCATGCGATTTTCCGATGTCGACGATCCGCGCGGCGGGGAGCGAGACACTGAAAAAATCTATTTCGACTTGTTACAGGCCATTGGCGAGAAGACGGAGTTGCGCGTCATCGTCGACACGATTGCGGGGGCCTCGGCGGGCGGCATCAACGGCGTGCTGCTCGCCCGCGCGCTCGCCCATGACCTCACGCTCGACGCACACCGCAAAATGTGGCTGGAAGAGGCTGACATTCTCGCCTTGATGGACGAAGAACATCTGGCCGGAAAATGGAGCAAGCCCTTCATGAAGCCCATCTTCTGGGCGGTCAATAGCCGCTGGCTGACGCGGTTCGCGCCCGATGAAGAAATGCGGCAGAAGCTTCTGCTCTTCACCCGCTCGCGCTGGTTCAAGCCGCCTTTCTCGGGCAAGCTCATGTCGAACATGCTGCTCAATGCCTGCGCCGCAATGGAAGTGGAAGGCAACAGGAAAAGCGCCTCGCTGCTGCCGACGGGGCACAAGCTCGAACTCATCGTCTCCGTCACTGATTTCTATGGCTATACGC
>JBAQNC010000041.1:0-6765 GCA_049303435.1 Parvibaculum sp. | reverse complement strand
GATGAATCGCGACGTGACCTGATCGAGTTGGCTCGGGACGGTTCTGCTGTCCATCGTCTATCGCGCCGTGCGAACGCGTTGGTTCTGCTGGATGACGGCATGACTTGCGCGGCGGTCGCAAAGGTTCTGCTGCTGGACGACGATACGGTCCGGACGTGGCGTCTGCTGTATGAGGAAGACGGGATCGATGGTCTGGTAAGCTTTGGCTACGAAGGTAGCGCGTGCCGCCTGGATGACGAGCAGCAAGCCCGGCTGATCGTCTGGATTACCGAGACCCTGCCGCGTTCGACGCGCGCGATTGGCGCCTGGATCGCAGCGGAATTCGGCATTGAATACCAGAGCCGCTCCGGCCTGGTCGCGCTCCTGCACCGGCTTGGCATGGAGCATCGCAAGCCGAAGGCGATCTCGCGCAAGCTTGATCCCGGGAAGCAGGCGGCATTCATCAAGGCGTATGAAAACCTGCTGAACCAGCTTGCAGATGATGAGGCTGTCGTTTTTGCCGATGCCGTACATCCAACCCACGCGGTGCGCCCGGTTGGCTGCTGGTCGCCAAAAGACGTGCCGGTCGCGGTGGAACAGAGCAGCGGGCGGGACCGTCTGAACATTCACGGTGCGATCGACCTTGAGACCGGTCGGACCGTCATGAAGGATGTGCTGACGGTGGATGCCGCGAGCACGATCATGCTGCTGATGGCGATCGAAACGATGTACCCCGGCAAGCGCTTGATCCACGTTTTCCTCGACAATGCCCGATACCATCACGCCAGATTGGTCCAGGCCTGGCTGGCGCGGCCGGATTGCCGGATCAAGCTCCATTTCATCCCCGCCTACTGTCCGCATCTCAATCCGATTGAACGATTATGGGGGCTGATGCACAGGCGCACCACCCACAACAAATGCTACGCCAGCTTCAAGGATTTCAGCATCGCCATGCTGGATTTCCTGCGCCGCGACGTGCCGAAAAACTGGAGCGCCTGGTGCGACGCGGTCACGGATAATTTCCGCATCATAAGCCCAACAAAATACCGGATTCTGACCTGAACGGGGTAAACCGGTCGATACCAGCCCATCCGCAGCAACTGGGCAATCCCGCGGGCATCTTTCCGGTCGGTCTTCACGGTCATCGCCGAAAGTGCCGCCTTCACGTGTCGCGTCTCCAGCAAAACAACGTCCCGACCAGCGGCAACAAGCCCAGCATGCAACCAATGCGATAGCGGCCCCGCCTCCAGCCCGATCCGACACACCGGCAATTCCAACTCGTCGAAATACCGTTCCAGCGTCTCGGGCTCGCTGGCGACCTTGACCTCGCGGACGATCTTACCTTTCGCGTCCACGATGCACACGCTGCTCTCTTTCAGAGAGACATCGATTCCGGCATAATACTCCATGGCTGTTCCTCTCATGATGCTTGGGGCCGATCACTCGGACCCCGTTTCCAACACCATCATTCTGAGGGACAGCCACTCAACTTGGCTACTCTTGAGACGCCGGCCCATTACGGCATCTAGCCACGTGAGTCCGTATCTTGCGCCTTTTTGTCGAGCAGACGGACTTCGTCGCCGGTCGACAATGAATCCGGCGGGCTGTCCACCACGAGATCGGTTGTAGTCAGACCTGAGGCAACGCTGACCTGTGCGCCGAAGTCCTGCGCGATGGTGATGGGCCTGATCGTGACGCGGCGATCAGGGCCGATGATGGCGACCGCCGTGCCCTCGCTGCGGAACAGAAGCGCACTCGCAGGCACGCGCACCGAGGCTTGCGCCGCCGGAAGAATGAACGAGACTTGCACAAAGGCACCGGGCTTCAGCAGGCCCTGTCCGTTGTCTGCTTCGAACTGGACGAGCATGGAGCCCGACGTCGCGCTGACCGCACCGGCGGCGCCGATGAGCTTTGCGTAAAAAGTCCGGTCGGGAAATTCCGGCACGGAGAGTTTCGCTTCCATGCCGGGCACAATAGCGGCGCTATAGTTCTGCGGCACCTGCACATAGACGCGCATTTTCTTTGTGTCCGCGACGGTGAAGAGCGGCCGTGCGGCCCCATTGCCGGCCACGATCAGCGCACCGATGTCCGTTGAGCGGCTGGTCACAATACCGTCGAAGGGCGCAACGATACGGCGGAAATCCTGCAAGGTCCGCAGACCATCCACCTCGGCCTGCGAGGCCCTTTCCATGGCACGACGGACAGCATAATCGCTCTGCTTCTGATCGGCGGCCTGTTGCGAGACCGCCTCCTTCTCAACGAGCTTGTTCCATCGCTTTGCCGTGGTTTCAGCCAATGCGCGCTGCGCCTTGGCAGTGATCAGATTAGCATTTGCCGCCGCGACCTGCTGGTCAACATCTGGCGTGTCAATTTCGGCAAGAAGCTGACCTGCCTTCACCTCGGTGCCAATATCGGCATACCAGTTCTTCAGGTAGCCGTTGGTGCGTGCGTAAACGGGTGCCTGCGACCAGGCTTCGATCGACCCCGGCAGCGAGAGCGTGCGCGCATCACCGTCACCCGAGGGATGAAGCACGGCGACAGTTGGCGTGGCCTGATCGGCTGTCCAGTTCTTCAAATCCTGTTTCGCCAAAAGACGTGTCGTCATCTCCATGCCGAGGATAACGAGCACCACTGCAATGCAGATAAGGCCCGCGCGCTTCAGCTTACGGTTATCTCGCGCCAGGGGTTTCAGGGGCTCAGGCATACTCTTCTCCAGGATTTCCAGCAGGCACGGGCTTTTCGCGACCGTGCACCAGCGCAAACACGACAGGCACGAACATCAAGGTGGCAAAAGTCGCGACGATCAGACCACCGATCACGGCACGTCCAAGCGGAGCGTTCTGCTCGCCCCCCTCACCCAAACCAAGTGCCATAGGTGCCATGCCAATAATCATGGCCAGCGCCGTCATCAAAACCGGGCGAAACCGCGTAAAGCCTGCCTCACGTGCCGCTTTCACAGCATCGCCCGTCGCCTCAAGCCGCTCACGCGCAAAACTGACCACAAGGATCGAGTTCGCCGTACCCACACCCATGCACATAATTGCGCCTGTCAGAGCCGGCACCGACAATGTCGTATCCGTGACGAATAACATCCATATGATGCCTGCCAGTGCGCCGGGCAAGGCGGTGATGATGACGAAAGGATCAAGCCAGGACTGGAAATTGATTACGATCAGAAGATAGATCATCACCACGGCACCGATCAGGCCGAACCCCATGCCGGAAAAGGCTGTGTTCATTGTCTGATACTGGCCTCGCAACGTCACCGTCACACCTTTTGGCTTTTCCTTGTCGAGCGAGGCAATAACATCATTGATATCATCCGCAACCGCTCCAAGATCGCGGCCCTGCGTCGTCGCATAGATATTCGCCATTCTCTGAATATTGTATTCGGACACGACTGCATTGGCGCTGCCACGCGTCAGCGTGCCCAACCCGCCCAAGACCTGGAGATCGCCGGTCGAAGACGAGCCCGAGATCGGCAAATTTTCAAGTCGGCTCAGCGAATCCACCCGATATTCGGGGGTCTGGGCGACTACCTGATAAGAAATGTTATTTTCCGGATTGAGCCAGTAAACCGGTGCAGTTTGTGAACTGCCCGCAAGTGACGTGCCGATATTGTTGGTCACATCTCTCTCCGTGAGGCCGATCTGGCCAATCCGCGTACGGTCAGCATCGAAACGCAATTGGGGATATTGCGACGATTGTTGGATACGCGCATCGGCGACGCCTGGAATCTCGCGCACCTTGCGCAATATTTTTGTCGCAAAAGCCTGATCGTCGGCGAGCTTGCGTCCGACCACTTGAATATCAATGGGCGCCGGTGCACCAAAGTTCAGAATCTGGCTGACGATATCCGATGGCAAAAAGGAGAACGTTGCTGTCGGGAATTCCCGTGGCAACACTTCACGCATTGTCTTCACATATCCATCAGTCGGCTCATGGCCTTCGTTCAAGCCAATCAGAATATCGCCATCCTGCGGTCCAATAGTACCAGAGGCATTATACGCAGTGTTGATACCGCTATTTGGCAGGCCGATATTATCGGCCACCGAATTCAGATCCTTTGGCGGAATGATCTCGCGAATGCGCTGCTCAATCCGGTCAAAGATCGCAGAACTTTCCTCAATCCGCGTGCCTACAGGTGCGCGGACATGCATGGTGATCGAACCAGCATCGACCGCGGGAAAGAAGTTCTGGCCGAGAAAGGGTACCAGCAGAAATGACAGCAGCACGCAGACCATGAAACCGATGATGAACGGTGTGCGGTTGTCGAGTGCGCGTTCGAGGAGGCCTGCATAGGCTTCGCGCAGATGCTCAAAGCGCTTCTCGAATGAGCGTTGCAGCAGGATGAGCCGGTTCTGCGACGGGCCGGGCTCGCCCGCCTCGTGGCTGTGGCCCGGCGCGTGGGGACGCAGCAGATACATTGCCATGGTGGGCACGAGCGTGCGCGACAGCAGGAAAGAGGCAATCATCGCGAAAACGACAGAGAGCGCCATCGGCACAAAGAGGAAACCGGCAATACCGGGCAGGAAGAACATCGGCACGAAGACGATACAGATGCAGAGCAGCGACACGAAGGCCGGAACGACGATCTGCTGTGCGCCGTCGAGAATGGCGGTGCGCACGTCCTTGCCCTGCTCCAGATGCCAGTTGATATTTTCAATCGTCACCGTCGCATCGTCAACGAGAATGCCGACCGCGAGCGCGAGGCCACCCAATGTCATAATGTTGAGCGTCTGCCCGAAGGCGGCGAGCGCTGCCACGGCGGAGAGCACCGCAAGCGGGATCGAGATGGCGATGATGACTGTCGAGCGCCACGAACCGAGGAAAAGCAGGATCATCAAGCTGGTCAGCAAAGCCGCAAGCGCACCTTCACGGACAACGCCGGAGATCGCCGCCTTCACGAAAATCGACTGGTCATTTACCGGAACGATTTTGAGGCTCGGCGGTAGCACTTCCTGAAGTGCAGGCAACCGGCTCTTGATGCCTTCCACAATGGCGAGTGTTGAGGTCGCTCCCGATTTCAGGATTGTCATCAACACCGAACGTGCACCGTTCACATGAACGATGTTGGTCTGAGGCGGGCTACCGTCTCGGACATGGGCCACATCGCGCATATAGATCGTCGCGCCGTTGACGGTCTTCACGGGAATGTCATTCAGCTCATCAATTGAAGAGGGGGCATTATTGAGCTTCAGGATGTACTGAAAATTCCCGATCTTTACGAAACCCGCAGGCGTGATCTGGTTCTGCGCGGCGATGGCATTGCCGACATCCTGCGCTGACAGACCTTTTGACTGCAGAGCCACCGGATCAATATCAACCTGCACCTGGCGCGTCTTGCCACCATAAGGATAAGGAATGGAGGCACCCGGCACAGTCACGAGTTCAGTGCGGATCATATTCAATGCAAAGTCACCAAGCTGCTGCTCCGTTAGCCCCTTGCCTGACAGCGCAAGCTGCAGGATCGGAACGGTCGAGGCGCTGTAGTTCAAAATCAGTGGCGGTGTTGCGCCCGGCGGCATCTGCTTCAAAAGGGTCTGAGAGACGGCAGTGATCTGCGCATTAGCGAGGCGAATGTCGGCACCTGGCTGGAAATAGATCTTCACAATGCCAATGCCAGTCAGCGACTGACCTTCAATATGCTCGATGTCGTTCACAGTCGTTGTCAGCACGCGCTCGTAGAGCGAGACCATGCGACCCGCCATTTCGTCAGGCGGCAGGCCTGAATATTGCCAGACCACAGCGACGACAGGCACGCGGATGTCAGGAAAAATATCTATCGGTGTCTTGAAAGAGGCGACGCCCCCAACAATCAGGATCATCAAGGCGAGGACGACAAAGGTATAGGGCCGCTGCAACGCGATACGCACGATGGATTGCACGACTTTACCTCAACCGACTGTAAGAGAATTCGGATTACATGTTCAAAACGCGTGTCCAAACGAGCGTGTGCTTGACGTAAGGATGCTCGCAGACACTAGCAAGCCGCCACGGCTGCGCACGGCAACACATCATGCTGGGGACACACATCGTGACGTGCTGCAGCCGTAACGGCCTTGGATGGCTAGCATCCGTTGCTATATTGCCCCGCAACAATGATACTGTCTAATATGATTTTCGGCTTAATTGATATGCAGAACGGAATATTAGATGGAAATCAGGCACTTTCGCTACTTTGTCCATGTTGCTGAGGAATTGCATTTCGGACGGGCCGCAAAGCGTCTGGGCGTGTCGCAGCCGCCGCTGAGCCAGCAGATTCAGGTTCTGGAAAATGAGATCGGGGCGCGCCTGTTCGAACGGACCAACAGGCGGGTGGAACTGACCGAAGTGGGCCGGTTGTTTCTGCCCGAAGCCCGCGCGGTACTGGAACAGGCCGCACATGCCGTGGCGGTGGCGCGGCGAGCCCATCGCGGCGAGATCGGGGAGATGACCATCGGCATTACGGCCTCGGCACCTTTTACCGGCGCGGTGTCGAAAGCCATCCTTGAATTCCGGCACGGCTATCCGGACGCGCGGCTCACCATGAACGAAATGCCGAGTCCGTCGCAGATTCAAGAAGTCGCGGCGGGAAGCCTGCAGGCCGGTTTCATTCGCGGCGCGCAACTGCCCGATCTGCCCGCCGGCGTCAGCGCCACCGAAATCCATGAGGACCTTCTGGTGCTGGTGCTGCGCGAAGATCATCCGCTGGCGCAGACCGGCAAGCCGATCAGCATGAAACAACTCAAGGACGAACCTTTCGTCTTCTACGCACGCGGCCTCGGTGCCGGATTTCACGAACAG
>JBAQNC010000040.1:0-11693 GCA_049303435.1 Parvibaculum sp. | reverse complement strand
TATAGCGCGCGGCGGCGGCGAGGCGTTCTTCGATGACGTTGCGGTTATGCAGCAGGACATAGGGCATGACGACGGCATTGGTGAGGCCGTGATGTGTGCCGCGCAGCGAGGAGCAGGGGTGGCTCATCGCATGCATCGAGCCGAGGCCCTTCTGGAAGGCTGTCGCGCCCATGGACGACGCCGTCATCATGAAGGCGCGAGCATCGACATTGCTGCCTGACTTGACGGCGACGGGCAGCCACTCGCGGCAAAGTCGCATGCCTTCCAGCGCGATCCCCTGAGCCATCGGATGATAGAAGGGGCTGCAATAGGCTTCGAGGCTGTGCGACAGCGCATCCATGCCGGTTGCCGCCGTGATATGCGCAGGCAGGCCGATGGTGAGTTCCGGATCGGCGATGACTTCGACGGGCAGCATCTTCGGATGGAAGATGATCTTCTTCGTGTGGTCGCGTTCATCCACGATGACCGCGGCGCGGCCGACTTCCGATCCCGTGCCCGCTGTGGTGGGAACCGCGATGACCGGCGCAATGCCGGCGGGGTCTGCGCGGCTCCACCAGTCTTCGCGGTCTTCATAGTCCCAGATGGGCCGCGTCTGACCGGACATGAAGGCGATGGCCTTGCCTGCGTCCATGGCGCTGCCGCCACCGAAGACGATGACGCCGTCGTGGTGTCCGTTGCGGTAAACCTTGAGGCCTTTCTCCACGTCTTCGCCGATCGGGTTCGGATGCACGTCCGCAAAGAGACCGCAGGCAATGCCCGCGTGTTCGAGCGTGCCGATGGCGTCCATGATCATCGGCAGGGGCTTGAGGCCCGGATCGGTAACGATCAGTGGACGGCGGATGCCGACGGCGCGGCAGGCATCTGCCAACTCGCTGATGCGGCCCGCACCGAAGCGGATCTTGGTGGGGAAGTTCCAGTTGCCTGTGAGCGAGGCATATTGGTCGATCATGATGTCTTGATCCGCTGGTGGTGGCCTTTGGGCCGTGTCAGAAATTCATAGCCGACGCGCGAGAGCGTGGCGCCGCGTCCGGTGTCCTTGACGCCGGTCCAGGGGAGCGCGGGGTCGAGATAGTCGCAACGGTTCATGAAGACCGTGCCGGTTTCGATCTTGTCGTCGATGGCGGTCGCCGCGTCTTCATCTTCCGTCCAGATCGAAGCCGTGAGCCCATAGGGACTGTCGTTCATCAGCTGGATCGCTTCTTCGTCGGACGACACCTTCATGATGCCGATGACGGGCCCGAAGGTTTCTTCGCGCATCACGTCCATCTGGTGGTTCACATCGACCAGCACCTGCGGCGCGAGATAGGGCGTGCCGGGTTTTGAAGCCGGGAAGAGTTTTTCGTCGATCAGCGCTCTTGCGCCACCGCGCACGGCGCTTTCGATCTGGCCGCGCACGAATGAGGCCGCCGAGGTGCGCACCATCGGCCCGAGCGTCGTGGCGCTGTCGAGCGGCGAGCCGAGCTTGTAAGTCTTTGCGAGATCGACAAAACCGTCCACGAACCTGTCGTAGACGTCGGCGTGGACGTAAAGCCGTTCCTGTCCGCAGCAGGACTGGCCGGAGTTGAAGTAAGCGCCATCGACGAGGTTTTCGATGGCGAAAGGAATATTCGCATCGGGCCGCACGTAAGCCGGGTCCTTGCCGCCAAGTTCGAGGCCGATGCCGATGAAGCGGCCCGCGGCAGCTTTCACAACCGCGTGTCCGCCAGCGACGGAACCTGTGAAGGCGACGTAGTCGACGCGCGGGTCGGCAATCGTCTTTTCGGTCAGTTCATGGCTCATGTGGATCGAAGTGAAGAGACCTTCGGGCGCACCGGCTTTCTTGAAGGCCTGCGCGAAGCGGTCGGCGCAGAGCGGCACCTGGCCCGAATGTTTCAGGATGACGGCGTTGCCAGCCATAATAGCGGGGACGACTACGTTGACGGCGATGAGGTAGGGATAGTTCCAGGCGGCAATGGCGAGCACGACGCCGAGCGGCTCGCGGCTGATCCAGCGCCTGAAGCCTTCCTTGGGACCGACGTCGATGTCGGCGAGCGACTCGCCCGCTATATCCACCATGTAGCGGGCGCGTTCTTCGAAGCCGCGCACTTCGCCGCCGCCGAAGGCGATGGGGCGGCCCATCTGCCAGGCGAGTTCCGGCACGACTTCGTCTTTCATGGCGACGAAGGCTTCGGTGAAGCGAAGGGCCAGCGCTGCGCGCTCGGCGATGGAGGTTTGACGCCAGGCGGCTTGCGCGCGTCTGGCGTTGTTGAGCGTGGCGTCGATTTCTTTTTCGGAGGCGAGGGGAAGTTCGGCATAGATGCTGCCGTCAACGGGGGATATCACTTTCAGGGTAGGGGTACTCATGCGCGTTCAAATCCTCTTGAAACTTCCCAGTCTGTTACTTGCCGATCATGTTCGAGCTGTTCCCAGCGTCCGGTGTGGACATAGTGCTCGACGACATCCTTGCCCAATCTGCTTTTCAGCATTTTCGACTTGTCGAGTTCGCCGATGGCGTCGCGGAGGTTCTTTGCGAGCATCGGCACGCCTTCGTCGGAATAAGCATCGCCCGTAAATTCCGGCTCCAGCTTGAGCTTCTGCTCCACGCCCTCCAGCCCTGAGGCAATCAGTGCGGCGAAAGCCAGATAGGGGTTGAGGTCGGCGCCGCCAATGCGACATTCCACCCTCAGGCTCTTGCCCGAGCCGCAAAGGCGGAACCCCGCCGTGCGATTGTCGTTCGACCAGACAATATTGGTGGGCGCGAAGGTGCCGTTGACGAAGCGCTTGTAGGAATTGATGTTGGGCGCGAGGAAATAGGTCATTTCGCGTGCATGCCTGATCTGGCCTGCGAGAAATTGCTGCCCGAGTTCCGAAAGGCCATGCACCTTGCTCTTGGGGTCATGGAAAAGGGCCTGCTTGACCGCCTTGTCCCAGAGCGAAATATGGATATGGCAGGAGGAACCCGCCCTTTCGGTGTCCCATTTCGCCATGAAGGTCACGGCCTTGCCGTGCAGATAGGCGATCTCCTTGATGGCGTTCTTGAGGATGACGTGGCGGTCGGCCATTTCCAGCGCTTCGGCGTAGCGGATGTTGATTTCTTCCTGGCCTGCGCCCCATTCGCCCTTGGAATTTTCGACCGGGATCGCTGCGCCTTCCAGCCCGTTGCGGATGGCGCGCATGATCGACTCCTCCTTGGAGGTGGCGAAGATCTGATAGTCCTGAATGTAGTTGCTCGCCGCCTTGAGGTCGTGAAAGCGCTTTTCTTCCGCGCTCTCGAAGGTTTCGTTGAAGAGGTAGAATTCAAGTTCCGAAGCCATGTTCGCCATCATCCTTTTGGCGGCGAGGCGCTTGAGTTGTTTTTTCAGAATGGCGCGCGGGGCGTGGGGCACGTCTTGCCCGTGATGGTCGAGCGTGTCGCAAATGACGAGCGCCGTGCCCGGCAGCCAGGGAATGCGCCGCAGCGTGGCGAGGTCGGGCTTGAGCACGAAGTCGCCGTAGCCGTCCGACCAGCTTGCCGCCTTGTAGCCCGGCACCGGTTCCATGTCGGTGTCGACGGTGAGCAGATAATTGCAGGCATGCGTTTCATGCACGGCGGTGTCGAGGAAATAGCCTGCCTGCATGCGCTTGCCGACCAGCCGACCCTGCATATCCGGCATGGCCATGATGACGGTGTCGATTTCACCATTGCTGATGAGATTGGAAAGTTGGTCGAGGGTGAGCAGGCCTGACATGGTGCCGTTTCCTGTAGAGCAAACAATTGATCGTATGGTGATTGGGTGTCGTCAGAAGGTGAAAGTCTGCACAGCTTCCCGAGGCTTGTCATCAATCCAATGCCGAGAAGCTCAATAAGCTGGCAAAAAATGGGCTCTGGTTTAGCCTCAGGTCATGATGTAGTTTGGTCGCGGTTGACGCGGTGGTTGTGCCGCTCGAAACTGCGAAAAGTGATTCCATTTAAGTCAGGCTCGGGGGCCAGATGACCAATTCGGCTCGTGGGCGGAGTGGAGCCCACGCCATTGTTCTTGGCAATGAAAAAGGCGGCTCGGGCAAGACCACGACCGCCATGCATGTCATTACGCTTTTGCTTCATGAGGGGGCGAAGGTCGGTTCGATGGACCTTGACGGACGCCAGCGCTCATTGACGCGATATGTCGAAAACCGGAAGGCCTGGGCGGAAGGCGCGGGCGTCAATCTGGTGATGCCCGATCATGTCGTCCTGCCCAGATCGGAACTCGAATCCGTCAGCGAGGCGCAAGCCGCCGAGCGTCAGGCGTTTGAAAGCGCGTTTACGCGACTGGCCATCGAGAATGACTTTGTGGTGATCGATTGTCCGGGAACGGATAGTTTTCTGTCGCGGTTGGGGCATGCCGTCGCCGATACGCTGATCACGCCCATGAACGACAGTTTTGTCGATTTCGATCTGCTGGGCCGTGTCGATCCGCAAAGCTGGAAGATCAAGGGGCCGTCGGTCTATGCCGAAATGGTCTGGGAAAGCCGCAAGCGCAGGCTGATGACTGACGGCGGGGAGATCGACTGGATTGTCATGCGCAATCGTCTGTCCTCTCTGGCAGCCAAGAACAAGCGGCGGGTAGAAAGCGTTCTTGAAGACCTTGCAGACCGGATCGGTTTTCGTGTTGCGCCCGGATTTGGCGAACGCGTGATCTTTCGCGAAATGTTTCCCTCGGGCCTGACCTTGCTTGATCTCCGCGCAGAGGGTGTCGATACGCAATTGTCCATGTCTCACATTGCGGCTCGCGCCGAAGTGCAGGGCCTGCTTGACGTGCTTCAGCTGTCGTATTTTGAAAACGGGAAAACCGATGGCGCGAGCGCCGCAGAGGCGGATCGCGTTGCAGGCGCTGCCTGACGATCTCTCTTCAGCCGCGAGCGCTGTTGTTTGCGCTTTTGCCCTGCGGCAGGCTCCAGTTTGCTGGCGGTATGGCGATGCATGAAATTCTTTGCCGGGCGAGACGTCCGCATGCATTGCGCGCTTCTTTCTCGTCGTCGAACCCGCCAAAACGTGACCGATAAAGCATCTTGTTGTCAGTTGAACGCACCGGGATGGTGACCGGTACCGCCTTGCTCAACTCAGTGGGCGCCGCCTTCATCGCATCGCGAATTCTCGAAACAGCATCGCCCTGATCGCTATAGGCGCCGATCTGGATGACCCAGCTGCCGTCGGGGATCAGCGGGTCGTCAGCCGCCCAGCCGTGCGAAGGCGTTGCCGGATCGGAGGCATGGGCCACCTTGCGCAAGCCGACAGGCGAGGTTGGTTGGGCGCCTTCGCTCGCCAGTGCGGGCGTCACGATCAGGCCGCCAATGTCTCGCCCGACGCGGCGCACCGGGCCTTCGGCCTTGCCCAGGGCCGCCAGCGCATAAGCGGTCGCCTGATCGAGCGGCGCGGCGCTTTGCGCTGTGACCGGCGGCGCGACGGTGGTTGTCACGATGGTCTTGGTGACGGGCGGTGCGTCATTGGCGGCAGCGCGTAGCGGTGCTGGAGCCGGGGCGCTGAGGCTCGCGACCTGTTCGGTGCCGGTGTAGGATTCCTCGTCCGGGTCGGGATCGTCCATGGAGGCGACGAGATTGTCGAGCGCGTCGCTGGCAGGTCGCAAGATTGGCGTTGGCGCGGGTTCGTTGGAGGCGATCTGGGTGGCGCCGACGTCGCGCATGACGACCGCCTTGGGCATGGTCTGATCCAGAATGGCGACCATTTGCTTGTCGCGGGCGCGTGATGTCTTGCCGCCCAGAACCACGCCGATGACCGAACGGCCATTTCGCTGAACGGAGGTCGTGAGGTTGAAACCGGAGGCGGCGGTATAGCCCGTCTTGAGGCCGCTTATGCCCGCATATTTCCCCAGAAGATGGTTATGATTTTTGAAGACGCGTCCGTCCCAGGCAAAGGTGCGGGTGCTGAAATAGCGATAATATTGCGGGAAATCGGTCTGGATGTGCTTGGCAAGCGTTGCCTGGTCGCGTGCCGTTGTCAGCTGGCTTCTATTGGGCAGGCCCGAAGCGTTCATATATCGGGTGTGCTTCATGCCGAGCTGTTTGGCCTTGGCGGTCATCATTTCCGCGAATTTCGTTTCGCTGCCGCCAAGTCTTTCCGCGACGACGACGGCGACGTCATTGGCGGATTTGGTTACGAGCGCGAGGATCGCATCCTGCACGCGGATGGTTTCGCCGGGCTTCAGCCCCAGACGCGACGGCGCCTGATTGGCCGCATGGCGGGATGCTTTCAGGCGCGTGTTGAGGCTGAGCTTGCCGCTTTCCAGTTCTCCGAAGAGGAGGTAGAGCGTCATGACCTTGGTCAACGATGCCGGGTAGCATTGCTCATCGGCATTGCGCGAATAGAGGATGCGGCCGTTGGAGGCGTCCATTACCAGCGAAGCTGATTTGGGGGTGAATGCTTGCGCGTCCGTGCTGGAAATCGTCAGGCAAATTGTCAGGCCCAGGGCAATCGTCGCCAGAAAGCGGCGCAAGCTGACGCGGCCAGCCGCAAGCTTTTGTGTCGAAGCCTTGAACGCAGACGCCCTCATAACCCCAGTCACCCCTAAAATGTGTGTCTCCGCGAGCCAACGTCTCCAAGATCGCTGAAATCTCGCTTAACTCTCCACATTGATGATTCTAGCTTGTCGAATCTCAAATGTGAATCCCTCTGAACTCAATTTGGTCCGAAAAATGCCTATATTTCCGAGGGTTGTGGAGAAATTCGTATCTTTGATCATCATAACCGCGGGCAATTTCAATTTTGTTAAGACTTATTCGGCTTCAGGCGAGTCCCCTTCGTGCTGACCGGAGATCGAAGCATGGACGGAATCCCCTGCGCAGGGAAAACGGGGTTTGACGCTTGATTGGTCAAAATTAATGGGCGTATTTTTCAAATATGCACCGCTAATTCCATCCGAAAGTCAGGCAGGGCTTTGAATTTTGCGGATTTGACCTATCTAATAGAGATGCTGAAGAGCGTTGCTTCAGTGATTTGAATCAGGGCCACTGTCGGGTGCCCCTCTGGAATTGGATGCCGGCTTGCCGGGATGGGAGATTGGCCGGTTGTTGAGCGATATCGCAGGATCGAAGCATGTCTGATGATGACAGGCGGCGTGGGGATGACGACGACGGTGTGAACACTGGCGTTGTCACCAAAACCAAGCCGAAGACAAAGAAGCCCTCGCTCTACAAGGTTCTGCTGCTCAATGATGACTACACGCCGATGGAGTTCGTCGTGCTGGTGCTGGAGCAGATATTCAACAAGGGCAGGGAGGATGCGACAAGGATTATGCTCCATGTTCATCAACATGGGGTCGGTGTTTGCGGGCTTTATACCTATGAAGTCGCGGAGACCAAGGTAACGCAGGTTATGGATTTCGCACGGCAGCACCAACATCCGCTGCAATGTACGATGGAGAGAGAGTAAGCTTTGTAGCGCAGGTTCGAGTCGGTGACTCGGTCGTAGCGGAAGGAAAGGTCTTAAGTGCCGACATTTTCACGGAGTCTGGAAGAAGGCCTACATCGGGCGCTGGCCTTGGCCAACGACCGAAATCACGAATATGCAACGCTCGAACACTTGCTGCTGGCGTTGCTCGAAGATCAGGACGCCGCCGCCGTCATGAAGGCGTGCAACGTGGATACGAGCGTTCTGCGGCAGCAGTTGACCAATTACATCGATAATGAATTGTCGAGCCTGGTTGTCGATGATGGCGAGGACTCCAAGCCTACAGCCGGGTTCCAGCGCGTCATTCAACGCGCCGTCATTCATGTCCAGTCTTCCGGCCGTGACGAGGTCACGGGCGCCAATGTGCTTGTCGCCATGTTTGCCGAGCGCGAGAGCCATGCCGCTTATTTCCTGCAGGAGCAGGATATGACGCGCTATGACGCGGTCAATTACATCAGCCACGGCATCGCCAAGCGCGGCGACATGAATGAAACGCGACCCGTGCATGGCGCCGATGACGAAGAGCCCGTCGTCGGGGAAAAGGCGCGCGCCAAGGATCGCTCCACCGAGGCGCTGGACGCCTACTGCGTCAATCTCAATGAGAAAGCGAAATCGGGCAAGATCGATCCGCTGATCGGTCGCGAGAAGGAAGTCGAACGGACGATCCAGATTCTTTGCCGCCGCTCCAAGAACAATCCGCTCTTCGTCGGCGACCCCGGTGTTGGCAAGACGGCCATCGCCGAAGGGCTTGCGCGCCGCATCGTCAATGGCGAAGTGCCGGAAGTCTTGCTGGACGCCACCATCTTCTCGCTCGATATGGGCACGTTGCTGGCGGGCACGCGTTATCGCGGCGATTTTGAAGAGCGCATCAAGGCCGTCATCAAGGAAATCGAGGCCTATCCTGGCGCGATCATGTTCATTGATGAAATCCATACCGTGATCGGTGCGGGCGCGACATCAGGCGGAGCGATGGACGCATCGAACCTGCTCAAGCCTGCGTTGGCCAGCGGTACGCTGCGCTGCGTCGGATCGACGACCTATAAGGAATATCGTCAGCACTTCGAGAAGGACAGGGCGCTCGTTCGCCGTTTCCAGAAGATCGATGTGGCCGAGCCGTCCGTGCCGGACTCGATCAAGATTCTCAAAGGTCTGAAGCCTTACTACGAGGAGTTCCACAAGGTTCGCTATACGGCGGACGCCATCAAGGCGGCGGTGGAGCTTTCCTCGAAGTACATGCATGACCGCAAATTGCCGGACAAGGCGATTGACGTCATCGACGAGGCGGGCGCATCCCAGATGCTTCTGCCGGAGTCGCGGCGCAAGAAGACGATTGGCGTGACGGAAATTGAAAACGTCATCTCGACGATGGCCCGCATTCCGCCGAAGTCCGTTTCCAAGACAGATACCGAGAAACTCAAGGATCTGGATGTCGAGTTGAAGCGTGTCGTCTTCGGGCAGGATCAGGCCATCAATGCGCTGGCGGCTTCCATCAAGCTGGCGCGCGCTGGGTTGCGCGAACCCGAAAAGCCTATTGGCTCCTATCTCTTCTCCGGCCCGACCGGCGTCGGCAAGACGGAAGTGGCGAGGCAGCTTGCCTCTATTCTGGGTGTCGAGATGCTTCGTTTCGACATGTCGGAATATATGGAACGGCACACCGTTTCGCGCCTCATCGGCGCGCCGCCGGGCTATGTCGGCTTCGACCAGGGCGGGTTGCTCACCGATGGCGTGGACCAGCATCCGCATTGCGTGCTGTTGCTCGACGAAATCGAGAAGGCGCATCCTGACCTCTTCAACATCCTGTTGCAGGTCATGGATCACGGAAAGTTGACTGATCATAACGGCAAGAAGATCGATTTCCGCAACGTGGTTCTCATCATGACGACCAATGCGGGTGCGTCCGAAGCGCAGAAGAATGCAATCGGCTTCGGTCGCCACAAGCGTGAAGGCGAGGATGAAGACGCGATCAAGAAGCTCTTCACGCCGGAATTCCGCAATCGTCTCGATGCGATCATTCCGTTCTCGGCGCTGCCGGAAGATGTGATTGCCAGCGTGGTGCAGAAGTTCGTCATGCAGCTTGATGCGCAGCTTGCCGATCGCAATGTCACCATCGAGCTGACGCCGGAAGCCAATCACTGGCTTGCGACGCGAGGCTATGACGATCAGATGGGCGCGCGACCTCTCGCCCGCGTCATCCAGGAATCGATCAAGAAGCCCTTGGCCGATGAAGTTCTCTTTGGACGCCTCATCAAGGGCGGTCACGTCAAGGTCAAGGTCGGCGACGACGACACGCTTGTCTTCGATATCGAGGAAGCGCCACCGCGCGTCGCCCCTCCGCCTAAAAAGAAGAAGGGTGGAGACACGAGCGGTAATGGTGGCAATGGCGGCGGATCGACTCCCAAAGTGCCGTTGCTCGTCGAATGAGCGGATTTGGCGAAAGCATTGATGCGGCCATGAAGTGTCTTGATGACTTCATGGCCGCTTTCAATGCGCGGGACCTGCGCGCGTGGGAAAAGACATTCAATTTCCCGAGTGTGCGGCTGGCGTCCAACACGCTGACGATCATCGAGCCCGGCTTTCACAAGCCGAGCATGTTCGACACGGCGCTTGGCGATGGCTGGCGCCATTCTGCATGGGATCGGCGCGAAGTCATTCACGCAGGCGCCGACAAGGTTCATCTCGACACGCGCTTCACGCGCTACCGCGAAGATGGAAGTGTCATAGGTCACTATGATTCAATCTATGTCGTGACCAACGAAGATGGTCACTGGGGCATCAAGGCGCGATCCAGTTTCGCGCCCTGAAATTTTCTGAAATTAAAAAATCAAAACAGGGAGACTGACAGATGATCGGTTACGTGACGATGGGCAGCAACGACCGCAAGAAGGCCGGCGCTTTTTATGATGAGTTGCTCGGCCTGCTCGGCGCCAAGCGGGTGATGGAAGATGGGGACCGCCTCATTCTTTGGTCGAATGGCCAGGGCCCGATGCTCGGCGTAATTCAGCCATTCGATGGCAAGCCGGCGACCATCGGCAATGGCGACATGGTGGCGCTTGCCGTTGGTTCGCGCGAAAATGTCGACAAGATTCACGCCAAGGCCCTGGCCCTGGGCGGCAAGGACGAAGGTGCTCCCGGTGTGCGTGGTGGCAACTTCTATGGTGGCTATTTCCGCGATCTCGATGGAAACAAGCTGGTCGCCTTTCACATGGGGTGAATGTGATCGACAATCGAAACTGAGAAGGCCGCTCCGGTAACGGGGCGGCCTTCGTCGTTTCTGGTGTGCTTCCCGATGCGTCAGCTTCATGCGTTATCTGCGGGTATAAGTATATTTTTTGCGGGATAGGGGCTTATCCCGCAAAATAAATAGATTTCCCCGGATTTGTGCGCGCGACACTCGGGCGCTCACATGCAAACACTCGATTTCGACATGAAAAGGCTCGATTTCCTGCAGGAAACACTCGACATGTCGTGCCTTTTTCGAGCGTTCAAGGGGGCTTATCCCCGCCGCGCGAATCTGTGCCTATTTCAGCTCCGCCATGATCCGTTCGGCATGTTGTTTCAGCAGATCGAAGTCGGCCATCTGACGTGCATGGAGTTTCATTTCCAGGCCATTGAAACGCGGAATGATGTGGCTGTGGAGATGGAAGACCGTCTGGCCCGCTTCCGCGCCGTTCAGCTGCGCGATCATGAGACCCGGCGCCTTGAAGGCGCGTTTGACGGCGGGCGCAAGCTTGTGGACGGTGAGCGACACGGCGGCCGCATATTCCGTGTCCAGATCAAATATGTTTTCTGCGGGAAATTTCGGGATGACGAGCGTATGGCCGTCGGCTTGCGGCATTACGTCCATGAAGGCGAAGGTCTTGTCGTCTTCATAGACCTTGAAGCAAGGCGCTTCACCGCGAAGGATTTTTGCGAAGATGTTGTTTTTGTCATAGGCCATGATGTCAGAAATCGTCCTCTTGAAGTTCCGGCGCCTCTCCGCGGCGGAAGGGTGAATATTCGCTCAAGACCTCGATCCCATGTTCGACATGGGCGCGTTCGCGGTCCAGATATTCGGAGACGGCAGCGGCGAAGCTTTCGTTTTCGATCCAGTGCGCGCTATAGGTCTTGGTTGGTAGATAGCCGCGCGCCAGTTTGTGTTCGCCTTGCGCGCCTGCTTCGACGCGCTTCAGGCCGCGTGCGATGGCAAAGTCGATGGCCTGATAGTAGCAGCATTCGAAATGCAGGAACGGATGGTGTTCGATCGCGCCCCAGTTGCGCCCGAACAGAACTTCGCTGCCGATGAAGTTCAATG
>JBAQNC010000039.1:0-6087 GCA_049303435.1 Parvibaculum sp. | reverse complement strand
GACGAGGCGCGGATTGGAATGCCAGCTCATGTTCATGCCAAGCGGAATTTCCGGCAGACGAAAATAGGCACTCTTGCCCGCCACACGAATATCGCAAGAGGCCGCCAGCGCTGATCCGCCGCCAACGCAAAAACCTTCCACCGCACAGATCGTCACCTGCTCCAGCCGCTCCCAAGCATCGCACATATCGGGGCCGACCTTCAGCGCATGACGACGCGCGAGCAGCCGCTTGTCCTTGCGGCTGGCGAGCTCGGGGTCGGTGAGGTCGGCGCCCGCCGAAAAGAACTTCGCCGTGCCGGTGAGCACGATGGCGCTTGTCTCGATGTCGTCTTCAAAGGCGCGCGCCACGTCGGTCAATTCGCGCATGGCGGCGACCGACAGAGCGTTGAGTTTGTCCCCACGATCGAAATGCACGATGGCCACGCGCCCATGACGTTCGATCCGGGTGAATTCTCCCATTTTCATTTCCTGCCTTAGAGCATTGCCGTATTCGTGGGGACGCCGAGAAAAAGCCGTCCTGTCAGTTCATAAGTCGCGTCCGACACCATCATGTGCTGGGTCGCGACATGCACATCGCGGAAGTGGCGCTGCAACGGGCTCGTCTTGTAGACCGACGTGCCCCCGCCAAGCGTGTACATGAGATCGATGGCCCGCATCGCGGATTTGACCGCATGCGTCGTCGCCAGACGAATGTCGCGGCGATGTTCGACGGTGATCGCGCCGTCGCTTGAGGCCGCCGTCCATGCCGCTTCAATCGTTTCGGCAAGCCAGGCGCGCGCGGAACGCACCAGAGCCTCGGCCTCCGATACGTCCAGCTGCGCTTTGGCGCGAAGCGCCAGCGGCTTCGACGAACCTTGCGGTGTCTTGCCGCCTGCAAGATCGATCAGCGCATCGATGGAACCACGCGCCATGCCCAGCGCGACAGCGGAAATACCGATGCCCAACAGACCGAATGTAGGAAAACAATAAAGCGGACGCTCCAACGGCTTGTCGGAGATGAGGCTCGGTGCGCGCGTCGCGGGCACGAACACATCCTTCACCTCGAAGTCGGTGCTGCCCGTGCCGCAAAGGCCCGACACGCGCCATGTGTCATGCAGCAGAACCTGATCGGCGCTGAAGATCATCATGCGGTTTTGCGGCACGTCCTCCGGGCTCATTTCCGGCCTGCCGTCATCACCCATGATCATCGCGCCGCCCATGATGGTGCGAGCATTGCGCGAGCCCGAGCCCCATTGCCAGCGCCCGCTGACTCGGTAGCCCGCAACGCCATTCTCGGTTGCATGTCGCGCCTGACCGCGCGGCGCAAAAACGCCCGCCGCAATTGACATGGGATCGCCAAAGGCGGCCTTTGCTTCCATCTCAGTGACAAAGGCGGCAGTCATCCCCGACGTCGCCCCGATGAAGACGCACCAGGCGGTCGAACCATCGACGCGGGCGATGCGCTCGGCAACTTCGACAAGCGTCATGGGATTGGCTTCGAGCCCGCCATAGACGGCAGGAATGAAAAGCCGGTGCAGCCCGAGACGCGCCGCGTGATCGGCAATATCTTGCGGCAGAAAACGGTTCTGCTCAATTTCATCGACGCGCGAAGCGACGGCGGCGGCAAGCTCGTCGGCCGCTGCAAGCGGATCGGGAAAGATGAAACCCGGCGTGTCTTTCATATGTCCCTCATGCGCCCGGCCCGCGTGCGTCACGACCGGCGCTCTCCCCATATATTTTCTTTGAGGCGATTGTGACCTGCGCAATGAATGAAGAAAAGGTCGGAGACAGGAAAGAATGAGGACAGGGGCAAAAGAAAACCCCGGCGCGATGGCCGGGGTTTCCAAATGTTTGATGTCGAGACTGACGGCGATCAGCTGCCCGTCTTGAACTTGAAGCCGACAGCGTCCAGCGCCTTGGTGGCATCGTCGGGTTGCAGCTTGACGCCGGGCTCGCCGAAAATTGCGATCTGGTTATCGGCTGCAGGCAGAACAGAGACATAACCCAGACGGTCGGCACGCGTGACTTCCGTAAAGTTCATCGCGTTATCCGTGCTGTAGCCGACATAGCCCTGAAGACCGATAAGCACCACCGTGCCGTTGTCGAGCTCCCAGCCACCGCCAACGGACTTGTCCGTACCGCTGTTGACCTTGGCCCATGTCTGGCCGTCATCCGATGAGCGATAAACGTTGCCACGCATGCCATAGACAAGCGCCGCCCCATCCTTAAGGGCCATGCCGCCCCAGAAGGAGCCTTCATAGCCGGTATCGACTTCCGCAAACGTTGCGCCCTGATCGGTCGAGCGGAAGACCTTGCCGAATTCGGCCGCAACGAGAATGGTGCCGTCTTTGGTGGCGTAGATCTTGTTCAGATGCGAGTCATCCGTGCTGTCGGCAACCAGCGTACGCTGGGTCCATGTCTTGCCGCCGTCTTTCGTTTCAACAACGAAGGAGAAGGCGCCGACCGCGAGGCCGTGATTTTCATCGATGAAATAGATCGACATGATCGGCGATTGGCTCTCCACATTGTGGTAAACCTGCGTCCATGTATTGCCGCCATCGTCCGTGCGGATGACTGTGCTGTCATGACCGCCGGCATAGCCGACCTTGTCATTGACGAAATAGACCGAGGTCAGCGTCACCTGGGTGGGCACCGTCTTGGCCTGCTCCCACGTCTTGCCGCCATCGTCGGAATAGATGACATGACCGAACTGTCCAACAGCAATCATGCGCTTGCCCGCCATCGTGGCGTCGAGCAGCAAGTCATGTGACGACAGCTTGGACGGCGTGGCATATTCGAGTTTCGACTGATCGGCCGCAGCTGCGTCTTCGGCAGCAGCAGCAGGCGTCGACACAGCGACACCGGCGAGCGAAACAGCGACCAGAGCAAACATGCCGGCAGACGCCGTCAGAATTTTGCCCGTGAGTGATGAACTCTTAAATGAAGACAACATATGTGACCGAGGCTCCCTGCACTCTGCGTTACAAGCGGCGCCCTTGACCTGATCCCAGGCAAACGGTCGCGACGCTTTCATTTTTCCCGGCTCTCACGGCGGGTTTATTTCAAATTCGATGCCCTTATACCTGAATGTCGAGGGGTTCAAACCCTGTTTCAGGCAGAAAGAAGGCCGGGCCTCGGTTTCCCAAGGCCCGGCCCCTAGACATTAGACGCTTTTTTAACGCACGCCAAGCTGACGAATTGCGTTTGGCGTATAGCGGCTACGATCAAGCTCATCGGCAAAATAGTTAACCGGCGGCTCTTCGTTCTGCATGGACAGGGCCAGATAACGGCCAGCCTGCAGGTCGTAGACGATTTCCGCGCCCGAACCGCAGAGCGGCACATTATAACGCTGGAGCTGGTGAAGCTCCTGGACGCGCCAGAGCTGGCCACGACCGTCATAGAGTTCCGCTGACGCGATCTGCCAGGCGTCTTCGTCGTTATGATAGACGCGACGGGCATAGACGTGACGCGTACTAGGACGCAGCTTCGCTTCAAAGTTCCATGTACGATGCAATTCGTAGCGAATCTTGTCCTGGTTCAGGTGGAGCGGCTTCACAAAGTCCTTGTAAGGCGTGCTCTCGGCCATATAGTCATTGGCGGCGATGATATGGGGCGACTTGTCGATAACCTGCCAGTCGTAACGGTCGGTAGCGCCGTTATAGCCGTCGAAAGCGTCCGAAGTGGACAGACCGTCCGAGTTGGTGCCGGGATTATCGTAGGAGATATTCGGCGCGCGACGCACGCGACGCGTACCGGGGCTGTACTGCCAGGCCTGACGACCGCCATTGATGGTGGCGTTCAGCGCTTCGAGCACGAGGATCACGTTACCCGCTTCACGCGCCGGAGCGATCGTGTTGGCGATGTAATAGAGTGATGTGTTGTCGAGGTCTTCGGCGCGCTTGTGAGCCGGGTTCGACCAGTCGATAATGGCTTCGTCCTGCACGATGGTGAGCGTGTAGTCGCCGCCGCGCGTCACGGGCGCCGCCGCGAACTGGCGAACCGTCTTGAACGCACGATAGCGAAGCGTGTGGTTCCAGATCATTTCGTTGGCGTTGTTCGGAATCGGGAACGGGAAGCCCATGATGGCCTCGCCAACGCCCGAGCCGCCGCCGTTGAGAATGCCGACCTTGGCGTTGTTCTTGGTGGCGCTGTAAACGATATCAGGATAGGCGCATGAGCGGCGCGTCTGATAGACGTTCATCTTGTAATCCGGATAGGCCTTCATCAGAGCCTTGTAGCCATCCGAAAGCACGGCGTCATACTGCGCCACGTTGCCGGCGTTGATCGTGTATTTGATCGGATCGCTGGCGAACGGATCGGCGAGATGATCACCGGGCTTGTAGCTGACATTGCTCGGCACTGTCTGCAGTCCACCGGTCCAGGCAGGGATGTCCCCCTCTCCCGCCTTCTCGGCACCGACTGGCGTCAAATCATTGCCAAGACGGTTGACCTGTGCATCCGGCACTTGTGCAAAGGCGCTGGTGCTCATTGCGCCGAACACAAAGGCGGAGACCAACATGGTCGTCCTTTTCATGTACGTTCCCTCCACTTGATAATCTTTTTTCAGAACTCGACGGTTTTCCGTCCTGGTTCGGTTCTCCCGCCAACTCTGCGGGAATAATAGCAAAACAGCAAGACGCCGCAAACATGCCATTGTCAGATTCGGGCAATATCTGTGGCGCAAGAGCATCTAATTCCGGCCAAACGCCCCACATTTTCAGATGATAGAGGTTAAATATTTTTAATGTCCGTTTTTCGATCAAATCCTCGACCCATTCTCTCGTCCGGGCAAACGGCTCAAACAGATGCATTTCATTTCCGCGCCGCATATAACTCTGCCTACGGATAAAAAGTTCTTCCCGTCCGGCAGGAAGATATCGCCATTTTAGGTCGATCCGTTGACCAATGACCTGCGCCAGATGAACACAACAATATCCGGCTTGCGAACAAAGAAAAACCCGGCAGCGCGAAGGCTGCCGGGTTCATTTTAAAATCACGCCTTGATCAGAAGGCGTAGCTCACGTTGAGCTGCGCGAAGTCCTTGTCGTACATCACGTTCTGGAACTTGTTGCCAAAGCTGGATGTCCAGTTGGCGGACACGGTCCAGGTGTTCTGCAAGGTACCTGAAACACCAAGGGTCACCGCCTTGCGACCTTCGATGAAACCGGGACCCGTCGGCCCCGCGGAATAACCGCTGACGTCATGCGCCCACTGAATGGACGGAGAAACCGTCCACGCCGTGTTGAAAGCATTGTTGTAGTTAGCAGTAGCGATCAGACGGTAACCCCACGAGAAAGTGCTGGCGAACTGGGCGTCAGGACATGAAGCGGTAGACAGGTTGAACGCATCTGTCGCCGGACCGCCAGCGCAGACGCCCGAGCCAAGCAAATAATCGACAATGGCATTGTTCGAATATGAGCCCGACATCGGAACGGCGAGGTTCTTGTGGGTGCCATTCAGATATTGAAAGCCGACATTGGCGATGAGCGGCACCAGATCCGCGCCCAGAAATTCCGTCACCGGATTGGACGTGGCAAGTGTCGAAATCGTGTAAATCTGGCCCGTCATGACGCGATGGCGATCATAGCCCGGATTTACTTGACCGGCTCCGACGAGAGGGCGGCCATTGGTCAGAGCTGTCGTCGGCGTGCCGCCAGTAAGAGCGAGCTGCGCATCCGCAATGGTAGCGGCAGGATTCGCCGCAATATAATCCGCAAGTTGATCGGTCAGGTTCAGAGCCAGGCTATTGGCGTTAATCGTTGTGTCGGCAACCTGAAACGGCATATTGGGCGAATAGGTCAGTTCACCTGAAACAGCCGTACCGCCCAGAAGATCGGCAATGGTCGTGTTGAAGCTCACACCAAACATATGGATGTCTTCAGGATACTGAGCAAGTGTGCGAATGTTCCCCGCACCAGCGCCGAGGACCACCCCTGCGCCAGCCAACGGGCTGGACAGGCATGCTGCGGCTGGAAGCGCAGTGCTGGGTGCGGCCATCGCGCAAAAATCGGCCACGGTGAGCCCCGGCACGCCTGCGGCCGTGAAAGTGCCGATCGGCAGATTGGCGTGGAAGTTGGTATAGTAAACACCGAGATCGGTGCCATCGTT
>JBAQNC010000038.1:0-8842 GCA_049303435.1 Parvibaculum sp. | reverse complement strand
AAGTTGAGCTTTTCATCGAGGACCTGCTGCATCAGTTGGTTCAGGTAGATCAAGACCGCAAGCGTCTCAAAACCGCTTCGCAAAAGTATGCGAGCACCAAGCCCATGTCGGTGCTGATGAAGCAAATATGATTGCACAAGCAAATCATGGAGCCGCCAGAAAACTGTTTCGCGAAGCACCCAACTTCGGAAAGGAGCCTTCCACTTATAGGCAACAGGATTACGCGAAATAAGACCAGAGATGGGAATGCTGGCCATCCGTGAATTTTTCAAGTTGGCCAAATTCTCCTGAATCGTATCCATGTCTGCCCCTCGTCATCTGTCATCCAACATTTCAAATGTAACGAGCAGTTTTCCGTCACGGATGTGTGTCGGAGCACAACGCTCTACCGCCGCATAGACGTGGTGAAAAATATCAGAGATGGCCTTTGCAAACTCATCGTCAGTCGTGAAGTTCGCTCGGTGATAGTCGTCCACAACATCGAGATCGATGACACAGACGAAGTCCTCGCCTGCGAAACGCATCGGGATTGTAGCAATGTGATTGAAACGATCGATCCTGACATTCTTGACGTAAGTCACCTTACGCTTGCTGAACCGGACACCTACACCAAGATCACCTTCCTCCGGGATGAAGTCTACTCCAGCGGCAAACATGCAGTCTGCGATAGAGCGAAGGTTGTTCTTCATCGGCCGACGAGTGCTGGACTCGAAATCCGCGATTGTGGCGCGGGATACCACAGCGTTCATAGCAAGTTGATCTTGGGTCCAGTTCAGAAGACTTCGTCCAGCGCGGCACTGATCGGCGGTGATCTGCATTTCCATTCCTCATACACAATGGTCTCTCATTATTACTAAGGTTAGGCATTTTATCAAACCTTATATATTTTGCGTATTTGAAATTCTTTTACTATTTCCAAGCTGATGAAGTGCCGCAGACTTGCTGTCACTACAAGTGGCCTCACCCCCCTCAAACACCCCATCGGTCAAAGCTCTCACAGAGAACCGGCTAAAAGACCCCTCCAACTTCCTCACATCTCCTAATTGTCACCTTCGAACGGCGAGGCCTAAACTCTCCCACACAACGGAAGGCCTGAAGCGAATGGGCGTCAGAAATTACTTGATCGAAGGCGTTTCCGGCACCGGCAAGACCTCTGTCTGTGACGAGTTGCAACGGCGCGGATACCAGGCGATCCACGGCGACAGGGAACTCGCCTATCAGGGCGATCCGCAAACCGGTGAGCCGCTAGCAACCCAGGGCCACGAACATCACATCTGGGATATCGACAAGGTCAAAGCACTGGTGTTCGACCACACACATGCGATGACCTTCTTCTGCGGCGGCTCGCGTCACGTCCCGAAGGCGAATGGAGCAGCCGCGCCTCCGAACGCGAATTCGTCACGCGCCTGCATGCCACCAGAGAAGACATTCCGAAGGATGGCATTGCCATCGACACGAACCGCCCGCTCGCGGATGTCGTCGATGAGATTCTAAGCAAATGCAACTAGGAAAGCCGGCCCTCTTTAACGCGCGCGAAAATATCCTCCGTAAAAACCGCAGGCACCCTCGGCGCAGAAGACGCCCCAAGCTCAAGCCCCCACCAGCCAACGTCATGCCAGCCGCCGAACTTGAACCCGACCTGCCGATAAATCCCGACGGGCGTGAACCCGCAAGCCTCATGCAACCCGACGCTCGCGGCATTGGGCAGCGTGATGCCGCCATAAACCCGGTGATAGCCCTGCAAGGTCAGGCAGGCGAAAAGATGCGCATAAAGCGCCCGGCCGACGCCGCGCCGGTGGGCCCTCGGACCGATATAAATCCCCGCATCCACCGACCATTGATAAGCCGCCCGTTCGCGATGCGCGCCCGCATAGGCATAGCCCAGCACCTCGCCGCCCTCTTCGAAGACAAGCCAGGGCAGGCTCGCCTGCACCTTCGCCAGGCGCCGAGCCATTTCCGCCTCGTCGGGCGGCACATATTCGAAGGAAATCACCGTGTCGCGCACGTAAGGCGCATAGATTTCGGCAATGGCTCTGGCGTCTTCCACCCGCGCCACGCGCACCTGACCCGACCCAGCCATAAAGCTCTCCCAAGAAAGCGGCAATTGACAGCCACGACTATATCCATCATATAAGACGATATGTCAAATATAATGGACAACAGCGGCGCGCTGATCTCCCGCCGCATCTCGGGCGAGCGCAAGACGCACGGCTGGTCGCTCGCGGAACTGGCCTCGCGGTCCGGCGTCTCCAGAGCCATGCTCAGCAAGATCGAACGCTGTGAAGTCAGCCCCACGGCCTCGGTGCTTTTGCGCATCGCCACGGCCTTTGACATGACACTCGCCGAACTGCTCACCGACACCCGCGAAGAACCCCGTTTCCAGGCCCGCGCCGACCAGCCTTCATGGATTGATCCGACAACGGACTATCATCGACGGCAGGTCTATCTCACCTCGCGCCTGCCCCTGGAGCTGGTCGAAGTTGTTCTGCCGCCGCAGGCCTCGATCGCCATTCCGGCCTCCAGCTACGCCCACATCCGGCAAGTCGTCTGGGTCATCGAAGGCACATTGACGGTAGTTGAAGGCGACGCGACAAATGTGCTGGCCGCAGGTGACCGCTTCGAATTCGGCCCGCCCGCCGACAGCGCCTTTCGTAACGACACAGACGCGCCCTGCCGCTATCTCGTCGCCGTATTGCGTCAGCGCTGACCGACGTTGCTCTTCGCTCGGGCTTTCCCACGCGCAGGCCGAGGTCTAAACTCTTCCCGAAACAATGGATGAAAGCTATGAGCGACGCGATCGGACCCGGCGATCTTGTTCTTTGCGTAAATGCCGCCCCGAACCATGTTACGGGCCAGCCGGTGCCTCTGCAGGCCGGAGAGACCTATGTTGTTTTCGCCGTCATGGAATTTGCCTGCCCATGTGGGCGCTCCGATGCGCTGCTGGACGTAGGTGTTGATTTCGCGTGGTGCCAGTCGCGCTTCCGCCTCCTGCCCAAGCCCAAAATGGAGACCAAACCCCGGCGCGTTTCGGCGCCCAAAGAAAAGGAAAGGGTTTGACGAATAGCCGACAAGGGTCTCGCCGAACGGTCCACTCGACCTCACGCCCCCTCTGCCGGAGACGGCGGCGGCCTGAGCCGCGTCACCCCGCCCGCCCCGATTTCCGTCACGGGCAGGCTCGCCTCCTCGCGGATCCAGTTGCGGAAGGCCTGCACCTTGGACTTGCGCGCGCTACGTTCAGGGTAAACGAGCCAATAGGCTTCCTCGTCCGGCGTTTCCAGATCGAAGAGCCGCACCAGCCGTCCTTCGGTGAGATCGCTCATCGCCAGCGGATCATTGCCCAGCGCCACGCCCTGCGCGGCGGCTGCCGCCTGTAACGCCAGCGAGGCTTCGGCGAACAGAGGGCCCCGCGCCGTCCAGGGTTCCAGCTCCACCCCCGCCGCCTCCAGCCAGTCCTGCCAGTGCTGCACCGTCTCTTCATGCAGCAGCGTGTGATAACGCAGATCGGCGGGCGTATTGAGCGGCCTCCCGATATCGCTCGCCCATTTCAGAAAGTCCGGCGCGCAGACGGGATAGACGGTCGCCTCGAATAGCCGCTCGCAAACGACCCCCTCCCAGCCGCCCAGCCCGTAGCGAATGCCGATATCGACGTCCTCGCGCTCGAAGTCCGTGATTTCCGACGAAGGCACGAGCCGCAGCTGGATATCGGCATGCGCCCGACTGAAGCGCCCGAGCCTGAGCACCAGCCAGCGCGCCGCAAATGACGGCTCGACCGAAACCGTCACCGGCCCGCCCGTCTCGCCGCGCACCTGCGCCCAGCCGTCGGCCATCTGGTCGAAGGCGAGCGTCAGCACAGGTAACAAGGCCCGGCCTACGTCGGTCAGCTCCACCGCGCGGCCCGTGCGGTGAAATAGCGCAACCCCCGCTTCCTCCTCCAGCGCCTTCACCTGATGGCTGATTGCGGCATGGGTTACATGCAGTTCGTCGGCCGCGCGGGAGAAATTTCCGTGGCGCGCTGCGGCTTCGAAGGCCCTGAGGGCCCTCAGCGGAGGCAGTCGGCGAATGCTCATATGTTAGATATTCTCACAACAGATGTGAAAAGTCATCATTTGAAAAGGCTCTATAAGGCGCATATCTCCCGGTCAGAGTTTAACACTGGTGACTAAAATGAACACGATCGGCTTTTATGCCCGCTCCTATATCGACGCCTTGAACGCGGCTTTCGCCCCGTTCGCAACCCTGACGCCTGCCAACCAGCAGACGCCCGCCCGCGCCTCGCAGCGCGACCGGGCCCATGCCGAAACAGGCGTCCTGCCCTGCGCAGCCTGATCAATTCTCGAACCGCCTGATGCCCTTCGGGGCATCGCGGTAAACGGTCGAGGCGACAGACCCCCTCCCCCCAAGGGCCTTACGGCCAAAGGGCTGTCGCCTCCCGTCCCTCTAAAATCTTTAATCTTTCCAATCCGGTATCGCGTCGCAGCCCTTGCGCCGCTAAAGTCCCCCGCAACATCGTTTATGTTTCGCGAGGAGGACCCCCCAATGACCGGCAAGACAATCACCATCGAAGGCCCCGACGGCAGCTTTTCCGGCTATCTCGCCACCCCCGCATCGGGCAAGGGTTCCGGCCCAAAGCCAGGAATCGTCGTCATTCAGGAAATTTTCGGCGTCAACAAGGTCATGCGCGACATCGCCGACGATCTGGCCGCTGAAGGGTACGTCGCGCTCTGCCCCGATCTCTTCTGGCGCATCGAACCCGGCGTCGACATCACCGACCGCTCGGAAGAAGAGTGGAAGAAAGCCTTCGACCTCTTCGGCAAGTTCGATCCCGAAAAAGGCATCATCGACGTCAAGGCCACGATCAAGGCCCTGCGTCCGCTGACCACCGGCAAGGTCGGCGCGGTCGGCTATTGCCTCGGCGGCCTGATGGCCTATCTCACCGCCTGCCACACCGACAGCGATGCGTCAGTCGGCTTTTACGGCGTCAACATCCAGGCGCGCCTCGACGAGGCCGAAGGCATCAAGAAGCCCCTGATGCTCCACATCGCCGGCAAGGACGAATTCGTGCCGCCCGAAGCCCAGGCCCAGGTCATCGAGGGCCTCAAGGGTAATCCCCATGTCACCATTCATCAGTACCCGGATTGTGATCACGCCTTCGCCCGTGTCGGCGGCGCGCATTACGACAAGCAGGCCGCAACCGACGCAAATGAACGCACGCTGGCATTCTTCAAGAAGCACCTCGCCTGATACGCCGGAGCCACTGCCTCTCGCATATTGCCTCCCCCCGCACATCAGCCGAAGGCCCAACACATGAACGACACCACCAAGCACGTCATGAGCAAGGTGCCGGAAGTCACGCTTGTCTTCTGGATCATCAAGATCGCGGCGACGACACTCGGCGAAACGGCCGGTGACACTGTCACCATGTCGATGGGTCTCGGCTACCTGATCGGCACCGCCATTTTCGCCACGCTCCTTGTCGCCCTCGTCGTGGTCCAGATCAGGGCGGAGAAATTTCACCCCGTCATCTATTGGGCGACCATCGTCGCCTCGACCACGGCGGGCACGACGCTCGCCGACTTCGCCGACCGCTCTCTCGGCATCGGCTACCTCGGCGGCTCGACCCTGCTTCTCATCTCCGTCGTCCTGTCACTCTGGTTCTGGCACCGCTCGCTCGGCACCATCTCGGTCAACACAGTCTCGACCCCCAAGGCGGAGGCTTTCTACTGGTTGACCATCACCTTCTCCCAGACGCTGGGCACGGCGCTGGGCGACTGGATGGCGGACGACACAGGTCTTGGCTATGGCGGCGGCGCCCTCGTTTTCGGCGCAGCCCTCGCCGTCGTCACCTTCCTCTATTACCGGACAAAGGTCTCCCATGTGACGCTCTTCTGGGCCGCCTTCATTCTCACCCGACCGCTCGGCGCAACCGTCGGCGACCTCCTCGACAAGCCGCTCGCCGACGGTGGCCTTGCCCTCAGCCGTCCGCTTGCCTCGCTTGTGCTGACCCTCTTTATCATCGGTTGCATCTGGCTCCTGCCCCAGCGCGCGGGCTCGCATCCGGGTGCCGCAACTGAGAAATCCTGAACCAGTTCCGGAACCGCACCCATGCCGCCGACCTCTCTCTATCTCGCCTTCGTCGCCGCCACGGCGGTGCTTTGCATCGTGCCCGGCCCGGTCGTCACCTTTCTGGTGGCGACCGGCATCGCGCAAGGTCCCCGCGCCGCCCTCACCGGTCTTGCCGGATCGACGACGGCGCTCACCATCCACATGCTGCTGGTCGTCGCCGGCCTCGCGCCGCTTCTCGCGGCTTTGGGACGAGACGCCCACTGGCTCAAGTTCATCGGCGCGCTCTATCTCGTCTGGCTCGGCGTCCAGGCCTGGCGCACGCCCATCGACGCCCATGACGAAACAACGCCCCGCCGCACGCATCTTGGCCCCGCCGTCCTCTATCGACGCGGGTTGCTGATCTCGCTCACAAACCCCAAGACGCTGGTCTTCTACGCCGCCTTCTTCCCCCAGTTCATCGATCCGCATCACGCCGCGCTGCCGCAATTCATCCTGCTGGCGGTGAGCTTCATTACGATCAGCATCGTCTCCGATGGCGCATACGCCATTGCCGCAGGCCACCTCGCGCCCTATCTGAAAGGTCGCCGCGCCCAGATCATCCGCAATCGCGCCACAGGCATCGTGCTTTCCGCCACAGGCATCGGCCTCGCCCTCACCCGGCGCTAGAAAATATCTCAGGAAGGAACAAACCCATGACCATCAAGGCAATCCAGATCGACAAGCAGGGCGGGCCCGAGGTCATGGCGTTCCGCGACATCGAGTTGCGCGCGCCCAAGCCCGGCGAGATCACGGTGCGCCACACCGCCATCGGCATCAATTTCATCGACACCTATCACCGCTCGGGTCTCTACCCGGTCAAGCTTCCCTCCGGCCTCGGCATGGAAGCCGCTGGCACGGTCGAAGCGCTCGGCGAAGGCGTCACGGGGCTCAAACTCGGCGATCGCGTCGCCTATGGCTCCGGCCCCATCGGCGCATATGCTGAAGCCAACAACGTCGCCGCCGCCCGCGCGGTAAAAATTCCAGACGGCGTCGCCGATGAAGCCGCCGCCGCCATGATGCTGAAAGGCATGACCGCCCAGTTCCTGCTGCGCCAGACCTATGTCGTCAAACCCGGCGACACCATCCTCTGGCACGCGGCTGCCGGCGGCGTCGGCCTCCTCGCCACGCAATGGGCAAAGCACCTCGGCGCCACCGTCATCGGCACGGTCGGCTCGGACGAAAAAGCCGCCATCGCCAAGGCGCATGGCTGCGATCATGTGTTGAACTATCGCACCGAAGACGTGCCCGCCCGCGTGCGTGAAATCACCGGCGGCAAGATGCTCCCCGTCGTCTATGACGGCGTCGGCAAGGACACATTCGTCATGTCGCTGGATTGTTTGGCGCCCCGCGGCCTTCTCGCCAGCTTCGGCAATGCCTCCGGGCCTGTAACGGACGTCAACCTCGGCATTCTCGCCGCCAAGGGCTCGCTCTATGTGACGCGCCCCACCATGTTCCATTACACCGCCACCGACGCCGACTTTCAGATGGTCGCAAAGGACCTCTTCGACGTCGTCGCAACCGGGCATGTGAAAATCGAGATCGGCCAGCGCTACAAGCTCGCCGACGCCGCCCAGGCGCATAAGGATCTCGAAGGCCGCAAGACTACCGGCGCAACCATATTGGTGCCCTGACAATGGAAGCGGACGTTGTTTCAACGACAACGTCCGCTTGCTGATCAAAACAAGACCTGAAATCAGACGCTCAGCGCCGCCGCAGCGTCAGGCAACCCGAACCCGATATCGATAAAGGCCGCGCGCCGCAGCACGGGCGCGCCGGTCACATTGAATTTCAGCTTGTTTTCATCGATCGGTTCGCACGGCACGATGGTGCCGATAATCCGGCCCCTCCCGTCCTTGCCCCCCGAGATGGGAAAGTTGACGAACTGGCAACTGCAAACCGACCCATCGGGCGTCACATAATCACGATGCATCAAAAGCCCGCAAGGGTGCTCATGGATCATCTTCAGCCGCGCCATGTCATTCGCTCTTTCTGGATAGTCATCGACCAGAAAGACAGAGTGACCCGTCAGATCGATTCCCGTGCTTGCGACCAGCGCGCCACCGAAAATCCTGTGAACGAGATCGCCCTCTTCACTCCATTGCAGGAGGCGAACATAAGGCAATAATTCGACAAGCTCCTTGGGGCTCACATCCTCCGCATCCGGCATGGCCCGATCGCCACAGGCATTCAGCCACCAGCTGAACATCTGTCGGCTCAGAGAATGAAGTTCGATATCGCCCTGTGGCCCCGGCACATGCGTCGGCACGTCCTCGTCGCCCCGACCAATGCGCGCCCGCGCTTTCATCACCGCCGACCATGACAAGGACGGCAATACCCAACTGCTGCGATTATATTCGAACGCGTCTGTGCCCACCGGTTTCCCCAAACCTCAATCCACCTCTCGAGCGGATTGTTCCTCTCCAAAGCAAACAGTCGATAAAAAAACCGGCGATGCCAAGGCGCCGCCGGTTCCGGTATTTCTGATCAGGTATTCATCGAGTCGAAGAACTCGCTGTTACTCTTGGTCTGTTTGAGCTTGTCGAGCAGGAACTCGACCGCATCGACCGTGCCCATCGGATTGAGGATACGCCGCAGCACATACATTTTCTGCAACGTCGCCTTGTCGACCAGCAGCTCTTCCTTACGGGTGCCGGACTTGAGAATATCCATGGCCGGGAAGACGCGCTTGTCGGCGATCTTGCGGTCGAGCACGATTTCGGAGTTACCCGTGCCCTTGAAT
>JBAQNC010000037.1:0-10741 GCA_049303435.1 Parvibaculum sp. | reverse complement strand
TTACTGACATAAAAGCGGCGGCGAATAGCTGGGAAAGTGGTTGGGTAGAAGAACCGATCAAAATATATCGTGACGAAGACGTGCTCGACACCTGGTTCTCATCCGGCCTCTGGCCCTTCTCGACACTGGGCTGGCCCGACGAGACGCCCGAGCTTGCGCGCTACTATCCGACCAGTGTTGTCGTCACAGGTTTCGACATCATTTTCTTCTGGATCGCCCGCATGATGATGATGGGCCTGCACTTCAAGCAGGAAGTGCCGTTCAAGGATGTTTACATCCATGCCTTGGTGCGCGACGAACGTGGCCAGAAGATGTCCAAGACCAAGGGCAATGTCATCGACCCGCTACAACTGATCGATCAATATGGCGCAGACGCCCTGCGCTTCACGCTGACAGCCATGGCGGCACAGGGACGCGACATCAAGCTTGCGACCAACCGCGTCGAAGGTTACCGCAACTTCGGCACCAAGCTCTGGAACGCCGCGCGTTTCTGCGAAATGAACGAATGCGCCCGTGTCGAGGACTATGATCCCAAGGCGCTCAAGCAGAACGTCAACAAATGGATCGTCGGTGAGGTGGCCCGCGCCGCCGCCGCGATAACCGGCGAGATCGAAACCTATCGCTTCAACGAAGCGGCAGGTACGGCCTATCGTTTCGTCTGGAATATTTTCTGCGACTGGTATCTGGAACTCATCAAGCCAATCATGATGGGGGACGACGAAGTCGCCAAGGCCGAAACGCGCGCGACGGCGGCCTGGGTTCTCGATCAGATCCTGCTGATGCTGCATCCCATCATGCCCTTCATGACGGAAGAACTCTGGGCGACAACGGCAGGCCCGGCGCGCGAAACGCTTCTCGCGGTCGCGCCCTGGCCCACGCTCGAAGGTCTGGGAGATGCGGACGCCGACGCGGAATTGGGGTGGGTTATCCGCCTCATTTCCGAAATTCGCTCCGTGCGCGCGGAAATGAATGTGCCCGCCGGCGCAAAAATCCCGATGATGATCAAGGGCGCGAGCGCTGAAAATCTCGCACGCCTCAATCGCCACGAGAATCTGATCCTGCGTCTCGCGCGTCTCAGTTCTGCCGAACCGAGCGACACGGTGCCTACAGGCGCGCTGCAGATGGTGCTGGACGAGGCAACCGTCCTGCTACCCGTCTCGGACGTTGTCGACCTCAAGGCGGAAACGATCCGCCTCAAGAAGGAACTCGGAAAGCTCGAAGACGAGATCAAGAAGATCGACGCCAAACTTGGCAACGAGAAGTTTCTTGCCTCTGCGCCTGAGCAGGTCGTAGAGGAACAGCGAGAGCGTAAACAAGATGCGGAAGCTGCAATGACCAAGCTTACGGTCGCGGTAAAGATGCTCGAAGGGGCGGCTTAGCCATTTTCCTTCTGGAGGAACAAAAAGGCGGCTCAGAGATGAGCCGCCTTTTCTTTTTTCTGTTCAGCGCCGTTTCAATGATCGAAAACGATCACGGAGCGCGCCAATTCGCCCTTTTTCAACTCGTCGAAGGCTTCATTGACTTGATCGAGCTTGATCCGTCGTGAGATCATCTGATCGAGTTTGAGCTTGCCGTTCATGTAGAAATCGACAAATCGCGGCATGTCGACCGGGAAGCGGTTGGACCCCATGAGCGAGCCCTGGATTTTCTTCTCGCCAAGGAAATCCGCACCGTGAAGTTCGATATTCACGCCGACGGGGATCATGCCGATGATGTTGGCCGTACCGCCACGACCAAGCATCTTGAAGGCCTGTTCGGCAGTCTGCTTGAGACCAATCGCTTCGAAAGAGTGATGCACGCCGCCATTGGTGAGGTCCATGACCTGCTTGACCGGATCGCCGTCCTTGGCGTTGACGACATCGGTCGCGCCAAATTCCTTGGCAAGGTTGAGCTTTGAGCCTTGCGTATCGATGGCGATGATGCGGCCCGCACCTGCGATGGCCGCGCCATTGATCGCAGCAAGACCGACGCCGCCGCAGCCGATGACCGCCACGGTTTCACCGGGACGAACGGTGGAGGTATGAATGACAGCGCCAACGCCTGTCGTGACCGAGCAGCCGATCAGCGCCGCACGATCGAAGGGCATGTCCTTGCGGATCGAGACGCAGGCATGTTCATGGATCAGCATCATCTCAGCAAAGGACGAGAGATTGAGGAACTGGTTCATCGTGCTGGAAGCGGCGCCAAGGCGCGGCTCTTCGTCGGCTTCGCGCTTTGTTTCCGGGCTGACGCAGCGCGACATGTGCCCCGTGAGACAATGTTCGCAATGGCCGCAATAGGCCGACAGACAGGTGATGACATGGTCGCCCGGCTTAACGGTGCGAACCTCCGATCCGACCTGCTCGACAATGCCGGCGGATTCGTGGCCCAGCACGGCAGGCAGGGGGTAGGGATAGGAACCTTCATAGAAATGAAGGTCGGAATGGCAGACGCCTGCCGCCATGGTGCGGATCAGCACCTCATGGGGACCGGGTTTGTTGATCTGGACATCTTCAATCGTAAGTGGCGTTCCCACCTGACGTAATACAGCCGCTTTCATGTTCTATTCTCCCTAAAGCCGGTTTCATTTTGAGTTATTGCCGGATTGCCCCAATGTTGGCTCAAGGGAGCCCCAAAGGTCAATCAGACCCTGCGATTGGCCGAAACTTGTGGCACTATGCAAAGCCGTTGCGTGCAAATTGGAGTTAGTTGATGAATTTGCGTTTTTTCTCGCGCCTGGTCGTCACGGCAGTCGCCTTTCTTATGGGAATTAGCGGACCGTTGAGCGCAGCGCCGACATCAAAAGCCAATGTCGCATTCGAGAACGGGATCGAGGCCTACCGGACCGGCGACATAGCGACGGCCGTGACCGATTGGACGACGGCGTCCGCTGGTGGGCACCCTCTGGCCTCCTATCTGCTCGGTGAACTCTATGATCAGGGGCGTGGCGTCGAAAGATCACCGTCGCTGGCGTTCCATTATTATGAACGCGCGGCGGATGAAGGACAGGCTGTGGCTGGCGTCAAGGTGGGGTTGATCTACCGAGACGGCGACAAGAGCCTCGGCATCAAGAAGAACTATGACAAGGCGATCAAATATTTTGAAAAGGGTGCGCTGCAGGCCTGGCCACCTTCGCAATATTATCTGGCGGACATGTACCGTCGAGGCCTTGGCGTTCCCGTCGAACGCAGCGAGGCCCTGCGCTGGCTACTGTTGGCCGCCAAGAAGAAATATTCCCCCGCCATGGTGGAGATTGCAAAAATCCATTTTGAGGGCGAGAGCGTGTTGGTCGACCGCGTCAAGGGTTGGAGCTTTGTCGAACTGGCCAGTCGTTTCGCAGATCCCGAACAGGGCAAACAGGTCAATGCGGCAATGGATAAATACAGCAAGCGCATGAAGTCAGGCGAAAAGGAAGCCGCCCAATCGGAAGCCGACAAATGGGCGGCCGAATTTATCGCTCAATAGGCTTGTTCCGACCGGCCCCATGTGGAGTTGAAGATGCGAGTTGCCATCGGCGGATTTCAGCACGAGACGAATACCTTTGCGCCCACGATGGCCGACTATGAGGCCTTTGAGCAGGCGGATTCCTGGCCTTCCCTTCAATCCGGGCCCAACCTCATTGGTGCTTTCAGGAAGATGAATATACCCATCGCGGGCTTCATCGAAGCGGCCGAAAAATCCGGCCATCAGTTGAAACCGCTTGTCTGGTGCCATGCAACGCCGTCGGCCCATGTGACGGAAGACGCCTTTGAGCGCATCACAGGCGCGATGATCGAGGCCTTGAGGGCGCTGGGGCCCGTCGATGCAGTTTATCTCGATCTTCACGGCGCCATGGTCTGCGAACATCTCGGCGACGGAGAGGGTGAAATCATCGCCCGCGTGCGCAATCTCATCGGCGACGAAACGCCTTTCGTCGTGAGCCTCGATCTTCACGCCAACATCACCGAGCGAATGGTTGCCTTGTCCGATGCGCTGGTCGTCTATCGCACCTATCCGCATGTGGACATGGCGGAAACCGGCGCGCGCGCCGCCGCGCACCTTGACGCCATTTTCAACGGTCTCCCGAGACAGGCGAAGGCCTTTCGGCAATTGGACTATCTCATTCCGCTGACCGCACAATGTACCATGAGCGAGCCTGCGGCCTCGATCTATCAGGAGGTGGCCTCGCTCGACGGCGAGTTGCTCGGCAATGGCAAGGTCAGTACGATCTCGCTGGCGACAGGCTTCCCCCCCGCTGACATCGTCGGTTGCGGTGCGTCAGTCATTGCCTATGGCGACACGGAAGCGGCGGCAGCTGAAGCCGCCGACAGGATCGCTCAAAGGATGATCGACAGCGAAAAACTGTTCCGCGAGAGACTGTGGTCGCCAGGCGACGCCATTGCCTATGCAATGGCCAATGACGATTTCGGAAAGCCTATCATTTTTGCCGATACGCAGGACAACCCCGGCGCAGGCGGCAATGGCGATACGGTCGGCATATTGCGCGAGCTGATCGCGCAGGACGCCCAACGCGCCTTGCTTGGCGTGCTTTACGATCCGGCCGCCGTCGCGAAAGCTGCCGAGGCAGGCGAGGGCGCTCGGGTGCGCCTGTCGCTCGGCGCAAAAACCGGTGGAGCGGATGAAGCGCCAATCGAAGCCGAATTCGAGGTCGTGAAAATCACAGACGGAAAGTTCATGGCGACCGGACCATTTTATGGCGGCTCGCAGATGTCGCTTGGCCAGACCGTCCGGCTTCGCATCGGCGGTGTGGAAGTCGTCGTGGCTTCACGCAAGGCGCAATGCGCCGATCGGGAAATGCTGCGCCACACGGGCGTCGACCTTTCCTCGCGCAACATCATAGTTGTCAAAAGCTCTGTGCATTTCCGCGCCGACTTTGAGCCGATGGCGCGCGAAGTCCTGATCGTCGAAAGTCCGGGACCGAATATCGCCGACCTGACGAAGCTTCCTTACAGGCATCTCCGCAAGGGGGTGCGGATCATGCCGGAGGGCCAGCCGTTCGGCGGCTAGAATTCAAGCTCGGCCCAGATAGGTGTGTGATCGGAAGGCTTTTCGCGACCGCGAGGCTCCTCGTCAATGTCGCAGGCCACAAGACGGTCGGCAGCTTGCGGCGAAAGCAGCAGATGATCGATCCGGATGCCCTGACCCTTTTGCCAACGACCAGCCTGATAATCCCAGAATGTATAACGATGAGGCTCTGTATGACAGGCGCGGAAAGCGTCCGTGAAGCCGAGATTGATGATCTCGCGGAGCTTGGCGCGGCTCTCCGGCTGGAACAGCGCATCGCCCTCCCAGGCCTTGGGGTCATAGACATCGTCCGCTGTCGGAATGACATTGTAGTCGCCTGCGAGAACCAGCGCTTCCTCATATGAAAGCAATTCCTCTGCGCGCGCCTTCAGCCTGTCCATCCAGTCGAGCTTGTAGGTGAATTTGTCGGTGCCGATGGGGTTGCCATTGGGCAGATAGATAGAGGCGACGCGAAGCACAGTGTCTCCCGCTGGAATGACGGCTTCGATATAGCGCGCATGGTCGTCACTATCGTCGCCCGGCAAGCCGATCTGCACATCCTCCAGCGGAAATTTCGAGAGGATGGCGACGCCGTTGTAGGTTTTCTGACCGTGGATTGCCAGGTTGTAGCCAAGTTCCTCCAGGTCGCCGCGCGGAAAGGTCTCATCGGTGGACTTCGTTTCCTGAAGGCAGACCACATCCGGCTCGGCATCCTTGAGCCAGTCTTTCAGGTTTTCGAGTCGGGCTTTCAGCGAATTGACGTTGAAGGAGGCAATTTTCATAGGTTTTCCGCGCTATTTGGCAGGATCCGGCTAGTTTCTAATTATAGCATGATCAATCAAAGAGATATCCATGATGTCAGAATGGATTTGACCCCGGCGTCGACGCAGGTCAGCATGTGGTTATTCATATTTGTTCGCTCTGGGGAGGGAGTACAAATGGATATTAGAACAGCTGGACGTATGCACGTTCGTAATCAGGCGCAGAAATACATCGCGCCAGCAAATCTTTCACAGCGTTGCCTGCTCTGCATTGTGGGGGTGCTCGGCGGCTTCATTGCGCTGGTGCAAGGCATGATCATCGTTCAGGGTCTGCTGGTGACCAACAGCGATGAAATGATTGCCTATTGGGTCATTTCGCTGCTTGGCATCTGGCTACCGGCCATCGCGATTTTCGCATCGATTGTGGGTGTGATGATTCGCGACAAGAGCGCCATGGTGCTTCTCGTGCTGTCGCCGCTGGCGTCAATGGGCGGTTATGCCTCCTACACTTTCGGTCCCGGCGCCAATCTCTTCTGAGGCAGCGTCGGACTGAGAGGTCAGACTGAAAACGACGTTCCGCATCCACAGGAGGCGGTGGCGTTCGGGTTGTTGATCTTGAAGGCCGATCCGATGAGATCGTCCACAAAGTCGATTTCCGACCCTTCCAGATACGTCACCGATACCGGGTCAATCAGGACGGTCGCGCCTGCTTTTTCAAGCACGAGGTCATCATTGCTGCGCGTATCGTCCAGCGAAAATCCGTATTGAAAACCGGAGCAGCCACCGCCGGACACCGACACACGCAACACGACACCGTCATCTTCGCCGCTCAGTATATCGGCCACGCGCTTGGCGGCCCGATCGCTGATGGTGATAGGGTGACCTGTGCCCGGCATCGTGTCTGTGATGGTTTCGCTCATTTCGGGTTACCTTGTTCAACGGGGCATCTGGCATTCTAGAACCATTCTCATTATAGCCTAGCACTGATTTAGGTATCCGCACCCCGCATTTCAAATCCAGATACTCAAAGAGGCCGCCTTGTCCCAGTCAAATCCCGCCGCTTCAGCCATTTTTGCGACGAAAGCCGAGGCGAGTCGCGGCAGGCTCTTTGAAGAGCCTGAAAGCGCCACCCGTACAGCCTTTCAGCGCGACCGGGACCGCATCATCCATTCCGGCGCCTTCCGGCGGCTCAAATACAAGACTCAGGTCTTCGTCTATCACGAAGGCGACAACTACCGGACCCGACTCAGTCATTCGCTCGAAGTCGCCCAGATTGCGCGTTCCATCAGCCGCGTTCTGGGGCTGGACGAAGACCTCGCCGAGACGCTCGCGCTGGCGCATGATCTGGGTCACACGCCATTTGGCCATGCAGGGGAGGACGCGCTCGACGCTTGCATGAAGGACTATCTGGGCTTCGACCATAATGCCCAGACGTTGCGTATCGTCACAAAACTCGAACACCGCTATGCCCAATTCGACGGGTTAAATCTCTCATGGGAAACGCTTGAAGGTCTGGTCAAGCACAATGGACCGGTGATTACCGAAGACACCGACGTCAATGACCTGCCGCGCGCCCTGACCGAATATGCCGAAATTCAGGATCTCGAACTTTCGACCTTTGCCGGGCCGGAAGCCCAGGTCGCGGCTCTCGCCGATGACATTGCCTATAACAATCACGATATCGATGATGGCCTTCGCGCCGGGCTCTTCAGCATCGACGATCTCCTGGCCCTGCCACATGTCGGTCAGGCTTTTCAGAGCGTGATTGATCAATATCCGACACTGGAAGAAACCCGCGTCATTCATGAGTCCGTGCGTCGGCTGATCGGCAGCATGATCGGTGATGTGATCGCAGAAACGCGTGCGCGCCTCGAAGCGGCAAAGCCGCAATCGGTCGGCGATGTTCGCGCCATGTCCCAAGCTGTAGTGAGCTTCTCGGCAGAGATGGAGCAACACAATGCAACGTTGAAGGAATTTCTCTTCCGACGCATGTACCGTCACTACCGCGTCAATCGCTCAATGAGCAAGGCGCGGCGCATCGTCACCGAGTTGTTCGCATTGCTCCATGCAGAACCTGACTTGCTGCCGCCGGAGTGGCAGGTTGGCTGTGACGGCGTGAAAGGCGTCAAGACAGCCCGCCGGGTCTGTGACTTCATTGCCGGAATGACCGACAAATTCGCCATCGAAGAGCACAATCGACTTTGCGATCTGAGTGACCCGAGGGCGTGATGAAAAGTCAGTCGGCCTGAGGAGGGCCACGGGCATGCGAGAAGATCGCATTGAGCCCGTGCATCATGGTGTCGCTCGGCGAGGCTCTCAGCACACCCAGCAGCACGAACGCAACCACTGTCGACACGGCATGACAGGCAAGCGTGCTACAGTGATGCGCGCAGGTACCGCCGCTATATTTGCTGGCAGGAGCCTCTTTGACCGGCTTCCCGTTCTCATCGACCGTGATCTGCTTGGCGACGCCGCCTGAGCAAATGGTGATCTGCATCAATCCGCGAACCTGGGCAGGCGCGAGGTTGTAGATGAGGGGAGCCACGGACATGAAGAACATGGCAAAAGCGGCGACGGCTCCCACCGCCTGAAGGCGGATCGCATGAAGGGTATTGCTCCCGATATATGCCGTACTGTTCATGAGGAGATTCATCCCACGTTCCCGTGTCGCGTGAAAGCCGCATTTTGTCGCGCAAAGGCGAGCATTCCCTTGGTCCGGGCCGGAAATGAACTCCAGATGCGACTGGAAAGCCGCTGGCCCTGCGGTTAGAGTGCGCCCGCATCACGAGGCTAAACGACGGACAGAATGAATATTTTTCGACATTTTGAGACACGGGTAAACGCGATCCTGACCGATCTGACCTCGCAGGGCGTCCTGCCGACAGGGCTGGACTTTTCGCGAGTCGCGGTCGAGCCGCCGCGCGACCCTTCGCATGGCGATCTTTCGACCAATGCGGCGATGGTCTTGGCGAAGTCCGCAGACATGAACCCGCGTGCGCTTGCCGAGCAACTGACAAAGAAGCTCGAAGGCGAAAATGGTGTTATCGAAGTCACCATCGCCGGTCCCGGCTTTATCAATCTGAGACTGTCCAACGATATCTGGCTCAACGGCATCACCGATGTGCTCGTGGCAGGCGTCGATTATGGTTCGGGCGATCTGGGTGCAGGCAAGGCCGTCAATGTCGAATTTGTCTCCGCCAACCCGACCGGTCCCATGCATGTCGGCCATGTTCGTGGCGCTGTCTTTGGCGACGCGCTGGCAAACCTGTTGGAAAAGGTGGGCTATTCGGTCTGCCGCGAATATTACATCAACGATGCCGGCGGACAGATCGAAGTCCTGTCCCGCAGCGCTTTCATGCGCTATCGCGAGGCGCTGGGCGAGACGATCACCATCCCCGACGGGCTTTATCCCGGCGACTACCTCATTCCCGTCGGCAAGGGTCTGGCGAAGACCTTTGGCGACAGGCTTCTGAAAATGCCCGAAGCCGACTGGTTGCCGCTGGTGCGCGAGACCACCATGTCCATGATGATGGAACTGATCCGTGAAGATCTGGCCCTCCTTGGCATCACGCATGAGACATTCTTCTCCGAGCGCTCGCTGCACCAGAGCGGCGCGGTTGATGACGTTCTCAAACTGCTGGATGAGAAAGGCCTGATCTATACGGGCGTACTCGAACGTCCCAAAGGCGAAGCCCAGGAGGATTGGGAGGAGCGCCCGCAGACGCTTTTTCGCTCGACCCTGTTCGGCGACGACCAGGATCGCGCGCTCAAGAAATCCGATGGTTCATGGACCTATTTTGCGCCGGATATCGCCTATCATTTCGACAAGTTCAATCGCGGTTACACGACACTGATCGATGTCTGGGGCGCGGACCATTCGGGATATATCAAGCGCGTCAAGGCCGCTGTCGCAGCGGTGACGGACAACAAGGCCGAGATTGACGTCAAGGTCTGTCAGATGGTGCGTCTGTTCCGAAACGGCGAACCTTTCCGCATGTCGAAGCGGGCAGGCGACTTCATCACGCTGCGCGAAGTCGTGGAGGAAGTCGGCAAGGACGCCGTGCGCTTTATGATGCTGACACGCAAGAACGATGCGCCGCTCGATTTCGACTTCGCAAAGGTTCTGGAGCAATCGCGCGACAATCCTGTCTTCTATGTTCAATATGCCCATGCGCGTATCAGCTCGGTGTTGCGCAATGCGGCCGAGCAAGGGCTTGAGGTTTCCGACACAGCGCTCAAGGCGGCAAAACTGGACCTTTTGACTGATGAGGCCGAACTCGGGTTGGTGCGTCAGATGGGCGCCTTTCCGCGCGCCATAGAACAGGCAGCCCAGGCCCATGAACCTCACCGCATCGCCTTTGCGCTCAACGATCTCGCCGCCGCTTTCCACGGCCTCTGGAACAAGGGCAAGGATGACGCCGGATTGAGGTTTATCGTGTCGGACCGTCCGGATGTTACCATGGCAAGGCTTGCCCTGATTCGCTCTGCTGCGCTGGTATTGGCCGCAGGTCTGGGCATTCTGGGCGTCGAACCGGCAGAGGAAATGCGCTGATGTCGCAAGGTGGACGACAGGAACCCGGCTACGGCGATGACTACGCCGATGACGAGGAAGATTACTACACCTATGACGCCACTGACGACGAAGATGAGGGCCGTCGTCGGCCGCTCGTCATTCTGGCGATTATCGCTCTTCTGGTCCTTTTCGCGGGCGTTGTCTTCCTCGCCTATAAACAGGGCCTGAAGCAGGGTGCGCTCGACAATCCGCCCGTCATTCGCGCCGACAATGCGCCCATCAAGGTTGCCCCCGAAAATCCCGGCGGCATCAATATCCCGCATCAGGATCGATCGGTCTATGACCGCATCTCCGGCACCAACGACAGCTCCACGAGCCAGGACGCCGAACATCTGCTGCCAAGCCCCGAAGAACCGATCCGGATTGCGCCGTCTCAGCAGCCCGTTCAGTCGGAAGTGCCGTCCACATCTGATGTGCCGGTGAC
>JBAQNC010000036.1:0-26270 GCA_049303435.1 Parvibaculum sp. | reverse complement strand
ATGCTTGCCGGGCTGCACGCCCGTTTCCCGCACCGTTTCAACATTCATTTTGTTTGACATAGATATCACCCGCGTCCGGCATGACTACGTCCCAATAAAGCTTCGAGGGCAAGGCGCCGCGCCTCGCCATCGAAATGGACCGCTCTGAGACTTGATATGCTTTGCGCAACTGCTTGTCGGTCTGCGCGCTCCGGCCCCCCAGGCCCGATTGCAACAAGTGAGAGCAACACAACTTCACCCACCGAGCCATGAAGCCCCGCGTTGTGAAGTTGATTGAGCAACTGCTCCGGCGCACCCACGCTACGAGGCGCGTCCACCAGAGCCTGTAGTACAATTTGCGGCAGGACCATACCGGACCCGTCGTAAATCATCGCTTCAGTCGCCGCAAAATTCTGGTTCACGGCGACATTGGACTTGAGATCGGCGGCAATCAGGGCCGCCTCTTCATCCGACATGGGGCTCAACCCCGCCGGATCGGCAATACGCACAAGCGTCGACAACTCACGCAAGTCGCGCCCGTCGTTTGGCTCAACAAGAGCCAGCCATTGCCGGGCATGCGGGACGTCATCGGCCATCAAAAAGGCGCGCGTCGCCGTCGGCGCAAATAACTGAAGCAACGAGCCGGGCACAAGCGCCACGAGCGAAGGCATCAATGCCCGGACAGCAGCGACATAGAGTCCATCCGCTTCGGCCTTCGCCAGAAACTGCTTCATCAGATCAGTACGATCCGTCGGCATGACTTCAGCGCGGATCGCCTGAAACAAAAGCGCGCGTTGCATGACCGGCGACTTGGGAAAGAGCCCCGCCTTCGCGCCTTCGATTTCATCTGGCTTGAAGGTGGCCGCCATATAGAGGCGCGCAAGTTCATCGCCCTTCATGACGCCTGAAAGCACGGCGCGCTCGCCAGCCTCGATACGAATTTGAGAATCAAGCGTCGTATCCTGCGCCAATGTCTTGACGACGGCAGGCACGACGATCGCCCCGGCGTTGTCCGGCAGGACGCGCTTGGCAAGCGAATAGAAACGTACATCCAGCGCATCGAGCGATTTAGGCACGGGCGCCTTCAGCTTCAGACCCTCATTGGCCTGATAGGCGAGCGAATAGAAAAGCGGGTTATCATAAGCTTCTTCGCGCGCCAGATCGAAAGTGACATTGGCCTCGGCCGTCTTGCCCGACCTGATCTGGCAAAAGGCGGAAAGCCGCATCGAGAACGCATCAGCCTCATCATGGGCAGGATCATTGCCGGCGGGCAGATTGGCAAGTTCACTGCAAGCGCTGTTGTCGTCGGCAAGTGCGAGAGCTGCGCGCGCGCGCGCGATGGCGATCGGCGACGACTTGTCGGCCATCGTGCCACGCCCGAGTTCGGCGGCAAGATCGGCACGTCCCGACGCAATCAGACGATCGAGGCGAATGGCAAGCAGCGAAGTGCCACTTACCTGACCTTCGGGCGGCGTCGCACCGGTAAGCAGCAAGCGCCGCGACAGATCGTTGATCACAGGTGAAGAAGTGGCGACGGGCAGGATCGACAAATAATGATCAACGTCGGCGCGTGTCGCGCCCCGCCACATGTCAACACCCAGCCCGCCGTCGCGGTCCGAGATCAAGCCAGCCGAAGACGCATCGACACCGCTGAGCGCGCTCATCACCACATCGGCATTGGCGCGCCCGGGCACGGCCTCGAAAGTCTTGAGAGGTTGCACACTCGCGTCCGTCGCCTTGCCCGCCGGAAAAGACGGCACATTGACCGACGAGGGCACATTGGCGTCGTTGCCCGCATCACCCGTCTCAACCGAGGTGGCGCCAAAGCCGGGCGGCATGATGGGCTGCGGACCAGCCTTGAGCATGCCAACCGGCTGGCCGTCCTGTCCTGCGGTCGGCGCTGAAGGCGGCAGTTCTCTGGTTACGGTTCCGTCAGGACCCGTGGTCGTCACCGTGCCCGGCGTGACGACAGAGCCTGCCGGCAAGGTGCCGAGCGTGTCCGCTCGGACCGCGCTACCAGCTATAAGCAAAACCGCCAGCAAAGCGGCAAAGGCCGCCCCGTTCATAAGGCCAGAATCAACGCGGAAACTGGTCATCGGGAAGCACCTTTTCGACATGCTGTGTTGGTGCCTGTGACGCTTGCCCAAGATAGATAAGCCCTCCCGCCGCAATGAGGCTGAGGACGACAAAAAACGCAACAAGACTGGATATGGCTTTCATTCGGCTTTTAGCTCTCCGGCGGCTTTGGCTCCCCGGCTCCTCACGAACAGGAACGCGTTTGCTCCCCTAGCGTAAGGCCCCTGATTGGAGGCTGTATTCTTCGGGCGCTTTTGAGGCATATTGGGAATGACCATAATATCTGACTTTCCCATAACCCTGCAATTCGCTTCTGAATTACCAACTTATGTGCAGGTTGCGGCGAAATTTGGGCGCGAAAGTGCCCTCGGTGCTATAGGAGAATGGGAGAAATGAGCCATTTGACCCCGACAGACCTGAGCTCCAACCAAACAGCAGAATGACCGAGACACCCCGTCAGCCCCAAAACCTGCCCGAGGCGCCCGCGACAGACCCCCGCGAGCCAGCCATCCAGCCCTTACCTGACCGCTCGCCAGAGCGCTCTATCGTGCTGATCGGCCTGATGGGCGCGGGCAAGACAACGGTGGGCCGACGTATTGCCCAGAAGCTGGGGCTGCCTTTTGTCGATGCCGACCATGAGATCGAGGCGGCGGCAGGCGAGACCATCCCGGAAATCTTCGAGCGCCGGGGCGAGGTCGCCTTTCGCGAAGGCGAGCGCCGCGTCATCGCCCGCCTGCTGGAAGACGGACCACAGGTGCTGGCGACCGGTGGCGGCGCTTTCATGGACCCCACGACACGCGCCAATATCGCGGCACGCGGTGTCTCTATCTGGCTGCGCGCCGACCTCGATGTGCTGATGCGCCGGGTCTCGCGTCGCAACAACCGTCCGCTGCTAAAACAGGGCGACCCGCGCGCGACGATGGAACGGCTGATCGATGAGCGCTACCCGATTTACGCTGCGGCCGATATCACCATTGAAAGTGTCGAAGGCCCTCACGAAATTGTGGTCGATGATGTAATCACGCAACTCAACGCCTGGCGCGAAGCCCCGGCGACCGAAACAGAACCGCAAAGAAGCGAAGAATCGACAAAATGAATACTCCATCCGCCGTCAGAACCGTCCGCGTCGAGCTTGGAGATCGCGGCTATGACATTCTGGTCGGCCCCGGCCTGATTGCGAGCGCCGGCGCACACCTGAAGCCTCTTCTTCGCCGCGCGCGCGTCGCGATCGTCACCGACGAAACGGTCGCCAGAATTCATCTGCCTGCGCTTCAAGCAAGCCTTGAAGCACAAGGCATCCGCCATGACGCAATGACCCTGCCCGCAGGCGAGGCAACCAAACGCTTTGGCGAATTGCAGCGCGTGTCCGAATGGCTGCTCGAAATCGGCATCGAGCGCGGCGATCTCGTCATCGCACTGGGCGGCGGCGTCATCGGCGATCTCACAGGCTTTGCCGCCTCCATCGTGCGCCGCGGCGTCGATTTCGCGCAAATTCCGACGACATTGCTGAGCCAGGTCGATTCCTCCGTCGGCGGCAAGACGGGTATCAACACGGCGCAGGGCAAGAACCTTGTCGGCGCCTTCTATCAGCCACGTCTGGTGCTCGCCGATACCGGCGCGCTCGAAACGCTGCCCATGCGCGAACTCATGGCGGGCTACGCCGAAGTCGTGAAATACGGCCTCATCAACGACCGGCCTTTCTTCGACTGGCTCGAAGCCAATCTCGACGCCATAAAGGAAGGCGACGTGGCGGCACGGACCCATGCCATCGTCAAGAGCTGCGAGGCCAAGGCCCATATCGTTGCGATGGACGAGCGCGAAAGCAATGTGCGCGCGCTGCTTAACCTCGGGCATACATTCGGTCACGCATTGGAAGCCGCGACGGGCTTTTCGCAAAAGCTCGTGCATGGCGAAGGCGTGGCCGTCGGCATGGCGCTGGCCTTCGACCTCTCCGTCAAGCTCGGCCTCTGCCCCGGTCAGGACGCCATGCGCGTTCATCGCCATCTGGAACGTGCAGGCCTGCCCAACAAGCTCGCCGATGTGGCAGGCCCGCTGCCCGACGCCGACGGGCTGATTTCACTGATGGGCCAGGACAAGAAGGTCGTGGACGGCAAGCTCACTTTCATTCTGGCGCGCGGTATTGGCGAAGCCTTCATCACGCTTGACGTGGCATCTTCCGCGCTGCGCGAATTGCTGTCGCAGAGGGAAGCCGCCTGATGATCACATTGGGACTGGGGCTGACAATCGCACTGATCGCGATCCTGATCGCGCTCTCGGGATTTTTCTCTGGCTCGGAAACGGCGCTGACAGCGGCGTCGCGCGCGCGCATGAACCGGCTTGCAGAAGAAAAAGACAAGCGCGCCGCGCTCGTCCTGAAACTCACCGACGATCTGGAACGATTGATCGGCGCACTTTTGCTCGGCAACAATCTCGTCAATATTCTGGCTTCGGCGCTTGCCACAAGCGTCTTCCTGAAACTCTTCGGCGATGCTGGCGTGGTCTATGCGACGCTCGTCATGACGGCCCTCGTCGTGATTTTTGCCGAAGTCATGCCCAAGACCTACGCCATTACCAATACCGATCGCTTCGCGCTCGCCGTCGCGCCAATCCTACGCGTCATCATTTGGGTCTTTGCACCCATCACCATGACCGTGCAATGGATCGTGCGTGGCATGCTGCGCATTGTCGGGGTCGATGTCAGCGAGACAGCCAATGTGCTGTCACCGCATGAAGAACTGCGCGGCGCGATCAACCTGCATCACCGCGAAGGCGGGGTGATCAAGCGCGACCGCGACATGCTGGGCGGCATTCTCGATCTCGCCGACCTCGACGTCAGCGACATCATGGTTCACCGCAAGAACATGACGATGCTGGACGCTTCCAGCAGCAATGAAGAAATCGTCTCCGAAGTCCTCGCTTCCCAACATACGCGCATGCCGCTATGGAAGGGCGAGCCGGACAACATTGTCGGCGTGCTGCACTCCAAGGATTTGCTGCGGGCGATGGCCAGCGTCGGCTGGAAACCCGATGCCATCAAGATACTGAATGTCGCCGCCGAGCCCTGGTTCATCCCCGACACGACACCGCTGCAAGCCCAACTCAACGCCTTCCTGCGCCGCAAGACGCATTTTGCGCTGGTGGTGGACGAATATGGCGGGCTGATGGGCCTCATCACACTGGAAGATATTCTGGAGGAAATCGTCGGCGATATTTCAGACGAACATGATATCGACCGCGCCCGCATCCGCATTCAGGCCGACGGCTCCGTCATCGTGACTGGCTCGCTCCCCATCCGCGACCTGAACCGCGCGCTTGACTGGTCACTGCCCGACGATGAGGCCACAACCATCGCAGGCCTCGTCATTCACGAAGCGCGCGCCATTCCTGAAGTGGGGCAGGCATTCAATTTTCACGGCGCGAAATTCGAAATTCTGCGTCGTCAACGCAACCAGCTTGCCGTCTTGCGTGTGACGCCAAACCGCACACGCAAACAGGACAAGAACTAGCCATTCGCCGCCGCCTTTGCAGCCTCGTCAGGCGTCAGGGTCTTGAGCGCCAGCGCGTGAATCGGATTGCCGATTTCGTCTTTCAGCACATTGGTCACCATGCGATGACGCTGCACGCGCAACACGCCGTCGAATGCGGATGAGACAATCCTGACGTCGAAATGGGTTTCAATGCCCGGACGATGGCCCGCATGGCCTTGATGTTTGTGGGATTGATCCTCAATTTCAAGGACCAGAGGCTGAAATGCGACTTCCAGCTTCTGCCTGATGATTTCAGCGACTGTCACGCAACACCTTTAAGGTTTTTAGTGCTATAGTGTTCGACCTTAACCTGTGCGAGACCGATTTGCACTTCCTGCCCACTTGAATATCGGACCTGACCTTGACCTCTGATTTTTTCGACAGCATTCGCATAGCACCCCGCAAGAAGCGCGGGCTGGAAGGCACCAAAGAAGCGCGCGAGGCGATGAAAGCCCGCGCCAATCAGAAGCCATGCGACTGGGATGGCTGCAAGGAAGCAGGCAAGCACCGCGCCCCTGGCCTGCCCAACGGCGATCAACTCAACGGTCGCGACACCAATTATCGCTGGTTTTGCGCCAAGCATATCCGCGAGTTCAACGCCAATTACGACTTCTTCTCAGGCCTGACGGCGGTCGAAGTCGCCAAATTCCAGCGTGAAGGCCTGACCGGGCATCGCCCAACCTGGGGTCTGGGCGTCAATGCCGCCCCCAACTATAGCCAGGGCTTCACCAAGGGAGGTAAGCGCGCAGGCGCCGCCTTCCGCGACACTTACGGGCTTTTCGGCGAAGATGCTACGTCAGGTGGTGAAAACACGCCCCGCAGGCCCAAGGTCAAGCCATTACAACAACAGGCTTTGCAAACTCTGGAGCTTGAAGAAACCGCCACCTTGATCGAAATTAAGTCCCGGTATAAGGAACTTGTGAAGCGACACCACCCAGACGCCAATGGTGGCGACAGATCCGCCGAGGAACGTCTGCGCAAGGTCATTCAGGCCTACGACTACCTCCGTAAAAGCGGCTTCTGCTAATCTGCATTTATATGCATTTGGAAACTGTGAGGAGCGCCCGTTCGCGGCTATTCTCTCGCGCGCCGGATGACTTGATCTTGACGCGATCTTGAAATTTTGACCGCTCCCACGCATTGAGAGCGGCGCGACTTTGGAAACAGGTACGATGAGCTCAGATGTAACAGGTAGCCTCTCCGTGGAAGGCCCGGACACAACTGTAAATGTCCGTGATGTCTTCAAGATTGATGTGGATATGACTGTCCCTGCCTTCAGCAAGGTCAATGAATATGTCCCCGACCTCGACCCGGACTATCTGTTCGACCGCGACACCACGCTGGCAATCCTGGCGGGTTTTGCCTACAACCGCCGCGTCATGGTCCAAGGTTATCACGGCACGGGCAAATCGACCCATATCGAACAGGTTGCCGCCCGCCTCAACTGGCCCTGCATCCGCATCAACCTCGACAGCCATATCAGCCGTATCGACCTGATCGGCAAGGACGCGATCGTGCTGCGCGAAGGCAAGCAGGTGACCGAATTCCGCGAAGGCCTGCTGCCCTGGGCTTTGCAGCACCCTGTCGCCCTCGTCTTCGACGAATATGACGCCGGTCGTCCCGACGTAATGTTCGTGATCCAGCGTATTCTGGAAGTCGCGGGCAAGCTGACGCTTCTCGACCAGAACCGCGTCATCCGCCCTCATCCTGCCTTCCGCCTCTTCTCGACGGCAAACACGGTGGGTCTCGGCGATACCTCAGGCCTCTATCATGGCACCCAGCAGATCAACCAGGGTCAGATGGACCGTTGGAACATCGTGACGACGCTGAACTATCTGCCGCATGATGCCGAAGTCGACATCATGGTCGCCAAGCTCAAGTCTTTTCAGACCGAAGAAGGCAAGAAGACGATTTCCGCCATGGTGCGCGTCGCCGACCTCACGCGGTCGGCCTTCATCAATGGCGATGTCTCCACTGTGATGAGCCCGCGTACAGTGCTGACATGGGCCGAAAACACCGAGATTTTCGGCGGCGACGTCGGCTTTGCCTTCCGCGTCACATTCCTCAACAAATGCGACGAACTGGAACGCGCGACGGTTGCCGAATTCTATCAGCGTTGCTTTGGCGAAGATCTGCCTGACAGCGCCGCCAATGTGATGGTCGCCTGATAGGGCCCTTTGCCGAAGAAGGGCATGTCGTCAATGAGCACCAAGGAAGGCCCGGTCGAACCGTTCAAGCGTGCGCTGTCCACAGCGATGCGCACGATTGCGGATAATGCTGAGCTGAACGTCACTTTCGGAACGGAACCGCCCGGCCTTAGGGGCTTGCGCGCGCGTCTGCCCATGCCGAGCCGGACGCTTCCGCCCGAAGAAGTGGCGCAGGTGCGCGGCGTCTCCGACAGCTATGCGCTGCGGCTCGCCCATCACGACGAGAAGATCAACGCGCGGCTCCAGCCCGAAGGCGGCAACGCACTCGCCGTCTTCGACACCATCGAGCAGGCGCGCTGCGAGGCCATCGGCGCAAACCAGATGGCCGGCATGGGCAAGAACCTGACCGCCGCACTCGAACAGCGCGGACTGTCGCGCGGCTACAATCGCATCAAGACGAAGGACGAAGCCCCGCTGGCCGAAGCCGTCGCCATGATGGTGCGCGAGGAACTGACGGGCGAAGCCCCGCCGCCCTCTTTCCGCCCACTGGTCGAACTCTGGCGCGACTGGATCAAGGAGAAGGCGGGCGCAGATTTGCATCGCCTCCACGACATCATCGAAGACCAGATCGCCTTTGCCCGTGTCACGCGCGACATTCTGAAAGACCTCGACATGGGGTCCGAACTTGGTCAATCGCAGGATGACCAGTCGGAAGACAGTGACAATGAAGAAGGCGACAGCGACCAGTCGTCAGACGAAAGCCAGTCTGGCGAGGCCGAACAGCAAGACGGCGCTTCCGCCGAGCGGGTCGAATATGCCGAGGGCGAAGGCGAGGAAGGCGACGAACAGACCGTCGAAGTCGAAAGCGACGAAGACACGATGGACGGCGAGACGGATGAGGCCAGCGACGGCACACAGCCCTGGCGCCCCAACAATGCCGCCGACGATCGCAACCGCGAACCTTCCTACAAGGTCTTCGCCTCGCAATTTGATGAGGTAATTGCCGCTGAAGACCTTTGCGACCTCGAGGAACTGTCACGACTTCGCCAATATCTCGATCAGCAATTACAGCAGATGCAAGGCGTCGTTTCGCGCCTCGCCAATCGTCTGCAGCGCCGCCTGCTTGCCAAGCAGAATCGCACCTGGGAATTTGACCTTGAAGAAGGAATGCTCGACGCCGCACGCCTGACGCGTGTCGTCACCGATCCGATGCATCCGCTTTCCTTCAAGATCGAACACGACATGAACTTTCGCGACACAGTGGTGACGCTGCTGCTCGACAATTCCGGCTCGATGCGCGGACGCCCGATCACGGTTGCGGCCATGTGCGCGGATATTCTTGCCCGCACGCTGGAGCGCTGCAATGTGAAGGTCGAAATTCTGGGTTTCACGACACGCCAATGGAAAGGCGGACAGTCGCGCGAACGGTGGCTTGCAGAAGGCAAGCCCGCCATGCCCGGACGCCTCAACGATCTGCGCCACATCATCTACAAGGCTGCCGACAGCCCCTGGCGTCGCGCGAGGCGCAATCTCGGCCTGATGATGCGTGAAGGCCTGCTGAAGGAAAATATCGACGGCGAGGCCCTCATCTGGGCACATAACCGTCTGCTGGCGCGCCCCGAGCAGCGCCGCATCCTGATGGTGATTTCCGACGGCGCGCCGGTCGACGACAGCACGCTGTCGGTCAATGCCGGCAACTATCTCGAACGGCACCTGCGCAGCGTCATCGAACAGATCGAAACGCGCTCGCCGGTTGAACTGATCGCCATTGGCATCGGCCATGACGTGACGCGCTACTATCGCCGCGCGGTGACGATCGTTGACGCTGAACAGCTGGGCGGCGTGATGACCGACAAGCTGGCGGAACTGTTTGAAGATGAAAACAGTGGCCGACGGGGTGCGGGCGCCAAAAAGGGCGTCTCCATGAAAGCGGCGCGCGGCGTGCGTTAAACACTATTCTGCTTTCCAGACACTTGTGATCGGTTTGCGGGGCGATATGATGCGCGGGGCCGTGGGGGTGCGATATCGCCGCATTGAACACGATGGGCAAGAAAACCACGGACGGAGCAAAATCCGTCCTGTGGGAGGTATGAATGGAGTGGCGTAAAATTCGTCAGCTTTTGAGCGGTAGAACGCGCGTTCTTCTCGTCTTTGTCGTTACAGCGCTATCGGCCACGCTTGCGCTGGCAGCACCACCATCAGACGTAAATTCCGCTGGCGACAAAAGCCAGCCCATCACGCTTGATGCACAACCCATCCGCTGGGACCCGAACAATCGCAATGATCTGAGCGCTGGCGAGCTTGAATGGGCTGGCGGCATCGAGCTCACATCGGACAATAAGAAATTTGGCGGCTGGTCGGCATTGGAAGTGAGCACAGACGGATCGCGACTGCTCGCCATTTCCGACGAAGCCCATTGGCTGAGCGCCGAAATCCTCTATGACGAAAAAGGCCGACTATCGGGTCTGGGCAACGGCGTGATCGCGCCGATGCTGAACCTCAAGGGCAAGCCGATCCTGAAAAAGCCCTATGGCGACGCCGAAGGGCTGACGACAACGGGCGGCGACCCGACCAAGGGCGAAGCCTATGTGAGTTTTGAACATTTCCATCGGATATGGCGCTATGACCTGGGCGCAAACGGCTTCGACGCCCTGCCAAAACAGATCATCACAGAACGCCGCCTTGGCCAGATGCCTGCTAATAGCGGCATCGAAGCTCTGACGCTGATCGGGCCTGAAACCGGCGGCGATGATCAGCGCCTGCTCGCGCTCACAGAAGATGCGCGCAATGCAAAAGGCAATCGCAAAGCCTTCCTCATAGAGGGACGCAAGATCGAGCGACTGGCGACCAGACTCGACGCGCCGTTCAAACCCACCGATATCGCGCGCCTGCCCAATGGCGATTTTCTATTGTTGGAACGCAGCTTCTCCATTCTGGCGGGACCCGGCATGGAACTCCGCCTCATCAACGCAGCCGACGTGAAACCGGGCGCAACACTCGACGGCCGTCTTCTGCTGCGCGCCGACAACAAGCACACCATCGACAATATGGAAGGGCTGGCCGTTCGTCAGGATGAAAAGGGGCAAATCTTCGTCTATCTGATCTCCGACAATAACTACAGCGTCCTGCAACACACCTATCTGATGATGTTCCGCCTGAAGCTGGCGCCTGCGGAAGGATCGCTCGGAACCCTCACGCTCCCCCATAGCCCGGCAGCGGCCGAATAAGACCGCGCAAGGCGGCCGTCGGCAGAAGCTGTAGAAGCGCCCACGCCAATTGCAGCGCCGAGAGCGCCAAAAGACGGGGCCAGATGTCGCCGCTCCAGACGCCCTCAAGCGTGTCGTGGTCCAGCCTGTAGGCGATCACATGGTAGATAAACGTATAGGCAAGTCCCGCAATCAATGTCCCTACAAAAGGGGCCTGCCACCACGGGATGCCGCGCAGCCAGTCGAAGAAATAGATACAGAGGATTTCACCGACAAGGAGCGCCACGGCAAAACTGATCGCCTGCGTCTTGATCGCCCCATCCTCGGTAAACGACACCAACATACCCTGTTCCGCCGCCCAGAAAAGAATCCCGCCAAGCAGCAGCCAGCTGATGACAACCGCCCAGAGCGCAAGCGCCGAGCCATATCGACGGTTGATCAGATTGACAATAAAAAAGACCAGCGGCACCAGAACGACACCCCAGCTGAGCCATCGACCATCCATCGGATCGAGCGCGGAGTGAAACTTGATTAGAAAATGGAAATCGCGCGCCGGTGTCGACCATAGTTGGGCAATGAGGCCGAAACAGCTCGACAACGCGGCGACAGGAAGGGCCAGACGGCCAATAGTCGACAGCACCTGCGACACGCCGCTTGCCGGTTTTGGCGGCCCCCGCCGTTCCACGCCTTTATCCAGCATCGAAACCCCTTACAAAACAGAAGCCGACTCTATCCGGGCATAAGGCAGCCGAAAAGCAAAACGGGCGGCCTTGAGGCCGCCCGTTTCAAAAATCATCAGAAAACAAGTCATTTGACGCCAGATCAGGCGGCCACCACTGCCTTGGCTTTCTCGATATTGCTCTTGAGCTTGAGCGCGCGGGGCGACAGGTCATCCTTACGAGCCTTCAGGAGGAAAGCATCCAGACCACCATTATGCTCAACCGAACGCAGGGCATGGGCCGAAATACGCAGGCTGAACTGGCTGCCAAGCACATCGCTCATCAACGTCACCTGGCAAAGATTGGGCAGAAACCGGCGACGCGTGCGACGGTTTGCATGGCTCACATTATTGCCAGACATGACGGCCTTGCCGGTAAGTTCGCAACGACGCGACATGGGATACTTCCTTGCAATCAGCTTGGGTCAGCTCAAATGAACCGACAAACAAATAAATGGGGCAAGCGACGAGAGCCTGCACAGGCGCGAACGTATAAAAGGCGGGCTTAAGCCCGTCAAGGGAAAGCGGCTCCAAGAACCCCGCAAGACGCCAAAAAACGCGCCTTTTGCCGGAGTCGAGGCCGAATCCGAACCGTTTCACCCCACCGGCTTTCCAAAAACCAGCGCAAGCAGCCGCTGGGCCGCGAGCGTCGGGGTGGTTTCCCCGGCCTTCACCTCGGCTTCAAGTACGGGAATAAGGCGGGAAGCTTCGTCATTGGCCTTGAGCGAGGTCAAAAGCCCCTCGCGAATCTCCGTCCACATCCACGCCTGAGCCTGCGTGGCGCGATGGCTGGCAATCTCACCGACCTCGCCAAGCGCCTTGTGATAGGTGCTGACCGCCTCCCAGACCTCCGCAATGCCCTGACCCTTGAGTGCCGAGGCAAGCAGCACGTCGGGCCGCCAGTGAGCGCTCTTGGGGCGCATGAGGTGGAGAGCGGCCTTGTATTCCATCGCGGCCCGCCTGGCGGCGGGCACAAGGTCGCCATCGGCCTTGTTCACCACCACCAGATCAGCAAGTTCCATAATACCGCGCTTGATGCCCTGCAATTCGTCCCCGCCACCGGGCGACAGAAGCAGCAGGAACATATCCACCATATCGGCAACCGCCGTTTCCGATTGGCCGACGCCCACCGTTTCGATCAGCACCACATCAAAGCCTGCCGCCTCGGTCAGCAGCATGGCTTCGCGCGTGCGTCGCGCCACGCCGCCAAGGGTGCGGCCCGCAGGGGAAGGTCGGATAAATGCGTTGGGATCACGCGCCAGAAGCTCCATGCGTGTCTTGTCGCCAAGAATGGAACCACCGGAAAGCGAAGAAGAAGGGTCCACCGCGAGCACAGCCACCTTGTGCCCCTGCCCTGTGAGATAGGTACCAAAAGCCTCTGTGAAGGTCGACTTGCCGACGCCGGGGGCGCCTGAGAGACCCAGACGCACCGCTCCGCCCGCATCGGGCAGAAGCATGGTCAGGAGCGCCTGGGCCTGCGCCTGATGATCGGTGCGCGAACTCTCGACAAGCGTAATGCCGCGCGCAAGCGCCGTACGGTCACCCTTCCGGATGCGAACCGCCAGTTCCGCCGGATCGTTCAGCCTTCGCCCGCTCATCCCTGCCTCCACTGCCCCATCGCACTCTTGTTCCTTTTCCATTGGCACACAAAGTTGCATACTTGTTGGGGTCATATCCGTCCAGAGGCGGAAAATCGCCGCATAGCCAAAATTTGAACCTAAATGAAAATGAGAGACGGAATCGACGCTGATCACGCGTTTAATCTAAATAGGTGAATTCAAGTGACCTACATGAGCAAGCACCGTGGAAAACGTAAATCCGCTGCCTGTGCGCTCGGAACGCTTGCGCTTGCAGCCGCACTGACCGGTATGACCTCTCCGGCGAACGCGGAGCGTCAAGGCCCGCCAACCGCAATGACCCCAACTCAGGTAGCGGCCAATTTCACGATTTATGTGGGCGGATTGTTGTTCGTCGAAGGCAAGTTCGATGCTCGCATCCAGCGTGATGACTATCATCTCTCGACACAGATGACGACGGCAGGATTGGCGGCCCGTTTCTATCCGGCCGACTACAAGCTGACGAGTGAAGGCATGTTCGCCGCCGAGCATGTCGAACCAAGGCGCTTTTTTTCTGATACGAAGACCAAGGATGACGCGCGGGTTCTGACCATGACCTATGCCAAGAATCGCGTCCCGCATCTGAGCGCCACACCGCCCTATGACGCTAACCATCTGAAAGACGTCAAACCCGCGCTTCAGTTCAACACGCAAGACCCGGTAAGCGCATTTCTGGTTCCGGTGTCAGGCGCGACCAATCCCTGCAAGCGTACGATACCGGTGTTTGACGGCAGGCGGCGCTTCAACCTCAAGCTCGCCTATCTAGGCACGAAAAAGATGTCAGTACCCGATGCAGCCAAGCCCGAAGGTTCCGCCGCCACTCCAGTAGAGGCGATTGTGTGCAGCATCCGATATGAAGCGATCGCGCCCATCGAAAAGAAACGGCGATTTACGAAAATGCTGCGCCAGAACAACGACATGAAAGTGTGGCTCGCACCCTTCGATGAAGGCCGTGTCTATATCCCGATCAGATTTGAATTGACGACACCGCTTGGCAGCGCCGTGTTACGTTTACAAAATCTGAGTGAACGTCAGGTTGTCGATATCAATCCGGACAAGGAACTGTCCCTAGCGGTCCAGAACTGACACCGCGCTTTCGTTGATCTGACGCGAACCGCCCAGCAATTGACGCGTTTCAACCAGCAGGTCGCTCAAACGCACAAGCAGGGGATCGCTTGCAGGAGTGCCATTTTGCTTCATATCCAGCAACAAGGCCTCCAGCCGCTCCGCCAGAAGAACGTAATAGGCTTCGTTCGCTGATGGCGAACGCTGAGCGTCGTCAACATTGGACTCGTCAACAGGCTGCGCGTTCTTTGCACGCACAGAATGATCGTGGGCGCCCATAAGCACCTCCGTCAGATCTCACCGCGTTTTCAAATTCAGAGCAGCCGCGCTAGCCTGAGCACCAATTCCTCAAGATATGCCGCATGCATGGCCAAGCCTGAATTGTTCCACGTTTTCAAAAACCGGAATCAAGAGCGCTCGGAGACCGTTGAGCACATACAGCCATGACCTGACCGTCTCGTTTTGTGGACGATCATTGTGGCGAGACTTAGGTTGTCGCCGTTAACCCTGCAAGACAAAATGATGACATAGCGCGAAAATGTCGCAGAAATATGCGACGTTTCCTCACTTTTTCAGTCCATTTCGTCAGTAAGCAAATGTTTCTGTTTCAAACTGACGCAGAATTTTTTTCACGGATAAGCCGGAGAATATCGGATGCTGCTGCCGGAATGTTCGTTCCCGGACCAAATATGGCCGCAGCGCCCGCCTTTTTCAAAAAGTCATAATCCTGCTGCGGGATAACACCACCACAAATAATAAGGATATCGCCAGCGCCCTGGCGCTTCAGTTCTTCGGCCAGCGCAGGCACAAGGGTCTTGTGCCCGGCGGCAAGCGACGAAATGCCGATGACATGCACATCGTTCTCGACGGCGTCTCGCGCGGCCTCTTCCGGCGTCTGGAACAAGGGCCCCACATCGACGTCGAAGCCAAGATCGGCAAAGGCAGTCGCAATCACCTTGGCGCCGCGGTCATGACCATCCTGCCCCATCTTGACGACGAGCATGCGGGGACGACGGCCTTCTGCTTCAGCGAACTCTTCAATTTCTTTCTGTATCTGCATGAAACCCGCGTCTCCCTCATAGGCCTGCCCGTAAACGCCAGAAATGGATTTGATCTCGGCGCGATGGCGACCGAAAACTTTTTCCATAGCATCGGAAATCTCGCCAACCGTGGCGCGGGCACGCGCAGCGTCGACCGCAAGCGCCAGAACATTGGCACCACCCTTGGCGCCTTCGGTGAGCGCATCAAGCGCCGCCCGGCATTTTGCTTCATCGCGGGTTTCGCGAATCTTCTTCAGACGCGCAATCTGGGCCTTGCGCACTTCATCATTATCGATGTCGCGAATATCCAGATGCTCTTCCTTGGCAGGCTTGTATTTGTTGACACCGACGATGACTTCCTCACCACGGTCGATACGGGCCTGCTTGCGCGCCGCGGCCTCTTCGATGCGAAGCTTGGGCATACCGCTCTCAACGGCCTTGGTCATGCCGCCGAGTTCCTCGACCTCTTCCATCAACTTCCAGGCCTCTGTCGCCAGAGCATGTGTCAGACTCTCAATGTAGTAAGAGCCACCAAGCGGATCGACGACATTGGTAACGCCGGTTTCATGCTGAAGGACAAGCTGGGTGTTGCGCGCGATACGGGCAGAAAATTCCGTTGGCAGGGCGATCGCTTCATCAAGCGCATTGGTATGCAGCGACTGGGTGCCGCCAAGCACGGCGGCAAGCGCCTCGATCGTCGTGCGGATGACGTTGTTATAGGGGTCCTGCTCGGTCAGCGAAACGCCGGACGTCTGGCAATGCGTGCGCAGCATCAGCGACTTGGGATCCTTTGCGCCGAATTCCGTCATCACCCGCGACCAGAGCAGACGGGCGGCGCGCAGCTTGGCAACTTCCATGAAAAAGTTCATGCCGATGGCGAAAAAGAATGAAAGACGCGGCGCGAAATCATCGACATCGAGCCCGGCCTTCAACGCGGCGCGCACATATTCGCGACCGTCGGCGATTGTGAAAGCAAGCTCCTGAAGCTGGGTCGCACCGGCTTCCTGCATGTGGTAGCCGGAAATCGAAATTGTGTTGAACTTCGGCATATGCTTTGAGCAATAGCCGATAATGTCCGCAATGATCCTCATGGAGGGCGCTGGCGGATAGATATAGGTATTTCGGACCATGAACTCTTTCAGAATGTCGTTCTGAATGGTTCCTGCAAGCTTATCCTGGGAGACGCCCTGCTCTTCGGCAGCAACAATGTAATTGGCCAGGATCGGGACGACCGCGCCATTCATCGTCATGGAGACCGACATCTCGTCGAGCGGAATCTGGTCGAACAGGATTTTCATATCCTCGACGCTATCGATGGCCACACCGGCCTTGCCCACATCGCCGACTACTCGCGGGTGATCGCTGTCATAGCCACGATGGGTCGCAAGATCGAAAGCAACCGAAAGGCCCTTCTGACCGCCGACCAGATTGCGGCGATAGAAGGCGTTGGATTCTTCAGCCGTAGAGAAACCGGCATATTGACGAATGGTCCAAGGACGCCCGGCATACATCGTCGATTGTGGCCCGCGTGTGAAGGGCGCAAAGCCGGGCATCGTATTGGCGTCGTAGCCCTCGGCGGCAAGACGCTCCAGATCCTCGGCCGTATAGAGAGGCTTTACGTCGATGCCTTCGGGTGTCTTCCAGACAAGCGAGGATACACCTCGACCTTTCGTCTGCTTTTCAACCGACGCTTCCCAGTCCTGCACGCTCTTCTTGTCGGCCATATAGCTCTCTCGTTCGATATTCTGCGGCGCCCACCCGAAAAGGGGATGCCTCAAGGGTCCAAAATCGCGCGGAGTATCGAAGAGTTACGCCAAAGGGTCAAACATCCAGAAACAAGAGCGGGCCACAAGATGGGCCCCAAATGCACCGGCCAGCATTTCCCTTACGTCATTCTGGCGGCAGTCGACGGCTCACTACGATCAAGATTTCTCAAGATTAATCGAACTTGGCTTGCGATAACCGAAAAATCGCAACACCATGTCCGACAAATTCACGCGCCAGGCCCGTCCAGCGTCAAAAAATTGAAGAATGATCGGGGACTATCGCCGATTTTGAGGGAAAACATTGATATGATGATCAAATCATGCCGCGCCGGTCGCCACGCGAGCATTGCCGCCATGCTCGCCGCCGCCAGTCTGCTTTTAGTCGGTTGCGGCATGGGAGGCGAAGGCCACCGCCGAAGCGATGACGGCAAGATCATACCCACAGCGCGCGAACTGGACCCGGCGGGTACGCATTATTCGGACGCAATGGACGCTGCCAATTCAGGCGATTGTAGCCAGGAAATACTCTCGGTTCTGACTTGCTATTCCTACCGCGGTCATGGCTATGAGGGCGCCCAGACAGCGCTTGGGCAATGCTTGAACAAGAACAAGAAGGCTTCTCAAGGCATGGAATGGTTAAAGCGGGCAGCGAATGCCGGCTGGCCGGACGCTCAGAAGGCGCTGGCCGACATCTATCTCAACGGCACCCTGAGCGCGCCGGACGTCGTCCAGGCCGGAAAATGGGCCTATCTTTATCGAAAGAACCCTTCACTCCTCTCGCTCGGCGTGCAGCCGGACGAGAAAATCAGCGCGAAAATCCAGGCAAGCCTCAATCAGGAAGAAACTCTGGAGGCGCGCGCCATGGCCAACGAATGGGTGCCACAATATTGGAAACCCCAGACGGCCCTGGACGCAATAACGACCGCAGCCTGCTACACCGCCTCTCGCCGCGTGATTGAACGTGGAACGATCAACACAGGTCCGGATGATCCGAATTTTTAACCTGTCGATCCCTGCTTCAGAGAATATTTACTCCGTACCCTGAGAATGGTCTCTGGACACATCTGGCACGGTCTCTCCGGCCCGAATGCCTTTGATCAACCAGCTAGAAACTGGTGAAAAAGGAAAAAGCCGAGAAAGACCGCCTGCGGGATGGGGAGAAGCCGATGGCGGCACTGGATACCGAACAGGACAAAATTGCGCTCGATCTGCTGAGATCAGTGATGCGGAGCTTTCGGGCCACCCCATTGCTCTATCCCGCCTTGAGCGGCTTCATTGCCCTTGAACTGCCGAGCCAATTCCCGCGCGAAATCATTCTGATCTGGTGGCTGGCCACACTTGGGTTGCAGGTAGAATATGCGCTCTATCAGCAGCGCTTCTTCAAGCAAGCTCAGGACAGAGCCGAAAGCTGGACCAAAGCGAGCGCAATCCGCTACCTGAGCATGAATACGCTCTGGATCTGCATGGTTCCGCTCTTCTGGCAGCCAGACAACCACTTGCAGAATATGGCCCTCACCCTGATCCAGGTGGTACATGCTCTCTTGTCCACCGTCCTTGCGGCCCCAAATCGGGTTGCGCTTTTTGCCTGCTCATTACCCAATTTTTCAGCGGCGATCATCGGTGCCTGGTGGATCAACGATCCAACGATGACCATGCTCAGCGGCGCCTTTCTGCTGACCTACGTGTTTCTCATAAGAATGGGTTCGCAAACACGCAAAACGCTCGAAAATGAATACCGGCTCAATCTACGCAATAAACGGCTGGTCACCGATCTGGCCATCGCGCGCGATATTTCCGAAGCTGCCCGCATACGCAGCGAAGAAGCTAACGCAGAACTCATCGACCGTAAGGAGCGCTTCCGCGCGCTGGTGGACAATGCCTTCGACAGCGTGATCGTCACTGATAAAGAGGCGATCATCACCTACGCCTCTCCTTCCGTGCGCACGATCGGCATGCGCCCGGAGGACTTGCTCGGACGTTCCATTTTTTCATTCCTGCCCGAAACGGAAATCAAGAAGATCAAGGAAACAGTAACCCTGCATGGCGACCAGACCCCCTATGGCGAACCGGTCGAATTCCATCTGGCCCAACGAAACGGAAAAGTCTCATGGTTCAAAGCATCCATTTCCGATTTGCGTAAAAATCCGACAGTTGGCGGCTATGTCGTCAACATTCGCGACGTTACCGACTGCAAACGTAGCCAGACGGAAACCGTGAACCAGTTTCGTGTCCTCGAGGCCCTCGCCAAAGGTGCGCCAATCGGCAAGGTGATGGAACTTGTCGCGAAAGGTGCGGAAGAGGCAAATCCTGCCGCCCACGTCGCCATCTATCTGGTTAATGAGAATCTGGAACTGACCGTCTGCGCGACCCCGAGTTTTCCCGACCACTTCAAGGACGCGGTCATTACTTTCTGGGAAAAAAATCGGGAGGGCCCTTTTGGCGAAGCTACGAAACAGGAAGACAGTCTGGTCGTCCTGCCTGACCTGCTGGATTTTGTGGATCAGCCAGACGTCATCGACCTCTCCGAGACATTCGGAGTACGCGCCTTCTGGATGCAGAATTTCCGGGCAACCGACCCCAAGGGCGGCGCGGGCGCGATAGCCGTTTATCTCGCTGAACCGCGACACCCCACCGATTGGGAAAAGTCATACCTGAAGGGCGCAGCACAACTCGCCTCGATCGCCGTCAATCGCCGCCGCGCTGAACAAAGCTTGCGGGAAGCAACCCAGTCCGCCGAACTCACCAATCGCGCCAAATCGAAATTTCTGGCCAATATGAGCCATGAGTTACGCACACCGCTCAATGCCATCATCGGCTTTTCCGATATCATGAAAAGCGAACTCTTCGGCAGCCTCGGCTCCGCACGTTATGCAGAATACGCTAAGGACATCAACGACAGCGGCGCTCATTTGCTGAATGTCATCGACGACATTCTCGACATCTCAAAGATTGAGGCAGGCCGTTACCCACTTGAGGAAAACGACCTTGCCTTGGCCGATGTATTGCGCTGGTCGATCGAGATCGTCCGTCCCCGCACCACGGAAAAGCAGATCACGGTCATTTTAAAAGCCGCAGAGGATCTGCCGCCCGTTTATGGCGATTTACGCGCCATGCGCCAGATCATGCTGAACCTGTTATCCAATGCGGCGAAATTTACGCCCCCGGAAGGCAAGATCACAGTTGCCGCCAATCTCGATAGAGACGGTTCTCTCATCATCAGCGTAGCCGACAACGGGATCGGGATTCCGACAGACAAACTTAACGCCGTGCTGGAGCCCTTTGGTCAGGTTGACGATTCAAGCGCGCGCGAACATGACGGCACCGGCCTTGGCCTTTCGATCACCAAGTCGCTGGCCGAACTCCACGAGGGCGAGTTCTATCTGGAAAGCGAATTGGGCAAGGGAACAACCGCCATCGTGAAGTTGCCGTCCAACAGGTTACGTCCAAACGCGACTGTCAAAATGGCCGTCAACAACTAGGCCAAACTCCGTCTCCAACAGACAAACAAAAACGCCAGCCCCGTCAGACCGAAATGATCCGACAGGACTGGCGGGTTAGATTTAAAAGGGAACGAACGCCTATTCCCCTGCGCGGGCCGGTCGATTGGCGCCCATATAGCCAAACAGGTGACCACCGACCTTGCGCATCTGGATTTCTTCCGATCCTTCCGTGATGCGATAGCGGCGATGATGGCGATAGATATGCTCGAACTGTTTGTGCCGCGAATAGCCCATCGCCCCATGCACCTGCATGGCCAGATCAGCCGCCTGGCAGACCAGACGGTTTGCACGGTAGTTGCACATGGAAACCTTGTCAGAGAGGTATTTGGCGACATCGGGCTTCGACATCTGATCCATCTGCCAAGCCGTCTTGTAGATCAGGTTGCGCACCATCTCACATTCGGTATGCGCCTCGACAAGCGGGAACTGGATGGCCTGATTGGACGACAGGGGCTTGCCGAAGGGCTTGCGCATTTTGGCGTAAGCGACACTCTCATCGACACAAAATTGCGCGGCGCCGACACCCGAGGCCGCCTGACGGATACGATTTTCATGTACAAAATGCTGCGCCAGTTCGAGCCCACGATCCGGATCGCCAAGATATTCGCCATCCGGCACCCAGACATTTGTGAATGACACCCGCGGATGATCCGTCGGCATGTTGAAGGTCCACAGATATTCCTCAATCTTTACCCCCGGCGCATCGCAAGGTACGACGAAACAGGTAATGCCCAGCGCATCGCCATCCTTGCCTGACGTGCGCGCAAAGACGAAGTCATGTGTCGCCACATGCATACCCGTGTTCCACATCTTTTCGCCATTGATGAGCCAGCCATCAACGCCGTCACGCTTTTCACGCACCGCACGCGTTTCCATCCATGTCGCATCCGACCCGTGATCAGGTTCCGTGAGACCGAAAGCGACGCGCACCGAACCGTCCAGCGTCCCCTTGATGAACTTCTCCTTTTGCGCCGACGTGCCAAAATCACGAAACATCAACACGGTCGGAAAATTGCCGACGATCGAACTTTCATTTTGCAGATCGTTGTGAAGCCCGAGACCCTTGGCGGCCAGATGTTCGCGGATCACAGCCATGCCGAGATTGGTACCATCGTGACCGCCGAACTCCTTTGGCAGGCCATAGCGCAAATGGCCTGCCTTATCGGCAAGCTTGCGCATCTGGCCCAGCAATTCTTCCCACTCATGGCGCGGCAGACCTTCATTGTCCCAATCCGTGCGGGCGTGTTCGCGACGATGATCGAAGAAACGCTCATTGTCGTCCTTCGCCTGAAGCGGCTTGATTTCTTTTTCGATAAAGGCGTCCAGCACGCCGAGATAATCCGAGATGTCCTTCGGGATCGTGAAATCCATGAACGTCGTCCTCCATTTTCCGGTTTTGATTTTCAGGTTTTAATTCGGTTTAAAAGTTCTTTCCGTAAACAAAGGACATTCATCAACTTCGTTTGTTGTCGCTGAACTTGCCGCTCCCTCACACGCGCCTTACAGATCGCTCGCATAGTCGCGTTATGGTTTGATTGCGCCGTTCAATTATTCATCCCTGAATTCAGCTTGCCTCACAAAAGAGGAACCGGACAAGTGGTCTTCCGACCTTCCCCAAGGGAAGTGCGCCCATGCGTCGCGTCGAAGACAAATTCCAGCCGCGATCTTCGGGTCAGGCTGCACAACTCCTCCAAGAGTGATTCCGGTTTGCCCCGACAACGAGGCGCAGGAAACGAAGGTCAATGGCCCAGATTCAACAATCCGGCAATCGAGAAGACGGGCCACTATGGAAGGTATGAGACAAGATTGGAATTCGACGACCTTGATGCTCACATTAACATCTCGTCTGTCCCCCCTGACGCAAACCACAATATTTAGCCGTGAACGAAAAACGAAGATCGACCCAACAGCGATTCGGTCATGCTTCGTTCGGTTAATATTCCAGAACCACCAATGCCCCCCATTAACCACTTGCTGGCGGGGAGGGGATACCAGATATGGTAGAGGTATCGTTCCGCTAATGGCGCCCAAAACGCCCCCGTCCAAACAGTCTTCAACAACCGCAGAACAGCTTGCATCCGGCTCCATTTGCTTCGAATGTGCATGAAGAGCCGATGAATATTCACACCCTCAAAAACGAGCCCCGCCCCGCCCGCATCACTGCGGTGCTGGGGCCGACAAATACGGGCAAGACCCATCTCGCTATCGAGCGGATGATGGCGCATTCCTCTGGCATGATCGGTCTGCCGCTGAGACTGCTGGCGCGCGAAATCTATGACCGCGTGGTAAAGATAAAAGGCGCTCGCGACGTCGCACTCATCACGGGTGAAGAAAAGATCATGCCCCCTCGGGCGCGTTATTTCATCTGTACGGTCGAAGCGATGCCGCTTGACCGCCCCGTCGAATTTCTTTGCATTGACGAAATCCAGCTCGCTGCCGATCGCGAACGCGGCCACACCTTCACCGACAGGCTTCTGCATGCTCGCGGCCTCAGCGAAACCATGATGCTTGGCTCTGAAACCGTGCGCGGCCTGATCCAGAAACTTCTCCCCGACACGATCTTCGTCAACCGGCCCCGCTTTTCAGAACTCACATGGACAGGTTCCAAGAAGCTGACACGCCTGCCGCGCCGCTCCGCCATCGTCGCCTTTTCTGCCGATCAGGTTTATGCCATCGCCGAATTGATCCGTCGCCAGCGCGGCGGCGCCGCCGTGGTGATGGGCGCATTGAGCCCACGGACACGCAATGCGCAGGTTGCGCTTTATCAGTCGGGTGATGTCGATTTTCTGGTCGCCACCGATGCAGTCGGCATGGGCCTCAACATGGATGTGGACCATGTCGCCTTCGCCTCAACGACCAAATTTGACGGCATGCAACATCGGCCCCTGAAGGTATCCGAAATAGCCCAGATCGCCGGACGAGCGGGTCGGCACATGAATGACGGCACTTTTGGCATCACGGGCGATGCCGCAATGCTGAGCGATGAAATGATCCATCGTGTCGAAAATCACGAATTTGACGCCGAAAGACTGTTGCAATGGCGCAACCCGCACCCGGAATTTTTGTCCATTGCGGCGCTCATAAAGAGCCTTGAAGTGCCACCAAATATGCCGGGCCTTGTCCGCACGGGAACGGGCGAAGACCTCCATGCGCTGATGCGCATGTCGCAAAACGAAGATGTCATCCGCCTTACGCGCACGCCACAGGCCATAAAAAGGCTCTGGGAGGTCGCTCAGGTCCCCGATTTCCGTAAAACAATGGCCAGCGAGCATGCCGGACTGCTAACGCGTCTCTATCTCTTTCTGGCGCAAGGAGACGGTCGAATTGACGCCAGCTGGCTTCAAGGGCAACTTGCTCGCCTTGATCGCACTGAAGGCGATATCGATACATTGTCCAAACGCATTGCTCATGTGCGCACCTGGACCTATGTTTCCAACCGCGCCGACTGGCTTCACGACCCAGTGCATTGGCAAGAGCGCACGCGTGCGATAGAGGATAGGCTTTCTGACGCTTTACACGAGCGCCTGACGCAACGGTTCATAGACCGTCGCACGAGTGTTCTGATGAAACGTCTGCGCCAAAAAGAGGATCTGATGGCGGCGGTAAACAGCGACGGCGAAGTTTTGGTGGAGGGCGAATATGTCGGCCGCCTGCAGGGATTTGTATTCGTGCCCGATCTCAAGGCCGAAGGCGTGCACGCGAATGTCTTGCGAGCAGCCTCAGAGCCGGTGATCGCGCTCGAAGTCGCCGCACGTGCCGCCCGGCTGTGCGCGGCGCCCGATACCGACATCCATTTGTCAGAGCACGGACATCTGATGTGGGACGGCCATCAGGTCGGCTTTCTCAAGGCCTCGGACACACCGCTCAGCCCGCGCGTCGAACTGATCGCCGGCGAGGAGCTCAATGGCGTCAGCCGCGAAAACGTTCAGGCCCGGCTTGATGCATGGACAAAAGCCCATTTTGCAACGGTGCTTGCGCCGCTGGTTGCGCTTCGCGACGCAGAGGACATTGAAGGCCTGGGGCGCGGTATCGCTTTTCGCCTCATTGAAAATTTCGGATCGCTTCATCGTGAAGTAGTGGCCGAAGACGTGCGTGCGCTTGATCAGGCCGCCCGCGGTCAACTGCGCAAATATGGCGTACGTTTCGGCGGTTACGCGATCTTTATGCCCGCCCTGCTAAAGCCTGCCCCCGCTCATGCCCTGCTGCTCCTCTGGTCATTGACGCGCAAGGATGTCGAAGATTCGTTTGAAGGTCTGCCGCCACCGCCGACGCCAGGCCTCACATCCGTCCCCGCCGACCCCACTGCCCCTGAAGGCTTTTACGATGCGTTGGGATTTCGCGTTTCAGGCGGACGCGCCGTTCGCATCGACATGCTTGAACGCATTGCCGATCTCATCCGTCCTGTCATCGCAGCACGCCATTACAATGGTGGTTTCATTGTAACGCCAGCCATGATGTCGCTGGTTGGCTGTTCGGGCGAAGAATTCGCCAATCTGCTCAAGGGCATCGGCTACCACTCGCGAATGGAAAAGGTCAAACCGCCGAAGATCGAAGAAAAGCCCGCAGAACCTGCAAAATTCATCGTCGAAAAAGCCACTTCGTCCGAGGCAAAGGTGACAAGCGGGCAGGCGGAAACGACCGAGGCAAGTGACGCAGCGACCGCCGAGACATCCCGGAGTGAGGACTCTCCACCTGCACCTGAGGCCGCCAAACCCGACGAAGCACATGAAGCCGTAGCCCAGGCCGAAGAACAAGTAGCTGAAGTCGCAAGCGAAGAGAGCCCTGAGCCCGTCACAATCGAAATTGAAGCTGCGGCTCGGACAGATCTGCCCACGACGAGCGAAGCGCCAGCAAGCGAAGCCAAAGCAACGACCGAAGAAGAAGAGTTGGTCGAGCTTGAAATCTGGCGCCCGCAGCGCCGTCACAAGCCTGCCGAACGCCCGCGTCGCGCACGCCGCAAACCAGCCGAGGCCACAACGGACGGCACTCCATCCCCCAAGGCCGAGGGCGAGACCGGCGAAGCGAAGCCCGATGATGCCGCACGGCGTGCCCGCCGCGATCGCAACAAAGGCAAATATGAAGCTTTCGGCAAGAACGGCGACCAGAAGGACGGCAACCGCGACAACCGGAACAAGCCAGGCCGTGATAACCGGAACAAGAGCAAAGGCGGGCCCAAAGGTGGAGAGCGCCGCGAATGGACTTCTGCGCCGCCGCGACGCGAACGCGAGGTCGATCCGGATTCACCCTTCGCAGCACTTGCTGTGCTGAAAGAACGCGCCAAGGACAAGTAGAACGTCAATGCGTGACGACAAATTTCATGTCCGCCCTTGAGCAACGTGTAGATCGCTGGCTGTGGTTCACGCGCCTGATCAAGAGCCGAACCCAGGCAGCTGACCTGGTTGCCGCCGGCAAGGTTCGGGTCAATGGCGAACGCATCGCCAAACCCTCACGCAACGTGAAGCCTGACGACGTCCTGACTTTCGCGTTGGGCGAGCATATTCGCGTGCTCAAGGTTCTGGCGCCGGGAACACGACGCGGACCGGCGCCCGAAGCCCGCCTGCTCTACGCGGACCTTGCCCCGCCTGCGCCGAGACCGCCCCCGGGCGGCCCCTTTACCGCCGAAAGGGACC